>NZ_JANLOH010000023.1:0-95105 GCF_025466155.1 Pseudomonas sp. 13B_2.1_Bac1 | reverse complement strand
TGGTGGCCGTGCCTGAGTTCAGGTGATCTGAAAATCCGACTTTTTCAACAGAATCGGTCGATAGCGGCCGCTTTCGAGCAGAAGGAGTCAGTCGAACGTGCCCAGTAAATCAGAGGCAATGAAGGGTAGGACAAGGAGTTTAAACCGATGATCATTAGTATAATGAATATCCAAGTGACATGTCATTTAAAACCGAGCCGAACTCCAAGTTTTTCTTTAAATACTCGACCGAATGGTAATCCATAAATTGAACAGAAATCATTATAAGTCGAAGGAGAGCAAAGTCACTGAAGTTTATTAGCGTCACATAATGAGCAGTACGATCACTTTTCTCAAAGCCATTACCATCACTTAGTTTGTCAGTGATTAGCTTGACTATATTATAGAAAATACGAGTAACACCAAAGATTTTATCGGTGGCGTCCACGCGCTCCAGAAATTCACGTATGCGATCATCACCAAACTGATCCAGATCAAATTCTTTTCTAATTCTTATGATCTCATCCTCTATTGCTATAACCGCATCCGCACCAAATTTTTCAATGTCTTCGCCATTCAAAGAGATTTCCAAGCGCAAGGAATCAAACAATGATCGCTGAGATTCGATCATGTGAAACAGCTGCGCTTCGAAGGACCGAAGCCTTTCAGTTTTTCTAGTGTTTCGAATCTCATCTCTAAGATCACTATTGGCATCATTTTGCAGTGCAAGTGACTTTATCAATAAAACGATCGACACGAAACTGAGCAATGGGTTTAGGACGCCGCCGACGTAATCTCCCAACTGCCCCCAAGCTTCAGGACTGTCCGAAACCACATACCCTAGGCGGAAATAGAAATTCCCTAGATAAAGCAGACTAACCAGCGCAATCAATCCGGCAGCAATGCTTATGTATCTATTACTCATCGTGAAAGCCCAACACAATGTACTTCACGATTTTCTCATCTTGAAGTTTCACTGGGGCCGCGATTATCTCCAAATACTTCCAATGCTCAATATCAATGCCATTATTATAGTCCAGATTTTCTGAGAACTTTTTCTTGGTCGCCAGCCTTACGTCTCGATACATTGTAGAAAAACCAAATGCGACTGTTTCCTCACCGTCTTTCACTTGAAGTCGGCCGTTTCCCGTATTGGTATTAAGTCTTCGAATACTTGCCAGCAGGGTGACCCTTTCATCAGTTTTTTTTGCATCCAACACTAGAGATGTTTCTTTGTCAAACTGGACAAGTACTTCTCTATTGATGGCGCTATTCCGGCGATTCAACAGTACTTTGTAACCGAATTTCTTAGGAACCTCGTGAATGTTGCGAAGTGGTGATTCTCGTAATTGCTCTATCAGTTTTTCAGTATTTTCGCCAAGCGCCTCAAGAGTTTTTTGAGCTTTTTCTGATAGCGAATCCACGTCTACATCTATATGCAACGCTTCTTTAGTAAAGTATGACATAAGTTCTGAAAAAGTAGCGGAACCAATTTTTCGGTATTGCTTTTTAAGTTCTTCACTCATTAAGTCTAAACTGAATATGTGACCGTACGATCCCGGAAAGGTTTTTTTAAGTGTTGTTCTCACATCGCTTTTGTAGCTGATACGTTGCGGTACCTTTTGAGTCAACAACGTCTCACCAATAATTCGGGTCGCGTCTGAAATCCCTTGGAGGGTATCCAGTCCAGCCTTCATATCTACTTCGTATTCAGGTGTTTCAATAACCACATCAAAATTTATTGCCATTGCTCCCTGCACTCCAATCGTACTTATTGTATCTCTCTTGGTCTGTCAATGCTGCGGGAGAAAACTCCCCAACCTCGACTCGACCCTCCTAGACGCCTAAAATAGCACAGTGCCACCCTTTAGACTGTCTATCAATCTGGCTTGGAGGAGATGTGCATCTACCGCTCAGCGGCGCTTGTGTCGTGGTCTGATGAAAGCGGACGTCTGCTTCCTACCCCTTCTCCTCCAAAAGCTCATCATCCGGCTGCATCTGGCGGTTTGGCAGATTCAGTTTGGCCATCTCGGCAAGGCAGAAGGCGATGTAAGCTAGCTCCTGAGTCAGCTCATCTGCACGCCTGCGCAAGAGTCTCAGGCGCGCCTCAGCGTCCTTTTGCACCCCTTCTGGGGCCTGGGCAAGCTTTGCAAGCTTCCCTACCCACTGATCGACCTTATCGTTCACTTCAACCAGCAATGCCTTACATGCAATGTCCTTCTTGAGGGGGAAAAGCTGGCATTCAAGTAAGCGAATCGCGTCGTAGATCCTGACCACTTCCTTGCTAGTTTTTGAATGTACGAAGTTCAAACTTCCCTCATCAAATGCGTGGTGTTCCTGGTTCTGGCCGGCCCAGTTCACCAGATCATTTTTGATCAGATTGAAGTGGACAGGATCATAAGCGAGCACCGGCTCGATCAGTGAGAAGGTTCTCTCTAAACTGACCTGCAGATATACGTTCTTCTTCAGCTGAGACTTGCCGAACTGAGCAGTGATAGACACGGCATTCTCCAGGCAGTACTCGATCACAATTGACTCAAACCAAATCCGGCAATAGATCAATGCCTGCCTCACGTCATAAACGCGCAATGCATCGTGCACCTTGCCTTGAAACCCACCGGAGTGGTCGAGCGCCACGATGCCTTTGTTCGTATAACTTAAAACGCAACTTGTATGCTGATCGGCTTGAGGGTGCCGATCAGCGATGATGCAGAAGCGCTCCCAGAACAGACGGTCATGTGTTGTCACGACCATCTGAGTACGCCGAAGGTAACGGTCAGAGAAAAATAGATCGATGATGTTCGACCGGTGATCGCTATCGATCGCGTTCACGACGTCATCGAAGACAATCAGTGGGAGCTTATTCTTCTCTGCCATTGCCAGCAGAAGCGAAAGGCCGAGCACACGAAGGTGCCCTTCGCTCAACACCGAGAAAGCGTCCTGCACTGTGCCGTTCGCACCATTGATCTTGATTCGATAGCTGTCGTTGATCTTCTCGAAGCGGATAGCATCAATACGCTCATGCTCATCGTCATGATCGTTGATGGCTTTGTAGTACTCAGCCGCTTTCGTCTCGATCCCAGTAATACGTGCTTTCTCAAGGTACAGTTTGTACCCCAGCAGATCTTGATAGAGGTTGCCGTACTCATCCTGCAATTGACGAATGAGGGTATTGAACCGAGCCGTATCGGCGTCATCACGTTTTAAACTATTTCGTCGAACAATGAGGCCCGCGATTTTTTTGCCTGCAGTCTCAATCAGTTTTCTACAGGTATTTTTGGCACCAAACAGGTCTTTGATTGCATCTTGCTTCTGCTGGAGTAACTCGACCGAACTACTTAGGCGGGAGATTTCCTCCGAAGCTTGTGCGAACACTTCGTCCTTCTGTTTACAAGCCTGTAGGTAGGTCTCGATCTCGGCTGCCTCATCTCTAACAAGCGAGTCAAAGTGACTTAGCACGGATGCCGCACACGCTCCTCGGTCGGCGGATGTCTGGAGGTTGGCCAATTCGCTTTTGAGGTCGTCTAGATGAAGACGACAAGGGATATCCAGCCGGGTGTTCTTTTCGACTCCCACAAGCCCAGCGGCCACCGCTCTAACGAATTGAAGAATCTTCTCGTCATTGCGCTGGTCAGCAGCTCTTAAACGCTCCAGCCGGCTTAAGGCCTGGAGCTCTCGTTTTGCCTTTTCAAATGGGTTCTCCACGACGAGTTGCAACGGAGTAGAGCATGCTGGACAGGTGTCATTTTCTTCCACTTGGCCCAGGTCTTTAATGGCCAAGTAAACGGCTTCGTAGTTAACATCCTTGGCACTTTTTAAAAAAAAAGTCTCGATCATCGACTTTCGGGCAAGGAGGTAGCGAGCGGCACGTGCTGCTCGCTCGATTCGAACGAAAGAATCAACGACCGGAGCTTCTGCAAGTTTCAGTTGCTCCGCCTTGCGGATCTTCAGCTCGATCTCGTTCTTCAGCCGCAAAAATCTAATTCGAACAGCAGATTGCTGATCCGACTGCAGACCGAGCGCCTCGCATACTTGGTCATTGATCTCAGTCATGCTTTTGAAGTGACCCTGGCGCTCGGCAAGGAGGTCTTTTCGCGCTAATTCAACCTGGGTCAACGCTTCGGCCTGGTCTGGCTTAAAGTACTGGTTGAGATTGAAGCTCTCCGGTTTCACGAACCGCCCGATAACCTCTTGAAACTCTTCAAGGCCGAAGAGACTGGCCACTACATCGCTTTCAGCGCTCCCAGTATCCTTAGAGCCGAGCAATGAGAACTCTTGAAGACGGTTGCGATCAATGAAGCACGCTGACCAAGCTAGACTCTTGGTCACGGCTTTTCTGTCCCGGCCCACCAACGACAGCGTCGGCTTCACACTGCTCCTCGCAATGTATGCCTTCACCTTCGTTTTCCGGCGATCTGCTTCTTTGATATGCCCGGTCGTGCCGTACTCAATCGCCTCGCAAAGCGAAGACTTCCCCCCACCATTAGGTGCGTAGAAGATGTTCTTCATTTTGCTAAAACGCAGAAAGCATCCCCTGTCATCCGCAGACAACTCGCCGAAGCCCCTGAAGTTTTTAACCTGCAAATCCAGCAATGGGCTGAGGCCTGAAGGCGTCACCCAGTCCAGTTCCGGCCTAGACTCCAGCCCCCTTTTAAAGAGCGCACCGATACGTTGAAAATTAGTATTCAGTAGTTGGTCAGCGCTCGACGCGAGATAGGACTTGATGTGGTCTGAATAGCGTCCGCGATCCTGGCTCGCTTTGGCCATGCACCAGAGAAGGGCCAGATAGCCATCCGATTTGCCACTCAAGTGGCTTCTGGCAAAGCTCAATAGATACTGACTCATTCGCATGCCCTCCCTGAAGTATCTTCAGCCTAACCGGAGCGGGGGCATTTCGCCATCAGGCAGGCACCTACAATAACTCAGCTCAGCAGTTCTACCGGCCGCTTTTGGCCGGTAGCGGGCCTTCTAAGCGAAAGCCCCTAGTTCGATGACACACACCGTAATCATCACAAACAGATCCTCCCAAGGCGTTCATTGGTGTAACACCCATTTGCCATGTAACACGCATATCGGCAAACATGCCACAGCTGTGTAACGCCACGATAATCCTTTAAAATCAAATGCTTGGAGTCCTGTGTAACACGTGTAACACTCGTAACACGGTTTTATTAGGGTATCCCCCTAGCCCCATTAGTATTGTTCCTCCAGCGCAAGCGATGTGGGTCATGCTCTTAGCTTTGGTTCGATAGTGGGGACCCTGTAGCACTCTTGAAGGTACGGGGCAGGAAACCCGCCGGACCTTGTTAGCGGGAGAACTCCCCGCTTAGTGAACAGGTGAACCCGGTGAACTGCATGTTCACCTGTGCATCTGCACTACGAAACAATCGATCCAAGGCCACCATTACCGGAACGGTAAAGATGTCCTTTTTCCTTCAAGATCCTTTCAATTTCAACGTTGAAATTTCAGTAAGCTGCAGCATCTCCCGCTACCACAGTCCCGCGGGTTTCCGACCCCGTATCTCATAGGAAGTTACAGGGTCCCCAAGGGGTATTTAATACCTGAAGTAACAAAACCTTTCCTATGGCTTAGCAGACGCAGTCCTCTTCAGATATTCAAAAAACTCTTTCATCCCAGCACCCTTGTTGCTATTCAGATAAGGCATCCACATCGTTCGGACAACGTCACGCTTAATAACATTATTATGATCAAAAATATTATTACGTGGCTGATCAAGTATTGATGAGTCACTATTAAATCCGTTAACTCCTGCTCGACCAAAAAGCGGATCAAGCTCGATCCATTTTTTATCTGGCATCCACTTCACCCACTGATCGTTTGGAGCAATCTCGTTTCTAACCCTCCCAACTTTATTTCCTGCACAAGCAGCCCAATCATAATTCTCATTCAGAATACTACCTGTCAAAATTATAGTATTAAATGTCACAGGAGGAACCTCCTCAAAACCTGACATGTAGGCTCCAACAAGATACGTTCCAAACGAATGCGCGATAACAGAAATCTTTTCACCGTTCTGACAATAGGTCTGCTGGATGTCATAAATCCACTCCCTAAAGTCGTCTACTGCTGCTTTACGCTTACCTTTATTCAGCAGTATGTCTGGCGTCTCAAACCCATAGAAGTACGGAGCTACGATCCACCCTTGATTACTCGCTGCAGGCAACACATGGGTATTCCACCCTCCGTTGGACATAATACCGTGAACCGTAACCAATACTCCTGCCGGTTCATTGAGCTCTATAAGCTCCCTATTTATATATGCACGCTTAATAACCTCATAGGTATCATCATCTGTAAATTGACGTATTTCCCAGGCGGCCTGACTAGAATTTAACAAAACTTGAATGATCCCAAGATTTTGATTAAATCTTCCATTTTGGAGCAAGTGAATAAAGGCGTTTAGAATTTTCGGATCATCCTCCGAACAAAACATCACATCCAAGCGCCGCCCAGATATTAGAAGTCGTTCGTTCTTTGTAGGAATATGCTCTCTGCTCTTAAGAACTATCAACGCATCTAAATCGTGCGGGTCTTTCTTCTCGGTTATGAAAGATCCACCAATAAACACATAATTCGCATTCCTAGATGCTGCGAAATCGAAAATATCGACAGCAGCTTTCCTGAAATTTTGTCGGATTTCATTCTCCGAACAGAATTTTTCGATAAACTCGGAGCCCGAACAAGTATGGATGCCTTCAGGAAGAAAACCTTGTTCGTTGAAGGCGGGGATGGAGGTTGTCATAGTCATTATTCGCAAGAAAAAAATGAGGATAGCTGGACGGTTGGCGGAGAGCCATCACGCTAAAGACTGAAGCAAACTTTACCGTGTATCCCTGCTTGTATCCCAGAATGTATAATCAGGCTGCAAGACTTGAAATATATGGCACGCACGAGTCTCCCTCGGACACCATCTTAAAAAAAGACCTTGAAATTCAAGGTCTTTTTTTTCGCCTGTAGAAAAGTGCACTCCCCCTCTCCGCCCCCGTAAACACCGAAAAAACCGCCTCGCACAACGCCGCGAACGATCTCAACGATGACGCGGTCAATCAATAACATGAACGCCCCCCCCCCTCTACGGCTATGATCGTGCACCCAGCCTCAAGGAAGAACGCGTGCATCTCCCACCTCAACACAAACTCGCTCCCCTTTTGCCGGCCGATAACTGATCATGGCCCCCACCCTCGACTGCTGGAAGGTCCTCAACCTCCCCGTGCACGCTGACGAGCGTACTCTCAAACGCCAATACGCCAAGCTACTCAAGGTCACGCGCCCGGACGATGATCCCATTGCTTTCCAACGCCTGCGCGAAGCCTACGAGCAGGCGCTGCATAGCGTGCGCAACGTAGCAGACACACCTGATCAGGCAGAGTATGTGGCGCCTAGCCTGGCGCGTTCCGCCCTGGAGCAAGCCCATGCGCTGCTGTCCGAATTCGATGACTCGCGTGCAGCTGAATATTGGGCCAAAGCCTTGGCCCATGGGTGCGCCGCCGAGTTCGAACAGTTGCTGTTCCAGCGTTGTGTCAATGCGCCGGATGAGCACTTGGCGCTGCTGACCTGGGGCGCGGAAGAGCGTCAATGGCTGACGCCTTGGCAACAGATCAACAGCGGCGGGTTCGCGCATCAGCGATTGGTCCTGGCCCTTACCACTGCGCTGTACGCCGACCTTGAGCAGTTGATGAAACCCGGCGAGCAAGCCTTCTTTTTCACGCACCTGGAGCGGGCCTGCCGGCAGGGCTGGTTGCTGGATTTTACCCATCGCCAGGCTTTGCAGGTGCATGTGCTCAACCTGTTCACAGTGCATCAGCACTGGTCAGCGCAGTTGTTTCGCCAGGTGTGCCGACTGTTCGGCTGGGATGCTGAAGGGGCGTGTGTGCCCATCGAGCCGGCGCAGTGGCAGGCATTGAACCGGCGTTGCGAGCAGCACGCCTGGCTGGATGAGTTGGGTGAACTGGCGCGACAGCGTGCGCAGGCGCCCAGTCCCGCGGCCAATGCAGCGGCGTTGTTCCTGATGTGTACGAAGCCCGCGCAGCAGGCAACGCTGACCGCCACGTTCGGCGAGGCAGACTGGCAGGCGTGCGAGCAGTTGTCGGCAGAATTTTCCACACGTTTCGCCGATCTGCTGGGGTTGTTCCCCAATCATGATCCGTGGTTCTGGCAGGCCATGATCGGGTATCGTCCGGTGCGCCATGGGGTAACACGGGCAGCCAGCGTACTCACCGTCTGCCTCGCGCTCAGGCAACTTGCCAGCGTGACCGACTGGGGTCCTTGGCTGTTGATGTTGCCGTTGTATGCATTGGGTGGTTACCTGATGGCGCAAGTCGGCAAATGGCTGCTGGACTACTGGGCCGTCCTGTCGGAAAGCCTGCATGACCTCGATCAACGCGTCAGCCGCTGGTGCGTCCGCCACCGGCTCCTCTCAGACCGTCGCCACTTGGTGATCCGTAACAGCGGTCCGCTGCTGGCACTGGCCTTGGTGATCTGGAATTGGCTGGGGTTGCTCGGGCTGGTCACGTATGTGGGTACTGGATTGATCGGCTTGTTGCGACCCGCGCGTGCCGTCGCTCGCGAACACGCGTATCGCTGGCAACGGCCATGGCGGGCGATCCAGCGGATTGCCGGCCTCAGTTGGCTGCAATGGATGTTCTGCATCGGGATGATCGGTGTCATCGCCTATGTGCAGCTTTATCGACCTGGCACCTGGCTGACGCAGGCACTGTGAACATGCACTACAGCGAGAAAAACCCACCCGCCAGCGCAGCGCAAATCGACACGACCGCTGGGCACCTGGCCTTGCCTACCGACGCTTGGATCCGCACGTTCTGGGCATTCAGTGACGGCGCAATGCTGGCGGACCTGGTGAAAATCCATGCAACCCACGAGATACTCGAACGTCAGCAAACGTATGAAATCGCCGAGTACTTTCCCGACCATGTACTGGTGGGCGACGACTCCGGAGGGCGCCTGATTTTACTGGAGCGCACCACGAGCCCGCGCTTTTATCTGCTGGACGCCGGATGCCCCTCCATCGACGATGCCGAGGTGTACTCGTCGCTGGAAGAATTGGTAGCAGCGGTCGTCGCGGGCGACTGAACCAATCAAGACAAAGGAGATGCCCATGACATTGCCACAGTTTACTTACCACCACGACCCGGTCGGCAGCGGCTCGGTGCAACCGTCTAGCACCGTCTGCGTCTGTTGCAATCAGACGCGGGGCTACATATACGTGGGTCCGGTGTATGCCATCGAAGAGTACGAAGCCTGCATATGCCCGTGGTGCATTGCCGATGGCAGTGCCCACGAGCGCCTCGGTGCGACATTTGTCGACGAGGACAGTATCGGCCTGGACGGCGACGCCGGGCTAAGCGACGCGCAGGTCGCCGAAGTCAGCCAGCGTACGCCGGGTTTCAGCGGCTGGCAGCAGGAAGCGTGGTTCACCCACTGTAACGACGCAGGCCAATTCATCGGCAAGGCTGGTCGTGCAGAATTGCTGGCGCTGGGCGCCGAAGCGATCGCTGCGGTTCAGGACGCCACCGGATTGGAAGACGGTCCGCAGTGGCAGGCGTTCTTCGAGGCGCTGGAAAAAGACCACGGTCCTACTGCGTACCTCTTCAGATGTCGCCATTGCGCCACGTTGGGCGCCTATCAGGACTGCCACTGACACACCGACATCCTTCAGCCCAGCTCGCCGGTGACGGAAGGCGCTTGTGAGGGGGGAGCCGATGAGCCGTGCGCCCATCGGGGTGGGCGTGGCACGGCGGTTGGAGCATGGCTAATTAATATCGTTCCTTGTGCATGCGGGTTAATGGGCACGGGTTCACAAAATTCGCGGCGCTCCGTCTTTTTTTTCACGCACAGAACAGTGATCATCGCCCTCCCCCAAAAAGCAGAGGCACCGAAACCATGGAATTGACGCTGGAAGCGGTTGCGCTCTTTGCACTGAAACTGGTGCACGAGACGGACGGCGGCAGCCCGGTTTTGCGGGATGACCTGGTGATGGATGGGTATGAACGCGAAGTGTTTGGGCTGCTGGTGCGCCAGGGGAACCTGGCGGCTATTCAATCCAAGATAGCGGACTGTGTTGATCAGGCACTTGAGGCATTGGGCGGCGCCAATACGGTGATGGGTCGCGAACTGCAACGGTTGGCGGCTGATGTGCAAAGCGTGGGTCAGCTTGATGAACTGCCGGCACCGCTAAACGCCCTCAAGGATTACCTTAAGGACATCCAGTAAGGCAACCTAGCGCCGCCCTTCAACCGCCATCCGCACCGCCAGCCCCATCAGCACCGAGCCCATCAGCCAGCGCTGCACTACTTGCCAACCCGGCCGGGTGACGAAAAACACCGCGATGGAGCCCGCCATCGTGGCAATCACCGCGTTGACGCTCACGCTGATGAAGATCTGCGTAAAGCCCAGCACCAGGGATTGCGCCAGCACACTGCCATGGCCGTTCGGATCGATGAACTGCGGCAGCAGCGAGAGATACATCACCGCCACCTTGGGGTTCAGCAGGTTGGTCACCAGGCCCATGGTGAACAGCTTGCGCGGGCTGTCCTGGGGCAGGCTCTGCACTTGGAACGGCGAACGACCACCCGGTTTGATCGCCTGCCACGCCAGGTAAACCAGATAAAGCGCACCGCCGAAGCGCAGGGCGTCGTAGGCAAAGGGCACTGCCATCACCAAGGCCGTTATCCCCAATGCTGCGCACAACATGTACACCACAAACCCCAGCGCCACGCCGCCCAGCGAGATAAAACCCGCCGTTCGTCCCTGGCAGATCGACCGAGAAATCAGATAAATCATGTTCGGGCCGGGCGTCAGCACCATGCCGAGTGAAATCAGCGCATAGGCCAGCCAGCTGGACAGTTCAGGCATTCTTCGGCTCCTGGGGTATTGTTCTGTCGACGTGAAACATTTGGCCAACGTTGCAGGGTTGGACGCCATGGTAGGGCGTTCAAAATGCGCGCGTTAGATACAGATCCGCGAGCAAAACGTCATACACCCACGGCACTACTTATCTAAGGACCGGCCCATGATCGACTTCAACAACAAAGGTTTCTTCAAGCTCAAGCAAAACAACGAATACGCCGAACGCGTCTCGGCCCTGCTGCTCGACGGTGAAGAAGTGATCGACGCCTACAAGGCCATGCGCGACGGCGTGGTGTTCACCACCAAGCGCATCATCGCGGTCAACGTGCAGGGGATTACCGGCAGCAAGAAGGACTTCACGTCGCTGCCGTATAAAAACATCGTCGCGTATTCGGTGGAGACATCCGGGACGTTTGACCTGGATTCGGAGTTGGAGATTTACTTTTCGTCGCTGGGAAAAGTGAGGTTTGAGTTCACGGGGAAGACGTCGATTGTGGAAATCTCGCGGTTGATTTCCAAGCATCTGCTGGGCTGATTGGTGGCAAAAAAAGACCTTGGCGTCCCAAGGTTCTTCATTGCTTACGCCAAGGAAGGCAGCTACGCAGTGGTGGGCCTGCTGGCGCGCTATGACATCGACAAGCACCTGAGTGCATCGGTCACTGGATAACATGTTCGACCGCCAGTATTACAGCGGGTATGGGCGGTACAACACCTACTTCAGCGGTGCCCCACGCCATCTGATGGTGGGGCTCAAGTATCAGTGCTGAGGGCCGCTGGTAAGCCGCTGAACTTTCCCACGCAACTCATCGAACAAAGCGCATATCAGGCGCTGATTCGCCTCCGTAGGCTCACTTCCTCGCACAAGGAAGTGAGCCGCTCATGTCAGAACGCTTTTATCCCCCCACCGAAGCAGAGCAACTCAAACAGCGCATCCTGATTCCGCAGCCATTGCGTGTGCCGTATTCGCTGACGGTTGATTTTTTCGAGCCATCCCCTGCCCCGGTACCCACGCTAGCCAAACCTTGCGGCTGCGTTTTCATCAAGCCCTGCCAACTGCCTGACGGCGTCACCCACTACTTTAATCCAGCTGGGTATGTCCCGTTGGAGTTGGTCAAGGAGTATGGCCATTTAAGCCTGCTGGGTGGGCGTGAGGTGGACAGCCGCGGCGCAGTTGCCTTGCGCAAGATCAGCGGCAGCACATTGCCCGTTGGCCTCGGGCAGTTGGCGTTGCGTTCGGCGGTTTTGGAGTCGGCGGCCACTGCCGTCGGGTCCGTCGCCGGAGGCTTGTTGACGGGGTTGGTGGCGCTGGCCTGGCCGTCGAAGCTGGGTGATAGCGCGCTCTACAGCGAGGAGCAGTTGCGTTCGATGCAGC
The DNA here is from genome assembly GCF_025466155.1 of Pseudomonas sp. 13B_2.1_Bac1. Taxonomy (NCBI): domain Bacteria; kingdom Pseudomonadati; phylum Pseudomonadota; class Gammaproteobacteria; order Pseudomonadales; family Pseudomonadaceae; genus Pseudomonas; species Pseudomonas sp. 13B_2.1_Bac1. The sequence continues at coordinate 82,866 of NZ_JANLOH010000023.1, read as the reverse complement.
GGGCGCGGTCGCAGATGCGGTTGCATATTGAGCAACGCGAGGACGGTACGCTCAAGGGGTATGGGTTTTACACGGGTAACCATGCCGATTGGCAGATGATTGATGTAGTGCAGTTTCAAACCCGTGGCGATCAGTTTGTGGCGGACTTGGACGAGGGCGTGGAGCTGATCTGGACGCCCGCCGTTGATCCAAGTGACACGCTGGGTATTCCAGCCTTGGAGGCTGCGCCGCAAGCGCCGGTAATCTGGATTTATCCGCCGACGCAGAAGGCCGCACAGATTCTGGTGAACCCGATTTATCCGCCGGAGTATCGGGATTTTATCCTGGTGTTCCCGGTGGAGTCGGGGGTTCGGCCGCTGTATGTGGTGGTAAACCAGCCAAGGAAAGGGCTCAGAAACCCACACCATGATTACTTCTCTCCACCCGAAACGGAGGACATAACAGGCTTTCCCGGTCTGATTCCCCAAAAGCCTTTAACACCGAGAAAAGGCGGAGCCGGCTTACGTGAACGTTGGAAAGACGCAAAAGGAAGAAAAATATTTGAGTGGGATTCTAAAAAAGGCGAGCTGGAAGTCTATCGAAATAGCGATTTAACACACCTCGGCGCATTTGATCCTTACACCGCCGAGCGTCGCGGACCGGCGGACCCGAAACGTCGTATTTACAGATAAAAAGGAACTCGGAAAATGCTAATGAAAATCAGACTGCGATGGTACGAAAAACACAGCAATGACTTGAAGGCGGATGAGTATTCAGCGGATATCGCAGATCCAGACAGTGTTTTTGAAGCATTAGGTTTAGGCGAAGAAACCGCGATCTACGCCGACGTATTCAACGTTCAACCTAACTGGGTAACGATTATTCAGCCGTACTTCCAGCACATGATCGAACCCGATCGCTTCGACTACCAAATTTCCTTCCGGTACCAAGGCGCCTGGCCACCGCCCCCAAAGCAACGCCAAAAGGCGTCCTAATGCGATGAAACCCACACTGCAAAAGCTCCTCCTCTACCGCTCAGTCAACACCCGAACCCACGGCGTGCGCCACGGCACTTGTCGCGCCTACCGGTACGAGCGGCACACTAAAAGCGAAAAAGACAAACGATCAAACCGCGGTTCGATGCACAGCCATCAACGACACGGTTTTGATTACACTCCGCTGTTCCGGTTTCTCCTATCCAAAGTGGGCCACCCGTGGGATGAGGTTTTCAGTGAAGCCAAAGCCCGCTTGGATCGCCCAGAGCCCATCTTCTGGATCGTTGCGATGCATGAAAGCGACAAGGAGGAGTCCGTGAGAACGGATGAAAACAGCTACTACAGCGGCTTGTGGGTCGACGAAGCGGGCCTGCTGCAAAAGGTCAATCCAATGCTGACGCCCGAGCAGATGGGGCCCTTCTCCGACTACGACACCCACACCTTCAACGGTGTGGTATTCGCACAGTCTTCAGCACGCAAACGGTGGGCAAAACCCACCGTTTAATCAACTCCGCTTAGCCCTCTTTCGCCTCACTCCCCTCCCCTCCAATCAACACCCGATTCGCCGGATCCGTAATATCAAACACCTGCTGGGCACACGCCGCACTATTGAGCCTGAACTGGAACTCAACCAGATACACCTTGGCCTTTTCCGGGCTGAACGTGCTCATCACCGGGCCACAGCTGTAGTAAGCGCCGTTGCCCTGGCTTCTCGCTGAACTGGAGACGGTGAGTTTCTTGCCTGGATCCGCTTGGAGTTCCAGCTGCGGAAAACGCTTGAACCCGGCGCTGGCGACGGTCTGGTTGAGCTTGGCGATCCAGTTGAAGACTTTGCCTTCGCCGGTGTCCATGACGGTGCCGAGGGTTTCCAGGCGCTGGTCGGGGTCGCCTTCGCGGCGCACGGCGAATTCGACAGGGTTGGTGCCACCGCTGGCCTTCATGATGACCTTGGCATGATCCGCATCCACGGCCACGGTCTTCTGGCGCAGTTGGATACCGTCCTTGAGCAGGCTGGGCGATGAGTCGCGTTGGTTGGATTGGCAGGCGCCCAAGGCCAGGGCGAGGGAGAGCAGCGCGATTCGCTTCACGGGAGGATGTCCTTATCAAGGTGAGAGTGAGTGATGACTGGACCCGAGTTTAAACGGATTGTTCCGCACTGAAACGGCGAGCTGTCACACTTCGCGAAGGCGGCGATGCAAATGCGCAGGTCTGGCAGGCATACCGAGGTGATCCTTTCGCAGCCTCGCTAAAGCTCGACAACTCCCACAGGGGATTGGCGGTGTCACCCTTATTTCAATCCCCTGTGTGATCACGATATCCGACGCGATGAAGCTCACCTGTGGGAGTTGTCGAGCCTCAGCGAGGCTGCGAAAGCGGTGCATCAGCGCACGCTGAACAGCAGCCGCGCACATAACCCGCCTTGCTCCAGGTTACGCAACGCCAGGCGACAGCCGATCTTGCCGACGATCATCTCGACAATCGCCAGTCCGAGCCCCGCGCCGTTGGCATTGCCGCGGCTGTAAAAGCGTTCGAACAGGCGCGCCAACTCCGCCTCGTCGATCCCTGGCCCCTCATCCTCCACGCTCAGGCAATCGGCGCCAATCACCACTTTTACTTCGCTGCCCGCAGGGGAAAAGTTCAGCGCGTTGGTCACCAGGTTTTGCAGGGCGATGGCCAGTGCCACCGGCTCGGTTTCGACCCAGCACTCTTCATTGCCTTCGAGCACCAGTTCCACGCCACGCTCCATGGCCAGCGGGGTCAGTTCGGCGAGTTCTTCGCGCACCAGTTCGGTGAGTTGCACGGGGATGCGCTTGGGGTTGTTCAGTTGCGGTTCGATGCGCGCCATGGTCAGCAGCTGGCTGCCAATACGGGTGGCGCGGTCGACGCCATTGACCAGGAAATCCAGGGCCTCGCGCTGTTGCTCCGGGGTCGCGGCGCTTTGCGCGTTCTGGGCGTGGATACGCAGGATCGCCAAGGGTGTACGCAGTTCATGGGCGGCATCGGCGATAAAGCGGCGCTCGCGCTCCAGCAGGTCGTCCACTTGGACCAGCAGTCGGTTGAGTGCGGTTTGCATGGGCTCAAGGTCAGTCGGCAGAGGCTTGAGGTGCAGCGGTTGCAAGGTGTCGGTATTGCGTCCGCGAATCGACAAGACCATCGCGCGCAGCGGTTTGAGGCCCCAGCCGATCACCAGCCAGATCAACAACGTCAGCAGCGGCACGCCGATCAAGGTGGGCCACAGCGTGTGGCGCACGATGCGCTGGATCAGGTCCTGGCGAATGTCGTCGCGCTCGCCCACCCAGATCAGCAAGCCCTGTTGCGGATCGGCGAGCAGGAAAGCGCACCAGTCGTTGCCGTTGTCGAGGATGTCGTGGGAACCGAATGTGGTCGGCGGCGCTGCAAGGATCGGCGCTTCGGCGGAGCGCACCAGCAACTGGCCGTCAGTGCGCCATACCTGGAAGGTCAACCGGGTTTCATAAGGATGGGCGACGCCCTCCACGCCGACGCGGCTCATGGCCTGGTCAAACGCCTCGTACAACCGGTCCCAGTCCGCTTCGCCGGGATCGCGCTGGCGCAAGACACCTTGCAGCAGGCGCGCACTCTGGGCGAGCTGGGCGTCGTAGACCTCTTCGATTTCGTGGTGGCTGTCGCGCAATACCAGCCAACTGATCAGGGCGTCACCCGCCAATATCAGCAGCAAGACGGGAATGAGGATGCGCGCGCGAACCGAGCTCATGGTTTGAGCACCAGCACATACCCGACACCGCGCACAGTGCGGATCAGTTCGGTGGAGAGTTTTTTACGCAGGTTGTGAATCAGCACTTCCAGGGTGTTGCTCTCGACGCGGTCCTGCCAGCCATACAGCGCGCGGGACAGCCGCTCGCGCGTCACCACCTTGCCGGGGCGCACCATCAGTTGGTGCAGCAGTTGGTATTCCATCGGTGTGACGATGATGTCTTCGTCCAGGTAGCGCACTTGCTGGGTGGCCGGGTCGAGGTGGATGCCAGCATGCTCCAGCATCGGTTGCGCACGCCCCTGGCTGCGGCGCAACAGGGCACGCACGCGGGCCTTGAGTTCTTCTACGTCGAAGGGTTTGACCAGGTAGTCGTCGGCGCCGGCGTCCAGCCCGGCGATGCGTTCGGCGGTGCCGTCGCGGGCGGTGAGTATCAGCACCGGCACGTCATGCTGCTCGGCGCGCAGTTGCTGCAACAGGTCGAGGCCATCGAGGCGCGGCAGGCCGAGGTCGAGCAGCAGCAAATCGAAGTTCTCCGTGCGCAGCGCATGCAGGGCCGCGACGCCATCCTGCAGCCAATCGAGGGTATAGCCCTCGGCGCCCAACGCCACCCGAATACCCTGGCCGAGGGCACGATCATCTTCGACAAGGAGCAGGCGCATAGCAGAATCTCTTTAGGAATCGGCGGCATCATGCCGGGTTATGACACGGGGCATTTCGGCAAAGATGTTACGGCTCGTTGCCAACTAAGGTTGCGCTAAGGTTGGTTTTGCACTGTGAAACCTCCCACTCCTGCTGAGAGCTTTTCCATGCGCAAAATTCTCCTGCTGTCCCTGATTATCGCCAGCCCCCTGGCCATCGCCGGCCCGCAATGCACCACCGCCGAGCGCTCGCAATGGCAAGACGAGAAAGCCTTCCAGGACAAGCTCAAGGCCGAAGGCTACACAATCAGCAAGTTCAAGGTCACCGACGGTAACTGCTACGAGATCTACGGTTTCGACAAAGACAAGCGCAAAGTCGAGATCTACCACGACCCGGTCACCGGCAAAGCCGTGAAGACTGAGATCAAAGGCTGATGCCAGGCGAATCCCTGCGCCTGTGGGACCCGTTGGTGAGGCTGTTTCATGTGTCGATCGCCGGGGTCTTTGTCGCCAATTACTTCTTCAATGAAGCGGGCGATGACTGGCATGTCTGGCTGGGCTACTACGCCATGGCCTGGCTGCTGGTACGGCTGGTGTGGGGATTTGTCGGACCGCGCAGTGCTCGTTGGGCGGACTTTTGGCCTACGCCGAAACGACTGGGTGCCCACGCACGCTCGCTGCTCAACCGCCGCCCGCTGCACCGGCTGGGTCATTCGCCCATTGGTGCGCTGGTGATGCTGTTGATGTTGCTGGCCTTGCTGACCCTCGGCGTCAGCGGCTTCCTGATGCAGGAAGTCGATGCGTTATGGGACGCCGATTGGCCCCAGCAAATCCACGAGACTGCCGCCAATGTGCTTCTTGGCCTGGTCTGCGTGCATGTGCTGGCCGCGCTGTTTGAAAGTATCCAGGTGCGGGACAACCTGCCGTTATCGATGCTCACCGGTCGCAGGAAGCGCCTGCCGGATGAGCGTGCGCAGTAATCCTTTTGCCGACAGGTTCCCTATGCGCTCCGCCTTATTGATTTGCAGCCTGCTGGCCGTATTCTTCGCGGCCTGGCAAAGCCATCCGCCCCATGTGCTGGCACCGTTTGCCGAGGCCAGCCCGAACCCCGCGAAAGTGGCGGCGCCGGCGCAATACACCAGCCGCTTCGTGTCCACCCAACTCACTGACTTCGTGCATTCCTCGTCCGTCACCGCCCTGCCCGGCGGCGATTTGATGGCGGTGTGGTTTGCCGGCTCCCGCGAAGGCGCGGCCGATGTGCAGGTGCGCACCGCGCGCTTTGATGCGCGCAGCGGCGAGTGGGGGGCCGAGCAGGTGCTGGCCACGCGGGAAAGCACTCGCGACGGCACCCAGCGCTATATCCGCAAGCTGGGCAACCCGGTCATCGCCCTCGGGCCGGATCAACGCCTGTGGATGTTTTACGTATCGGTGTCAGTCGGTGGCTGGGCCGCCAGTGCGATCAATCTGATGGTCTCGGAGGACTTCGGCGCCAGTTGGTCGGCGCCAAGGCAGTTGGTGACCTCACCGTTCTTCAATATCAGCACCCTGGTGCGCGCCGCCCCGGTGTTCCATGCCGACGGCTCGATCGGTCTGCCGGTGTACCACGAGTTCATGGGCAAGTTTGCCGAGTACCTGTACTTGAGTGCCGATGGCGCAGTGATCGACAAATTTCGCATCAGTCGCGGCAAACACTCGCTGCAACCGACCATCGTGCCGCTGGACGGCAAGCGCGCCGTGGCGATGTTGCGCTACGCCGGCGACACCCATCACCGGGTCCTGGCCAGCCGCACCGAAGACGCCGGCCAGACCTGGAGCGAGCCGTACCCGCTGGAGCCGGCCAATCCCAACTCGTCGCTGGCTGCGGTGGGCACGGTGGACGATGGGTTGCTGGTGGCCCTGAACGACCTGGAGGATGGCCGTTTCAAACTCAGCCTCTACGGCACCGACGCCCAGCTCAGCCACTGGCGCACCGTGGTGCAACTGGATGAGTCGCCGGACCCGCTCGGCCAACCGTTCTCCCCCGAAGCCTATAAGGCGATCATCGGCGAAGGCTTCCGCGCCTCCAGCGGCGCCCGGCGCCTGCCGCTGGAGCAGCGCTTTCTCAGCAATCTCGACTACCGCGTGTGCAAACCCCAAGGCTGCGATTTCGAATACGAATACCCGTACTTCAGCCGCAGCCCGGACGGCATGTACCACCTGGTGTACTCGTGGAATAACACCTTTATCAAACATGTCAGCTTCAACGAAGCCTGGCTGGCGGAGCGTCTCTGATGGTTTCGATGTGGCAGGCGCATTTGAGTTTTGTGCTGCTGGGCTTTGTGTTGCTGTGCGCGCTGCGCTTCACCGCACCCTGGCGTCCGTGGCTGCTGCCGGTGCTGGTGGCGGTGAGTTTTATCCCTATCAACGAGCTGCCATTGGCGGCGTACGTGCGCAGTTTTACCGATGACCTGGCGATCAGCACCCTGGTGTTGTTGGCGTGGGTGGGCTTGAGTCGCGTGGGCGTGGTACAGCCGCTCAACCGGCAGCACCACGTGCAAATGTTGCTGCTGTTTGGCTTGCTGAGCCTGGTGCTGTACCCGGCCACGCTGGGCCTGACGTATTTCGATCCCTACCGCTGGGGCTTCAATCCACGGCCGATGATTGTGCTGGTGGGCGCGGCCGCGCTGTTGATGCTGTGGCTGCGCAATGCGCTGGCGGTGTGGATGCTGGCGGTGGGCACCCTGGCGTTCGCGCTGCGGCTCAAGGCTTCGGAAAACTACTGGGATTATCTGGTGGATCCGCTCTTGGCGGTCTACTGCGTCGTGGCTGGATTAATGCAACTCAACCTGTGGGAGCAGGCTTGCTCGCGAATGCGCAGTGTCAGGCAGCATCTCTGGCACTGAACCACCGCGTTCGCGAGCACGCCCACTCCCACATTTGATCTGTGGTGTTGTTGAGAAGAGGGAAACTAATGGGTGCGTTGCAATCACGCCGCCTGCGCTACGGCGTGGGCGCGATTGGGTTGGTATTTGCGTTGCTGGCCGCCTTGCGACTGATATTCGTGCTGGCGTTTTCCGGCCTCGCCCTGGACACCCCGGCGTTGCTGGAAACCGTTGGCATCGGCCTGCGGTTCGACCTGCGCCTGGCAGTGCTGTTGCTGCTACCGCTGGCGGTGCTGGCCTGGCTGCCGCGCTGGAACCTCACCACCCTGCCGGCCCTGCGCTGGCTGGCGCGGGGTTACCTGGTGATCGCGCTGGCCGGGGTCGGCCTGGTGTATATCATCGACTTCGGCCACTACGCCTACCTGGGCGTGCGCATCAACGCGACGGTGTTGCGTTACCTGCAAGACGCGCAGATTTCACAACAGATGGTGTGGGAAACCTACCCGGTGCTGTGGATAACCGCCTGCTGGCTGGCGGCGGTGGCACTGTGGGTGTGGGCGTTGATCTGCCTGGAGCGGCTGACCCTGGATCGCCAGCCCACGCCCACGCGCAAATGGGCGCTGGCCTCGGTCTCGGTGATCGGCCTGGTCGCCGTGCTGCTCGCTCTGCTCGGCCGCGTCGCCAACCTCAACCTGGAGAACCCGGTGCCGCTGCGCTGGAGCGATGCGTTCTTTTCCGGCAACAGCCAGGTGGCCGCCGTGGGTTTGAACCCGGTGCTGTTTTTGTATGACACGCTCAAGGTCGGCCAGTCACAGTTCGATGAGGCCCTGGTACGCGAACATTACCCGCAAGTCGCCGCGTACCTTGGTGTTGACCAGCCGGATGCGCAGCAACTGAACTTCATCCGCGAGCAACCCGTGCAGCCGTATCGACTGGCCGGCGAGCGCGCGCCGAACGTGATCTTCGTGATGCTCGAATCCCTCGGCACCAGCGCCGTGGGAGCCTACGGCAACCCGCTCGACCCGACGCCGAACCTGGACCAGTTGGCCACGCAAAGCTGGTTCTTCAAGCACTTCTATGTGCCCGTCACCGGCACCGCCAAGACCGTGTGGGCGAGCATCACCGGCGTGCCGGATGTGACCCGCCAGGAAACGGCCACCCGCAACCCGCTGATCACGCGCCAACACACTGTGATCAACGCGTTCCAGGGCTATCAGAAGTTCTACCTGATTGGCGGCAATGCCGGTTGGGCGAATATCAACGCGCTGATCCGCCAGAGCATCGACGGCGTGCAACTCTATGACGAAAGCCACTGGCGTTCGCCGCGGGTGGACGTGTGGGGCATCTCCGACCTGGACCTGTTCAAGGAAGGCGACCAGCTGTTGCGCAGCGTGCCCAAGGACCAGCCGTTCTTTGCCTATGTGCAAACTTCCGGCAACCATCGGCCGTTCACCATTCCCCGCCTCAACGACGGTTTCCAGGTCAAGGACGTGACCCTGGAACAGGTGCAGGCCGCCGGTTCGCGCAGCGTCGAGCAATACAATGCGGTGCGCCTGCTGGACTACAACATCGGCCGCTTGATGGAAATCGCCAAGGCCGGTGGTTGGTACGACAACAGCATTTTCGTGTTCTTCGGCGACCACAACACGCGCATCAGCCAGATTCCACACATGGCCCCGGCCTTCGAACAACTGGGCCTGGAAAGCAACAACGTGCCGCTGCTGATCCACGCCCCCGGCCTGCAACCGCGCGTCATAGAAGAGGCGGTGGGCCTGGCGGACCTGCTGCCGACGGTGGCCGGCATGGCGGGCATACCCTTTCGCAACGGCGCCATGGGCCGGGACATCCAGCAACCGGCACCGGAGGGCGAGCGCGTGGTGCCGCTGGTCTTGCAGGAGGGCACGTTCCCGATCATCGGCGGCGTGACCAAGGACTTTTTACTGCAGATGCAGCATGACGGCAGCTCGCCGACCCTGCATGACCTGGCCTCACCCACACCGCGCGAGGACGTCGCCGCGCAGCATCCCCAGGAGTTTCAACGCCTGCGGACGCTCACGCAGGGGCTGCATGAGAGCGCGCGGTTGATGCTGTTCCGGAATGTGCGGGAGTGACTATTTATCCTGGAAGGTTTCCAGGTAGGCGAGGATGTTTTCGATTTTTTCCGGGTCGCTGATGCCCCAGAAGATCATCCGCGTGCCACTCACCACCTTCTTCGGTGCCTCGATGTAGGCGGCGAGTTTGTCGCGGGTCCAGACCACGCCGGAGTTCTTCATCGCGTCGGAGTACTGGTAATCGGTGGTGGTACCGGCGGGTCGGCCGATGATGCCGTTGAGTTCCGGCCCGAAGCCACCGCGCGCACCTTCGCCGATGCTGTGGCAGCCGCCGCAGGTCTTGCTGAAGAGCTTGCCACCCGCCTCGGCATCGCCTGCGGCAAGGGCCGAGCCGCTGTTGAGGATCAGGGCGAGGATGAACAAGGCGTACTTCATGGTGGACTCCACAGCAGGTGATAACGGCAATTATGCCTGTTTGTCAGGAACGCATGCCCATCCAGATCACCGCTTCGGTCCATGCCGTGACCACCGGCGCCAGCGAACGGAACCATGGATCCTGCGCATCAATCTGCGCGGCCGAGTGGTCGTGGTGGTGCTGTTCCTCGTCGACAATCGAGGCAATGGCGGCCACGGCCAGCGGATCAATGTCACGCAGCGTGTGCAGTTGGTGCGCCAGGTGCTTGAGCACGACACTTTCGACGGCGACCGTCGTGGCGACAATAGCCTTGCGCCCGCAGACGCCGGTGATCAACCCCAACGCCAGCCCGCCCAGCCCACACAGCCAATAACTGCGGCAGCGACGATAGCCGCGCCGCTGCAACTCGGCCTGGAACACCGCGCGGTGGCGACGCTCGTGAGAAAGAAACGCTTGCAACTCGGCCACCATGCCGGGCGCGAACACGCGGGCCATGAACAATTGGCCGCTGTAGATGCAGATCGCGCCGTGCTCGCCGGCGTGGTCGACTTTGATCATGCGGTTGCCCAGGTCCGGGTCGATCAAGGAGGCGGTGGGAGCGTTCACGGTTGACGGCCTTGTGTGTGCGCCGGTGAGAACCGGACCGGTCAGGATGGCAGAACGCCGGTATCGTGCAGCACACCCACTCAAATGCGCAAGCCAGACCCTCCAAGTGACCACCCATCGCCTGATAAACATCCAATCGAACCTATCCGCGCCTGCCCCACTCCACCTTACTGGACCCTGATGGTGGAGTAAGGATCATGGCTCAGCCATCGATTTTAGTGCTGGAAGACGACGAGATCATTCGTTCGTTAATGGTGGATGTGCTGGAGGATTTCGGGGCGGTGGTAACGTCGTTTCCTTCGGCGGATGAGGGGATGATTTACCTGGAACGGGGCGATGATCCGGTGGACCTGATCGTCAGCGATGTGCAAATGCCGGGGCTACTCAATGGCTACGACCTGAGCCGCGTTGTCGCGCACCGGTGGCCGAGCGTGCCGGTGCTGCTGACGTCTGGCAATACCAAACTGGCCGAGCAGTTGGGCGGTTCAGTGCGGTTCCTGCCCAAGCCGTGGAGCACTGAGCATCTGCTGGAGTGTGTGCAAACCGCCTTGACCCAGCAGGGCTCGTCCTTGCATTGATAGCATGGCGATATCACCCGGACCGAACTTCACATGGGTCCGTGTGGTCATTGAAGAGCAGGGAGCGACTTTTCTGATCCGCTGGTCAGCCTTTTCGCCTTGTGCGTTCAGTTGATCGCCATGAGTTGTGTAGAATCGTCGCCCATTTCCAAGCGTCATTCATGGCCGAGAGGCCCACAGTTCGAGCTCATTGAATGCATTCACCGGCCCATGACGTTAGTGCGCCCTCATTGCTGGAAGCGTTGCGTGAAGGCACCGGCCTGTTGCACGTGGCGCTGGAAAAACGCCTGCCGTTTTTCTCCGAGCGCCTGGATGCCGGCTGGTATCAGCGCCTGGTCCGGGCGTATTACGGTTTTTATGCGCCGATCGAAGCGTCGCTGTACGACCGAGATTTGATTCCCGTGGGCTACGACCAGGCATTGCGTGTGAAAACGCCGACCCTGGTGAGCGATCTTCACGCCCTCGGCGTGAGTGAAGCCGCTATCGATGCCCTGCCCCGCTGCGCCCATCTGCCCCGCCTCGACACGCCCGCCGCCTGCCTCGGTGCCCTCTATGTGCTGGAAGGCGCGACCTTGGGCGGCCAGGTATTGCGCCGTGAAATGGCCCAGCGCCTGGACGTGAATGCCGACAACGGCGGTGCGTTTCTCAATGTGTACGGTGCCGACACCGGTCGACGCTGGAAGGATTTCCTCGATTACCTGGGCCACATGCCGCTGGACGCCAAGGCCAGAGAGCACGCAGTGGATGCGGCCCGTTCGACGTTCAGCTGCTTTGAGCAATGGCTCGACAGCCAGGAGGTACTGCTATGAAACCCGAAGATTTTGAAGAGCTGCTTGCCAACTGTGCCGACGAGCCGATCCGCTTCCCGGGCGCGATCCAGCCCCACGGCGTGCTGCTGACCTTGTCGGAGCCGGACCTGCGCATCATCCAGGTCAGCGCCAACGTCGCGGCTCTGTTCGGCCACGCACCCGAGGCACTGCTGGGCCAGCCGCTGCACACGCTGATCGGGGCCGAACACGCCCAGGCCGTGCAAACCGTGGCTACGCAAAACAGCTTTGTCGACGCACCGCCGCTGCATGTCAGCCTCAACGGCGCCGAGTTCGAAGGCCTGCTGCACCGCCATCAGGACGTGCTGGTGCTGGAGTTCGAACCGCGGCTCAAAGACTTCCGCCCACGCGCGCTGAATGGTCGCACCAGTGACCTGGGCAAAATGCTGCAACGTTTGCAGTCGGCGAAAACCCTGCAGGCGCTGTACGAAATCAGCGTGACCGAAATCCAGGCCATGACCGGTTACGACCGCGTGCTGATCTATCGCTTCGAAGACGAAGGCCACGGCCAGGTAATTGCCGAAGCGTCGGCACCGTCCATGGAGCTGTTCAACGGGCTGTTCTTCCCCGCGTCCGACATCCCCGAGCAGGCCCGCGAGCTGTACCGCACCAACTGGCTGCGCATCATCCCGAACGCGGCCTACGAGCCGGTGCCGTTGCTGCCCAAGCTGCGCCCGGACACCGGCCAACCGCTGGACTTGAGCTTCGCCACCCTGCGCAGCGTGTCGCCGATTCACTGTCAGTACATGCAGAACATGGGCGTGCTGTCGTCCATGAGCATCTCGCTGATGAAGGGCGACAAGCTGTGGGGCCTGATCAGCTGCGGCAACCGCGAGCCACTGCTGGTGCCCAATGACCTGCGCACCGCCTGCCAGACCATCGGCCAAGTCCTGTCGTTGCAGATCAGCGCCATGGAAGCCCTGGACCTGAGCCGTCAGCGAGAAGAGAAAGTCGAGGCCCTGGCGCTGCTGGACCAGGCGATGAAAGCTTCGCAAGACAACGTGTTCGACGGCCTCGCCCAACGCGGCCAGTTGCTGATGGACCTGACCCTCGCCGGCGGCGTGGCGATCATCGAAGACAAACAATTGCACCGCTACGGCAACTGCCCGGAACCGGCGCAGATCCGTGCCTTGCACAAGTGGCTGCAGGACAGCGGCGAGCCGGTATTTTCCAGCCATAACCTGGTGTCGGTGTACCCGCCGGCTGCCGAGTTCCAGCAGGTGGCCAGCGGCGTGTTGGCCATGAGCCTGCCCAAGCCGGTGGACAATGGCGTGATGTGGTTCCGCCCGGAAGTGAAGGAAAACATCAACTGGAGCGGCGACCCGAAAAAGCCCCTGGACCTGGAAAATTCCGACGCCGGCCTGCGCCTTCGCCCACGTACTTCATTTGAAATCTGGAAAGTCGAAATGGCCGGCATCTCTACCAAGTGGAGCCATGGCGACCGCTTCGCCGCCAACGACCTGCGCCGCTCGGCCCTGGAAAACGACCTGGCCCGCCAGGTACTGCGCGAGCAACAAGCCGTGCGCGCCCGCGATGAACTGGTGGCGGTGGTGTCCCACGACCTGCGTAACCCGATGACCGTAATCTCGATGCTGTGCGGCATGATGCAAAAGGCCTTCAGCTCCGATGGCCCACACACCTCACGGCGCATTTCCTCGGCCATCGACACCATGCAACAGGCCGCCGGGCGCATGAATGTGCTGCTGGAAGACTTGCTCGACACCTCGAAAATCGAGGCCGGGCGCTACGTGGTCAAGCCGGTGGCGCTGGATGTCAGCCAGATGTTCGAAGAGGCCTACTCCCTGCTTGCCCCACTGGCGATGGAGAAAGGCATCGACCTGTCGTTCAACACCGAGCCCGGCCTGCAGATCAATGCCGACCCGGAGCGGCTGTTCCAGGTCCTGTCGAACCTGATTGGCAATGCCATCAAGTTCACCCCGCGCCAGGGCAATATCGGGATCAGCGCCATGAGCAATGGCGAGGAAATCGTGTTTTCGGTGCGTGACTCGGGCGAAGGCATTGCGCCGGAACAACTGCCCCACGTGTTCGATCGCTACTGGACCCAGGCGGAAAACAACCCCACCGGCAGCGGCCTGGGGCTGTACATCACCCAAGGTATCGTGCAGGCCCATGGCGGCAAGATCGTCGCCGAGAGTGAACTGGGGCGTGGCAGTGAGTTCCGCTTCACTGTGCCAAAGGTGATGGAAGAGTCGCATACCTGACACGCCTCCCGCCCTGGCGCTCTGCCAGGGCCAGGGTGCCGCGCAGATTACTACAGCGCGTTACGTAACGGCGTCGCACAGAACTGCGCGGCGTTGGGGCTGCACGCCAGGGAGGCCGCGACTTAGCCCGAATCGGGCGGCTGCGCCGAAGGCCGCGTCGATGATTTCCAGCTGCGCCCCGTCACATGTTGCCGCGAGGCGTTTATAGCGCGGTTGCCGCCCCCCTCTGTAGGTTTGGCTCAGCTTCACTAAGCGGTGAGGCTTACCACTGACAGAGGACCACCTCCATGATAAGTTCCCTCAATCACTCGTTGAACATGCCTATTGCATCTGTGGCTCAGCAGGATGAAGTCACGCGCTCTCGCAACAAGCGCAGCATCGAGCAGACCCACGAACATGCATCCGATGGCCCGGCCGCAAACGACAGGCGCAGGAGCACCGGCACGCTGGACAGCCTGGGCGGCGGTCGACTGCTCTAACCGGGCATGTGAAGGGCTGTGCACGGCCCTTCATACCCTCGCCTTAACAAAACACTGACATTCAATGCGCTAGAGTTTTCGGCCGACCCCGCCTGGAGCCCTTCCCTGCATGCTGCCACCCGACACATTGCCCGCCGTACTCGCCGGCCCCCTGCTACGCCGCCTGGAACCCCAGCGGTTGGTGCTGTGGCTGATGGGCAGCCGGGAGCTGGTGCTGACCCTGACGCTGCACATTGCCGGGCAGACCCGCAGCATCGTGCTGGATCAGGGCCAATGCCAAACCATTGCGGTGGGGCGTGACGCCGTCATCCACTTGATCGATGTGCCGCTGGATGACGCCCTGCCCCAGGATGAGGTCATTGGCTATGACCTGTTGATCGACAGCCTCGGCATCGCCGAGTGGGCGCCACACCTGCTGTATGCAGACGCCCAATACCCCAGTTTTGTGCTGCACAGCCGTATTCATCAGTTGGTCCATGGCTCGTGCCGCAAACCACACCATCACGCGGCCGAAGGCCTGCTGTGCGTCGACCGCCTGCTGGCCGAAGCCCACCTGCCCGAGCAACGCCCGGCCCTGTTGATGATGAGCGGCGACCAGGTGTACGCGGACGATGTCGCCGGGCCCATGCTGCGGGCGATCCATGGGTTGATCGCGCGCCTGGGCCTGTTCGATGAATACCTGGAAGGAGCGGTGATAGACGACAGCGCCAGCCTCTACGGGCATCGCGCCAGCTACTACCACCGTGCCGACCTGCTCCCGGCGCTGGACAGCAATGAAACCTTGCGCGAGCGATTTTTCGGCGGGGTGAAAAAACCGATATTCACCAGCAGCACCGCCGATAACCACTTGGTCACCTTCGCCGAAGTCATGGCGATGTACCTGCTGGTCTGGTCGCCCACGCCCTGGAACCTGCTCACGCTGGAGCCTCCCCGCTTGAGCGCCGAAGAACAGCAGCGCTACGCCCGCGAACGGGTACAAATCGAGCGCTTTCGCCAGGGCCTGCCGGGCGTCGCGCGGGTATTCGCCCACCTGTCCACGCTGATGATCTTTGACGATCACGACATCACCGACGACTGGAACCTCAGCGCCCAATGGGAAGAAACCGCCTACGGGCACCCCTTCTCCAAACGCATCATCGGCAATGCCCTGCTGGCCTATTTGCTGTGCCAGGGCTGGGGCAACCAGCCGGATGTCTTTGGCCCGCTGGTCAGCCAGGTCCAGGCGCTGACCACCCAGCCCCAGGCCAACCACCTGGACGCCAGCGCCCAGGATGCATTGCTCGAGGCCCTGCTGAAATTCCAGCAATGGCACTACGTACTGCCCACCACGCCTGCGCTGGTGGTGCTGGACACCCGCACCCGCCGCTGGCGCAGTGAGTTCACCCTCAAGCAACCTTCCGGCCTGCTGGATTGGGAAGCCTTGAGCGAACTGCAGCAGGAACTGCTTGATCACCCCTCGGCCATCATCGTCTCGCCCGCGCCGATCTTTGGCGTCAAGCTGATCGAGACCGTGCAAAAAGTGTTCAGCTGGTGCGGCCACCCCTTGCTGGTGGACGCGGAAAACTGGATGGCCCATCGCGGCGCCGCCCAGGTGATCCTGAATATCTTCCGTCACTCACGGACACCGGGGAACTACGTGATCCTGTCGGGCGATGTGCACTATTCGTTCGTCTACGAAGTACTGATCCGCCATCGCAATGCCGGCCCGAAAATCTGGCAGATCACCAGCAGCGGCATCAAGAACGAATTCCCGCCGCGCCTGCTGGAATGGTTCGACCGGCTCAACCGCTGGCTCTACTCGCCCCGCTCGCCCCTCAACTGGTTCACCCGCCGCCGCACCATGCAGGTGGTTCCGCATATTCCGGAACATGCCGAAGCGGGCGAGCGGCTATGGAACTCGGCGGGGATCGGCCAGGTGTTTTTCAACGAACAGGGCCAACCTGAAGAGATTTACCAACACAACGCGGATGGGAAGGCCAGGACGAGAATGGTGGCTCCCAAGTAACTTTTCTTCATCGAGAACAAGGCCGTCCAGCTCGGATGGCCACAAGGGGTACCTGCGGTTCGAACGCTGGCGCGAAGCGCTGCGCAGCGTCCAGACGCGGGGAAATCGTCGGGCGCCCTCGATAGATAGCCTATTGCCATCCTGCCAAAGGCGTACATTCGCCCTATTCAAAGCACTCAAATCCCGTTGTACAGTAGCGCCAGCCACGGAGTACCGGCATCAATATCGGCAGGCCTCGGATGCCAGCCCACGCAAGGATCGCGCAATGGACGATACTCCCGGCAACAGCCCACCGGGCACTGATTTCTCTCACTTCAACGCCGACATGCTGCACACCGTTCTGGAGTTGGTCAGCGACGGCATCTGGGATTGGAACGCCAATACCGGGTTCGTGTACCGCAACCCGGGTTGGTATGAAATGCTTGGCTACCCTCGACACGCCCTGGAAAACAGCGTGTTCACCTGGGAAAACGTGATCCATCCGGACGACTACCCCCAGGTGATGATGCTGTTTGATGACTACATCCAGCGTCGTGCCCCCTACTACCAGGCCGAATACCGTTGCCGCAAAAAAGATGGCAGCTACCTGTGGATCGAAGACCGTGGCTACGTGATTGCCCGCAACGCTGACGGTTCGGTGGCGCGGATGGTGGGCGCCCACCGTGATATCCATTTACGCAAAAGCTCCGTCGAGCAACTGGAACAGCGCAATCAATCCCTTGAAGTGCTGGTGGCCGAGCGCACGCGCGAGCTGTCACGGGTCAACCAGCAACTGCAATTGCAGCTGGATGAAAATCGCTCCCTCGCCGAACGCGACACCCTGACGCTGGTCGCCAACCGCTATCGCATGGAAAAAACCTTGCTGGAAGAATGCGAACGCGCCCAACGCTTTCGCCTGCCGCTGGCACTGATCGCGATGGATATCGATGACTTCAAGCCGATCAATGATCAGTACGGCCACAGCGCAGGCGACGAGACGCTGGTGCGGGTGGTCGAGCGTTTGAAAGGCTGTATACGCGCCGATGACCTGCTGGCTCGATGGGGCGGCGATGAGTTTATGGTACTGCTGCCCAACACGTCGCTGGAGACCGCCAAGGCAATCGCCGAAAGCATCTGCGAGGCGTTGAGGGATAACCCGGTGAGCGACGACTTCCACGTCACCCTCAGCGTAGGCGTGGCGGCGAGTCAATCGGGTGATACCCCCGCCGCCTTGATGGCACGTGCCGACCAGGCGTTGTATCGCGCCAAGGCGGCGGGGAAAGGTGGGGTCGCCGATTGACCCCCGGCGTTATCGCACCGGCGGCGCGTACTGGATACCGCCGTTGTTCCAAAGCGCATTGAGCCCGCGCTTGATCTTCAACACGCTGCCCTGGCCGATATTGCGCTCGAACACTTCGCCGTAGTTGCCCACCTGCTTGACGATCTGCACGACCCAGTCCTTGCGCAGCTTGAGGTCCTTGCCGTACTCACCGTCGGCGCCCAGCAGCCGCGCGACATCCGGGTTCTTGCTGGTCTTGGCCTGTTCCTCGACGTTCTGCGAGGTGATGCCCATTTCCTCGGCATTGAGCATCGCGAACAGCGTCCACTTGACGATGCTGAACCACTCGTCATCGCCCTTGCGCACCAGCGGCCCCAGCGGTTCCTTGGAGATCACCTCCGGTAGCACCACGAACTCATCCGGGTGGGCCATTTTGATCCGCTGTGCATACAGTCCCGACTGGTCGGTGGTCAGCACATCACAACGCCCGGCCTCCAGGCCCTTGGCGCTCTCGTCGGCGGTGTCGAAGGTGATGGGCGTGTACTTCATGCCGTGGGTGCGGAAGTAGTCGGAGACGTTCAGTTCCGTGGTGGTGCCGGCCTGGATACACACGGTCGCGCCGTCCAGTTGACTGGCACCGGTCACTCCCAGTTTGTTGTTCACCAGAAAACCGATGCCGTCGTAGTAGGTGATGCCCGTGAACACCAGGCCCATCGCCGAATCACGCGAGCTGGTCCAGGTGGTGTTGCGCGAGATCAGGTCGATTTCGCCGGACTGCAACGCGGTGAAGCGCTCCTTGGCGGTCAATTGGGTGAACTTCACTTTCGACGCATCGCCGAACACTGCCGCCGCCACGGCGTGGCACACGTCGACATCGAGGCCGGTCATCTTGCCCTTGCTGTCGGGCACGCCAAAACCGGGCAAACCGTCGCTGACGCCGCATTGGATAAAGCCTTTTTTCTGGATCGCATCCAGGGTCGCCCCGGCGTGCGCAGTGCTGGCCAGGCCGAATACGGCGGTGGCGCCCAGTGTGGCCAACGTGGTTTTGAATCGGTTCATGCAAGGCGCTCCCTGTCATTCCTTATTATTCGGCGCTGCACAGCCCGCGCCGGTTTATAGTGCTGCCGGGCAGTATCCACGGCTTTACGGCGCTGCCACAAACGACCTTTAGGCAAAGGCTCCTTCCGATTTGGAATGAACTGCATGATTTCAAAACGCTTGACCCCTTCGATGACGGCCTTGCAATGCTTCGAAGCCGCCGCCCGCCACCTGAGTTTCACCCGCGCCGCCGAAGAGCTGCACCTGACCCAGAGTGCGGTCAGCAAGCAGGTGGCGCAGTTGGAAGAGATGCTCTGCCACAACCTGTTCGAGCGGGTTCGCCAGCGCCTGTACTTGTCGCCGGCCGGGTCGTTGTACCTGGCCGAAGTGCACAAGATCCTCACCCAGGTGGACATCTCCAGCCGTTACATCCTCACCTACGGCGGTGAAACCGAGGTGCTGCGCATCGCCACCCAGCCGACCTTCGGCGACCGCTGGCTGGTGCCCAAGCTCAAGGACTTCGCGGCGAAACACCCGAATATCCATCTGGACGTGCGCAATGAGCTGGAGCCCTTCGACGTGCTGCAGGCCAAGGCCGATATCGCGTTTTTCTTCGGCCAGGGCTCATGGCCGGGCGCGACCTGCATCGAGCTGTTTCGTGAAGCCGTGGTGCCGGTCTGTGCGCCGGGGTTTGTCGCCGAGGGCAGCGACGCGTCGTCGCGCCACACCTTGCTGCAATGCACCTCGCGCCCGGAGGCCTGGCACGAATGGTTCCTGGAACAAGGCCTGCACTCGCAGAACAGTTACCACGGGCCGCGTTTCGACACGTTCTACATGTGCATTCGCGCGGCGCAGTCGGGCTATGGCGTGGCGCTGGTGCCGCATTACCTGGTGGCCGAAGAACTTGCCCAAGGCAGCCTGACGATCCCGTGGGACTACGCCATGCCCAGCAGCGGCGCGCATTTTATCGCGCATGCCGAACACGCCGGCGAGATCCCCAAAGTCAAAGCCTTCCTGAACTGGATGGTCGACTACGTGAGTGCACATCGCGACTTTTAATAATGACCCGGCGACTTTATTTCGTTTGCGGCCAGGGTGGGCGCACGGCTTAGATAAAAACACGTCCGCCATTGCCGAGTCCGAGATTCATGAGCCGCGAAACCATCAGCCAGTCGATTTCCATCGTCCACCCGATCAGCCTTAGCCACGGTAAGAACGCCGAAGTCTGGGACACTGCGGGCAAACGCTATATCGATTTTGTCGGCGGCATCGGCGTGCTCAACCTCGGCCATTGCCACCCTGGGGTCGTGGACGCGATTCGCGAACAGGCGACGAAACTGACCCACTACGCTTTCAACGCTGCGCCTCACGCGCCCTACATCGAGCTGATGGATCGCCTGACCGCGTTTATCCCGGTGGACTATCCGGTCAGCGGCATGCTCACCAACAGCGGCGCCGAAGCGGCGGAAAATGCCCTGAAGATCGTGCGGGGGGCCACCGGCCGCACGGCGGTGATCGCGTTCGACGGGGCCTTTCATGGCCGCACCCTCGCCACCTTGAACCTCAATGGCAAGGTCGCGCCCTACAAGCAAAAGGTCGGCGTCCTGCCCGGCCCGGTCTATCACCTGCCCTACCCCAGCGCCGACAACGGCGTGACCTGTGCCGAAGCGCTGAAGGCCATGGACCGCCTGTTCAGCGTGGAAATCGACGTCGACGACGTCGCCTGTTTCATCCTCGAACCGGTGCAGGGCGAAGGCGGTTTCCTGGCCCTCGACATCGAGTTCGCCCAGGCGCTGCGGCGTTTCTGTGATGAAAAAAACATCCTGCTGATTGCCGATGAAATCCAGTCGGGCTTCGGGCGTACCGGCCAGCGCTTCGCCTTCTCGCGCCTGGGCATCGAACCGGATTTGATCCTGCTCGGCAAAAGCATCGCTGGCGGTGTACCGCTGGGGGCAGTGGTCGGGCGCAAGGCGCTGATGGACAACCTGCCCAAAGGCGGCCTCGGCGGCACCTATTCCGGCAACCCGATTGCCTGCGCGGCGGCATTGGCCACCTTGGACGCGATGACCGATGAGCACTTGCAGGCCTGGGGTTCGCGGCAGCAAACAGCGATTGTCAGCCGCTATGAAGCCTGGCGCGCACAGCGCCTGTCGCCTTACCTCGGCCGCCTGACCGGCGTCGGCGCCATGCGCGGCATGGAACTGGCCCACGCCGACGGCACGCCCGCGCCGAAACAACTCGCCCAGTTGCTGAGCCTGGCGCGCGAGGCCGGCCTGCTGCTGATGCCCAGCGGCAAGTCACGGCACATCATCCGCTTGCTCGCACCGCTGACCATTGAGCCAGCGGTGCTGGAGGAAGGCCTGGATATCCTCGAGGCCTGCCTCAAGCAACTGGACTAGTACCGCGCATCCACCGGCTTGCCGCCGTTCGGCCAATCCTTGACCTTGTCCGGGAAGTCCGGACGCGGTTGCCCGGCAAAATACGCCGCCACGTCCACCGCGTCCTGGTCGGACAAACCGCCCTGCCCCAACGGGAATTTCTCGTGGAAGCCAATCGGCATGTTGCGTTTGACGAATGCCGCCGCGGTGTAGGTGCGCGCCATCCCCGCGCCGATGTTGAACGACTGCTCGCCCCACAGCGGCGGGTAGATCAGCTCGCCATCGGCCCGCGCCAGCCCCTGGCCGTTGTCGCCATGGCAGACCGCGCATTGCTTGGCATAGACCGCCTTGCCATTGGCCAGGTCGGGCTTGATCGCCGGGTCGACCTTGCCCACGCCACGCCCGGCGACTTTGTCTTCAGGCCGCGTATTGTTTTTCATCCAGTCAAAGTAGGCGACCATCGCCTGCATATCGGCTGACTGCGGCGGCAACGGCTTGCCATTCATGGAGCGCCGGAAGCAGCCGTTGATGCGTTCTTCCAGGGTCACCACCTTGCCCGCACGCGGTGCGTAGCTGGGGAAAAACGCCGACACACCGACAAAGGGCGAGCCGTCGGCCACGGTGCCGGCGTTGAGATGGCAACTGGTGCAATTGAGCGAGTTGCCGACGTTGTCAGGCAGCAGCGCCTTGGTTTGCAGGTGCAGGCGCATGCCGCGCATGACTTGATCGGCGTTGGGGGCGGACAGCAGATCGGCCAGGCGCGGGGTTTCGAAGGCGGACGAATCGGTGGTGGCCGGGTTGAGCTGGGCGCGCAGCTTTTTCACTTGGGCGGCGTCGATCGGGGTGCCCTGGTTGCCCCAGCGCGTGCGCACGAAACTGAGGATCTCGGCGATTTCCGGGTCCGCCAGCCGGGCGAAACCGGGCATGGTGTAGACCCGTGGGTGAGTCGCCGTTTGCGCGGTTTCCCAGCCGGTCAGGGTGATGTGCAGCAGCGACGTCGGGTTGCTCGCGGCGATGCTCGGGTTGCCGGCCAGGGGCGGGAACAGGCCTTTCACGCCGGCGCCGTCACTGCGGTGGCAATCGCTGCAGAACTGCATATAGCCCAGGCCGCCTCGGCTGGTGAACAGGTCGGCAGGCGGCGCGGCGGGTGCCTGGGCCACGGACGGCATCGGCAGGTCGTCTTTGCCCGGCGGCAGGGATTTGAGGTAGCTGGCGATGGCAGTCAGGTCATCGTCGCTGAAATGCTGGGTGCTGTGGTGAATCACATCGGCCATATTGCCGGAGACGGTGGCAAAGCGGTTCTGCCCGGTCTTGAGCAATTGCACGGTGTCATCCACGGTCCACAGGTTGCGCAGGCTCAGGGCGCGCCAATGCTCGACGGTTTCGCCGGCGAGGTAATGCTGGCCGCTGCGGCCGGCATCGCTCAGGGCTTTTTCCTGGAAGGCAATGCCGCGCGGTGTGTGGCACGAACCGCAGTGGCCGAGGCCCTGGACCAGATAGGCGCCACGGTTGAGCACCTCGTCGCGGCCCGGGTCTGGCTGGAACGGCTGCTTGTCGAGAAAGGCGAAGTTCCACAGCGCCAGGCCCCAGCGCTGGTTGAAGGGGAAGCCCATGTCGGCGTCGCGGTTGGCCTGGGGCACGGGCTCCACCCCGTGCATCAGGTAGGCGTACAAGGCGCGCATATCCGCCTCGCTCATCTTCGCGTAGGACGGATACGGCATCGCCGGGTACAGATTCATACCCGCAGGCGTGACGCCTTCGCGCATGACCCGGTCGAATTGTTCGAAGGTGTAGTGACCGATACCGGTCTCGCGGTCCGGGGTGATATTGCTCGAAAAGATCGTGCCCATCGGCGTGCTCAGTTCGAGGCCGCCGGCCATGACCTTGCCATCTTTGGCGGTATGGCAGGCGATGCAGTCGCCCAGTTGTGCAACGTATTGGCCGTGTTCGATCAGTGCGGGGTCGGGGGTGTTGGCGTACAGGGGAAGGGACAGACAGCACATCACCCCCACAAGGCCAAGACGTGACAGGGGAAGCGTCATCGCAATATTCCTTTAAAAACCTGGCCTGGAGCGGTCTCCTCGGCGCAGGTCTGCAATTATTTTTATACGTCATCAGGCAGATAACCGGGGGCGGGTTCAGCCCCCGTGTTGTTGTAGCGAATTTCCTAGGGGCGCCTGTTGATATGGATCAGCACAACCGTGGGGCAGAGTGCCGCCTTGACCTGATCCCCCTCCCCGCTGAAAATGCCCGACGCTTTTTTGTCCCCCGTTTACTGAAGTAGTGAAATTTCAATGTCCGATTCCTACACCACCGAAGAATCCGTAGTCGCCTTGCAATCCAAAGCGGAATACGAAAACGCCATCAATCTTTCACAGCATGTGCCGGCGGCCAAGATCATCAGCGAGATGGTGCTGGACGCGTTTCACACCTCCAAGGAAAGCGACCAGATCCGCGAGCTGCGCGTTGCCATCCGCCAGGCCCACGATGCCTTCGACGACGACAAGGCCTATGACCTGATGGGCCAGCTCAAGCAACTCAAGGACGCCGAGGCCGCTGACAGCGCCGCCCTGGAAGACCTGAGCAGCAAATTCTCGATCAGCCGCATCCTGTCCAGCTTCAAGGACGACCCCGAGTTCCAGGAGCTGGTCTACGGGCTGGCGCTGAAAGTGCTGAACCAGAGCCACCAGGCGATCAGCAACCCAAGCGCCGGCAAGAGCAAGGCATCGCGGCCCAAGAAAGAAGCCGAAGTGTTTGTGATCAGCAAGGATGGCATCAGCGTCACCCTGCCCCTGCGCACCCCGCGCTCGAAGCTCAATGTCGACCGCGAGGCGTTCGAGTTCCTGGGCTTCAGCTTTGTCGGCGAAGGCGATGAGGCGGAGCTTGAGGTCGAGAGCTTTGTGGATAACGCCGGGGCTGAACAGCCGTTGAGCCGCAAGAGCGTGATCACTGCGCTGCAACAGCAGACCGCGTTCGATGGGTACAGCATCGCGCAGCAGTAACCTGAAAGTAATTGCCTGAATGTGGGAGCTGGCTTGCCTGCGATAGCATCACCTCGGTTTTATTGAAGAACCGCGGCGTCTGCATCGCAGGCAAGCCAGCTCCCACATTGGTTTTGTATGAGCTTGCAGGCTGCGCTAGACCTGCGCCGCAAACACCTCGCGAAACCGCGCCATCTCCCGCTTGTTCCCCACCGTCACCCGCACCCACTGCGGCCAATTCTTCCACACCCTTCCGATCATCACGCCGTGCGCCGCCATCGTCTCGACGACCTGCTCCGCGGGCTGCTTCACGTCGATCATGAAGCAGTTGCTCTGCGACGCCGTGCAGGTAAAGCCACGGGCCTTGAGCCAGTTGACGGTCTCGTCGCGCAGTTGCGCGTTGAGCGCCTTGCGCTGGGGCAGCAGCTTGATGTCTTCGAGGCTCGCCAGCCCGCCGAGCAAGGTGGTGCCCGCCGGTACGTTGTCGCCGCCAAACACCGCCAACCGTTCCAGCAGCGCCGGATGGCCGATCGCCAGGCCCAGGCGGGCGCCGGCCAGGCCGTAGATTTTCGAGAAGGTGCGCAGAACCAGCAGGTCGTCGTGATCCTTGACCCAACTGACAACGCTGGGCACGTCGGCAAAGTCGATATAGGCCTCGTCCACCACCAGCACGCTGCCGGAGGGTTTGTTCGCCAACGCCAGGCGGATGGCATCGAGCGGGGTGATGGTGCCGGTGGGGTTGTTGGGGTTGCACAGGTAGAGCATGCCGGCCTGGGGATCGGCGGCGAGCATGGCGGGGATATCGTGGGCGTGGTCGGCGCCAAGGTTCACTTCATGCACCGGCGCCTTGTTCGACTCGGCGGCCTGGCGCGGCACTTCGTAGGACGGCGTAGCCATCACCATGCCCCGAGTGGGACTGGTGAACGCCAACACGGCATAGCGCAGGGCGGCCATGGAACCCGAAAACACCGCCACCTGCTCTGCGGCGAGGCCCTGCTGCTGGGCAAACAATGCGGCGAGCGCGTACATGTGCGAGTAGGGATAGCGCCCGGAGGTGGCGATGCCACGCGCCATGGCTTCGCGCGCCGCCTGTGAGGGGCCGTAGGGGCTTTCGTTGTAGTTGAGCAACACCGCGTCAGTCGGTTTCGGCGGGGCCGCTACCGCCCACTCCAGGCGCCCCAGCCAGGGTAACGCAGCGCCAAAGGCAAGAAGGGACCGACGACTAACGCTGACCATGGTAACTACTCCTTGTAGACCGGTAATGGATTCGCACAGCTCGTACAGAGAGGTATGACGAGATAATCCTGGACGAATTTAAACCTGCGCCCAAGAAAAAGCCCCGCGCTTCTCTCGAAGGCGGGGCTTTTTCAACGCTGCGACACTCAGTGAGCGTAGGTCAGCAACAGCTCTTTCGGCACTTGGAAATCCAGGGACATCATCACGCTGAGCGCGGTGATGGTGAAGATCGAGAACACGAACAGCTTGCGCGCCCAGACGGTGTCATCCACCGCCTTGTAGCCGGTCCAGGCCATGTACAACCAGTACATGCCCATGGCGGCGGCGACGGCGAGGTAGCTCATGCCGGCGTAGCCACTGAAGGTCAACATCAAGGTCGCCACGAGGAAGGCCAGGATGTACAGCAGGATGTGTTTCTTGGCCACCTGGATGCCACGCTTGACCGGCAGGACCGGAATCGACGCAGCCAGGTAGTCATTGAAGCGAAAGATCGCGATGGCGTAGGAATGCGGCATCTGCCACAGGCTGAACATCACCAGTAGCGTCAGCGCGGCCATGTCGAAGCTATTGGTCACAGCTACATAACCAATCACCGGCGGCATCGCCCCCGACAGACTGCCCACCAGCGTGCCGTGAACCGACTTGCGCTTGAGGTACAGGCTGTAGAGGCCGACGTAGATGACAAAGCCGATCACGGCAAACAGCGCCGCCAACGGGTTGGCCACCTTGTACAACAGTGCCACACCGGCAACACCCAGGACGGTCGCGTAGATCAGTGCCAGCTTCAGGGAGATAAGACCCTGGACCAGCACGCGATTCTTGGTGCGCTCCATCTTGATATCGATGTCACGGTCGATGCAGTTGTTGAAGACACAACCGGAAGCTACCACCAGGGACGTACCGATCATTGCAGCCAGGAAGATGGCCAGATCGACATGTCCCTTGGAGGCCAGGAAGAAGCCGCCCGCCACAGAAAGCACGTTACCGAAAATGATCCCCGGTTTGGTGATTTGGATAAAGTGCTTAAGCGACATCGGGTCTTACCTCACTTCGCCATCATGAACGTATGGATGCTGAACATGATCCATATCGACAGACCAACCAGCAGCAGGATTACCAGACCTGCGAACACGAACGCGATCACGTTATCGCGCTGCTCTTTGGAACGATCCAGGTGCAGGAAGTACACCAGGTGAACCAGAACCTGAATCACCGCGAACGCCAAGACGATCATCAAGGTGATCGACTTCGGCAGAGTCGGGTACATCACCAGACCAAACGGGATGAGCGTCAGGATTACCGACAGGATGAAGCCGATAGCGTAAGACTTTACGCTGCCGTGGCTCGCATCATGGCTGTCATGGTCATGGGAGTGTGCATTAGCCATTACAGAGTCCCCATCAGGTAAACAACGGTGAAGACGCAGATCCAGACCACGTCCAGGAAGTGCCAGAACAGGCTCAGGCAGCTCAGGCGAGTCTTGTTGGTGTTGGTCAGGCCGTGCTTATTGACCTGATACATCATCACCGCCATCCACAGCAGGCCGGCAGTTACGTGCAGACCGTGGGTGCCGACCAGCGTGAAGAACGCCGACAGGAAACCGGAACGGTGCGGACCGTAGCCTTCGGAGATCAGCAGGTGGAACTCGTTGATCTCCATGCCGATGAAGCCCAGGCCGAACAGGAAGGTCAGTGCCAACCAGCTCAGTACGCCCTTCTTGTTGCCCTTGTAGAAGGCCAACATGGCGAAGCCGTAGGTGATCGAACTGAACAACAGCAAGGCGGTTTCGCCGAGCACGTAAGGCAGTTCGAAGATGTCGTGGCCCGACGGGCCACCCGCTACGTTGTTTACCAGTACCGCGTACACCGCGAAGATCGACGCAAACAAGATGCAGTCGGTCATCAGGTAGAGCCAGAAACCGAAAACGGTCATCGGCCCCGAGTCGTGGTGATGGTCATCGTGCCCATGGTCATCGACATGGGCGTGTCCAGCATTGGTCACTAAGTTCGACATGATTTAAGCCTGTTCCAACGAAGTTTCTACACGGTTGGCCGGGATTTTCTTCTCGGCTACCAGGCGAGCGTGCTGCTCGGCTTCGATGCGTTCGATCGTTTCGACCGGCACCATGTAGCCTTGATCATCACGGGCAGCGTGGATGATGAAGTAACCGATAGTGCCTACCAGGCTCACGATTGCCAGCCACCAGATGTGCCAGATCATCGCGAAACCGAACACGGTCAGCAGGCCGCCCATCACCACGCCAGTGGCGGTGTTGTTTGGCATGTGGATCGGTTCGTAGTGCTTCGGTTGCTGGTACGCAGTACCGTCTTCCTTGGCTTCGGTGAACGCATCAATGGTGTTCGCAGTAGGGATCACGGCGAAGTTGTAGAACGGTGGTGGCGACGAAGTCGACCATTCCAGGGTGTGGCCATTCCATGGGTCGCCGGATTCGCAAGCGTTCTGCTTACGGTCACGGATACTCACGTACAGCTGGATCAGCTGGCAGGCGATACCGACAGCAATCATCACCGCACCGAACATGGCGACGTACAGGTACGGCACCCACTCAGGGTTGGTAGTGGCGTTCAAACGACGGGTCATGCCCATGAAGCCCAGTGCATAGAGCGGCATGAACGCGACGAAGAAGCCCGAGATCCAGAACCAGAATGCAGCCTTGCCCCAACCTTCGTGCAGCTTGAAGCCGAACGCTTTCGGGAAGTAGAAGCTGAAACCAGCGATGTAGCCGAATACCGCACCACCGATGATCACGTTGTGGAAGTGAGCGATCACGAACAGGCTGTTGTGCAGCACGAAGTCAGCACCCGGGATGGCCAGCAGTACGCCGGTCATGCCGCCGATGGCGAAGGTCACCATGAAGCCCAGGGTCCACAGGACCTGGCTGGTGATACGCAGACGGCCGTGATAGATGGTGAACAGCCAGTTGAATAGCTTCACCCCCGTCGGGATCGAAATCAGCATCGTCGCCAGGCCGAAGAAGGCGTTGACGCTGGCCCCCGAACCCATGGTGAAGAAGTGGTGCAGCCACACCATGAAGCCCAGTACCGAGATCGCGCCGGAGGCGTAGACCATCGAGTGGTGACCGAACAGGCGCTTGCCGGTAAAGGTCGAGATCACTTCAGAGAAGATACCGAACGCTGGCAGGATCAGGATGTACACCTCAGGGTGACCCCATGCCCAGAACAGGTTCACGTACATCATTGGATTGCCACCAAGTTCGTTGGTGAAAATGTGGAAATCCAGGTAACGGTCAAGCGACAGCAGCGCCATGGTAGCGGCCAGGATCGGGAACGAAGCCACGATCAGGACGTTGGCCCAGGTGCAGGTCCAGGTGAAGATCGGCATGTCCATCAGTTTCATGCCAGGAGCGCGCATCTTCAGGACGGTGGCCAGGAAGTTGACCCCCGTCAATGTCGTCCCGAGCCCTGATAACTGTAGCGCCCAGATGTAGTAGTCCACACCCACGCCAGGGCTGTACTGGATGCCCGACAATGGCGGATACGCAACCCAACCGGTCTTGGCGAATTCGCCGACGCCCAGGGACACGTTGATCAGCACCACGCCGGAAACCAGCAGCCAGAAGCTCAGGGAGTTCAGGAACGGGTAGGCAACGTCACGGGCACCAATCTGCAGCGGCAAGGCAAGGTTCATCAGGCCGGTGAAGAATGGCATCGCCATGAAGATGATCATGATCACACCGTGGGCGGTGAAGATCTGGTCATAGTGTTCAGGTGGCAGGTAGCCAGGCGAACCCTCGGTGGCCATGGCCAACTGGGTACGCATCATGATGGCGTCGGCAAAACCACGCAGCAGCATGACCATGGCAACGATGACGTACATGACGCCGATTTTCTTGTGGTCGACCGAAGTCAGCCACTCGGTCCACAGGTAGGTCCACTTCTTGAAATAAGTGATTGCTGCAAACAGTGCCAGACCACCCAGCGCGATCATGGCGATAGTCACCATTACGATCGGCTCGTGGAACGGGACCGCATCCCAACTTAATTTACCAAACATCGTTTACTCCTCTGCCCCAGCAGTTGAATGCGAGCCCGTGTCAGAACCTTCAACCGCGGCCACTTCTTTCTTCTCGTGCTTGACCGGCTTGCCTGGCTTCATACCTTCGTACTTGTCGACGATTTTCTGAAACAGGTTCGGCTCATACGTGGAGTACAGGGCGACTGGGTTGTTCTGGCTCGGTTTGGTCAGGGCATCGTATTCAGCTTGATCAAGCTGTTTAGGTGCGGCCTTGACTTCGGCTACCCAGGCGTTGAAATCTTCCTGGCTCGTCGAGATCGCTTTGAATTTCATGCCGGTGAAGCCAGCGCCGCTGTAGTTCGCGGAGATGCCTTCCATTTCAGCTTTTTCGTTGGCGATCAGGTGCAGTCGGGTCTGCATGCCTGCCATCGCGTAGATCTGACCGCCCAGGGCAGGGATGAAGAACGAGTTCATCACGGCGTCGGAGGTGATCCGGAAGTTAAGCGGGGTGTTCTCCGGGAAACGGATCTGGTTAACCGTGGCGATACCCAGGTCCGGGTAGATGAACAGCCACTTCCAGTCCAGCGCGACCACTTCGATGTTGATCGGCTTGACGTCGGACTCCAGCGGACGGTACGGGTCCAGCTCGTGGGTCGACTTATAGGTGATGTAACCCAGGGCGATGATGATGAGGATCGGAACCAGCCACACCGCGATTTCAATCTTGGTGGAGTGCGACCACTTCGGCGCGTAGGTCGCGCTGGTGTTCGACGCGCGGTATTTCCAGGCGAAGGCGAACGTCATGATGATCACAGGCACCACGACCAACAGCATCAGCAGGGTCGCGGTGATGATCAGGTTGCGTTGATCCAGACCGATCTGTCCTTTTGGGTCCATCAAGGTCCACTTGCAGCCTCCCAGCATTAACATCATGCCAAGCAGCGGCAAAAAGCCTAGTAATCGGGGGTACCTGTTTTTACTCATCTCACGACCTCTAAAGCAGCTTGCGCAATGCAGTTGGGTTTTGATCGCCAACACTTCACCCTGCCAAGGGTTGGCATTTCTCTTCGATTGAATAAGAGCCTGCCCATCACGTCATAACTCTACGTTTCACGGACCTGCGGTGAGTTCTTATTCGATTTCGTGGTTAAAGGCCTTGTTACAGACCAATTCCATTTGGTGCGGATAGTTGAAAGGCTGCCGGAACCTGGGGTCGCACAGAGCCATCCATCTGCCCCTCGACCGCTCCAATGCTCAAATATTGAACAGCACCGGACATTCAGTGCGGGCGATTGTAGTTAGCTAGCGATGTATAAACCATGTCTTATAAAGAAATAATTTTTATCGATTACAGCAATAATCCTTCACCATTATTGCAACGGTTCGCGATCTTATCGCGTTCGATTCTCAACAAAAACCACAAAAATTGCCGTGTTATTCGTCAGTGAGTCGCATCCCCTACAGGTCGTAAGGGCAAGGCAAACCGATGCAAGCCCCCATAAAACAAGGCATTCAGACATCACCGCAAGCCTCGAACAACCGAAGCTTGCGAGGCCGCTGCAAACGACGAACTGACAGCACAAATTGACCGCTCGGTGCAAATTTAAGCGGCCGATCGGCGGGTCAGAAACGTCCTGCGACAGCGTCCGTGTGACAACATGTCGCACACTGCGCGCACCTAAACTTGCCCCTCGTCACAGCCCTTTCACAAATCCCTACATACGAAAACGCCCCGGCCTTCCTTCAAGAAGGACCGGGGCGTTTGTGTAAAGGTTCAGCCCTGGCGCTGACGATTCCGATAGATGCCCAGGGGCACCAGGATCACGGTCAGCACGAACGCCACCAGCGCCCATTGCGCCAGGGACAGGCCGAGGATCGGCGGGTACGGGGTGCTGCAGAAACCGTCCACCTGGAAGCCCAGGGGGAACACCTTGGCCAGCGGCAGGTCGTCGACGAT
Organism: Pseudomonas sp. 13B_2.1_Bac1; assembly: GCF_025466155.1. Classification (NCBI taxonomy): domain Bacteria; kingdom Pseudomonadati; phylum Pseudomonadota; class Gammaproteobacteria; order Pseudomonadales; family Pseudomonadaceae; genus Pseudomonas; species Pseudomonas sp. 13B_2.1_Bac1. Next base: position 51,632 of record NZ_JANLOH010000023.1, on the reverse strand, counting down.
CGGTTGCAGCACGTCGATGCCGCAGCTGACCTGTGGAAAGAACTGGGTGTACACGTGATGGCCGGCAGCCGCCACGCCGCCGAGGGCGCTGAGGATCACCAGGCCTTCAAACAACGTGATCGCCCCCTTGGTGCGCATGGCCGCGCCGATGAACGCGAAGATCGCGATCAACAGCAGCGCATAGCGTTGCAGGATACACAGCGGGCACGGCGCCTCGCCCAGCACCACCTGCATGTACAGCGCACCGCCGATCAGCGCCAGGCAGATGATGCCCAGCAACACCAGAAAGCGCCGCTCCCTGCCTAAACGCAATTCGTCACTCATCCCCGTTTCCCTTTGTTTGGTTGTGCCAATGGCCGCAAGTTTACACACAGAGAGTGGTTTAAACAGAGGGGGGTTAACGGGGGATTAATCGGGATAAATGTTGTGCGTGCAGGGACGCCATCGCGGGCAAGCCCGGCTCCCACAGGAGATCGCATTTCCCTGTGGGAGCCGGGCTTGCCCGCGAAGGTGCCGACTCGGTGCAGCGTCCTACCTTTATTCCAGCGCCGCCGCCGGCCCGAAGAACTCATAGCGCGCCTGCTTCTCAGGCACACCCAGGGCCCTCAAGTGGCGCTTGATGGCCGCCATGAAGCCCTTGGGACCGAGGAAGTAGGCGTCGAGGTCGCGCTGCTCGGGCAACCACGCAGCCAATTGTTCCTGGCTCAGCAGGCCGACTTTATCCGCCGCCGGGCTGACGCCGTCGTCCTCGGCGTAGCAGTAAAAGCGCTGGAGCTGCGGGTGCTGGGCAGCCAGGCCGTCGACCCAGTCGCGGAACGCATGCACCGAGCCGTTGCGCGCGCAGTGGATAAAATGCACCGGGCGCTGGGTGGCCAGGGCGGCTTCGAGCATCGGCAAGGTCGGTGTGATACCGACACCGCCGCTGATCAGCACCAGCGGTTTGTCGCCGGCCGCCAGGGTGAACTCGCCCGACGGCGGGAACAGGTCGAGGGTCGCACCGACCTGCAGTTGATCGTGCAGGTAGTTGGAGACTCGGCCACCGGCCTCGCGCTTGACGCTGATGCGGTACTGGCCGGCATCGCTCAAGGCCGACAAGGAGTAGTTGCGGCGCACCTCTTCACCGTCCAGCAGCAGCTTCATGCCGATGTACTGGCCTGGCGCAGCCTTGAGGATCGGGCCGTTATCCACAGGGGCAAAATAGAACGAAATGATCTCGGCGCTCTCCTCCACACGCTTGACCAACGTGAACGGCCGCGCACCGCGCCAGCCACCCGGGGCCTGGGCTTTTTCCTCGTAGATCGCCGCCTCGGCGCCGATCAGGATGTCCGCCAGCTGACCGTAGGCCGCGCCCCAGGCACTCATCACCTCGGGGGTGGCGATCTCGCTGCCGAGCACTTCGCTGATCGCCCGCAGCAAGCAAGCGCCGACAATCGGGTAGTGTTCCGGCAGGATCTGCAACGCCACGTGCTTGTTGATGATCTTCGCCACCAGGTCGCCCAGCTGGTCCAACTGGTCGATATGCCGCGCGTACATCAACACGCCGTTGGCCAGCGCCCGAGGCTGGTCGCCGCTGGCCTGGTGGGCCTGGTTGAACAGCGGACGGACCTCGGGGTACTCGGACAGCATCATGCGGTAGAAATGGGTGATCAGCGCTTCACCGCCGCTTTCCAGCAGGGGCACGGTGGATTTGACGATGGCACGGTCTTGGGCACTAAGCATGGGGCCTCCTGGGCTTCTTTACTGATTACCCTTCTCTACTCAGTATTCATGCCAACTTATTAATCGTTATTTTTCAGTGACTTAGATATTCAGTAGTCAGTTTGACCTCCTACACCTTATAGTCATAAGGACTACAAGGAGTCATTATGACTGCGCAATCACTGCTCACTACCCTGCTCCCCCTGGTCGCCGACCTGTCTCGCGAGCTGCCCGAAGGCGAGCGTTACCGCCGCCTGTTGCAAGCCATGCGCGCACTGCTGCCCTGCGATGCCGCTGCGTTGCTGCGCCTGGATGGCGACTGGCTGGTGCCGCTGGCGGTCGACGGCTTGAGTGCCGACACCCTCGGTCGGCGCTTCAAGGTCAGCGAGCATCCGCGCTTCGCCGTGCTGCTGGGCAGCCCCGGCCCGACGCGGTTTGACAGTGACAGCGAGCTGCCCGACCCCTATGACGGCCTGGTCGATGGCCTGCACGGGCACCTGCAAGTGCATGACTGCATGGGCTGCCCACTGTTTGTCGACGACCAGCCATGGGGCCTGCTGACCCTGGATGCGCTCGACACCGAACGCTTCGAACGCGTGGAGCTGGACGCCCTGCAGGCCTTTGCCAGCCTCGCCGCCGCCACCGTCAACGTGGCCGAACGCATCGAACGCCTGGCCTTGCGCGCCGAAGACGCACACCAGCGCGCCGAGATCTATCGCCAGGCCAGCGGCCAGCAGCACAAGGAGATGATCGGCCAGAGCAAGACCCACAACCGCCTGGTCGAAGAAATCAAGCTGGTCGGCGGCAGCGACCTGACCGTGCTGATCACCGGCGAAACCGGGGTGGGCAAGGAATTGGTAGCCCAGGCGATCCACGCCGCTTCATCGCGTGCAGACAAACCGCTGATCAGCCTCAACTGCGCGGCCCTGCCGGAAACCCTGGTCGAGAGCGAACTGTTCGGGCATGTGCGCGGGGCCTTTACCGGCGCGCTGAACGAGCGGCGCGGCAAGTTTGAACTGGCGAACGGCGGCACGTTGTTCCTCGATGAAGTCGGCGAGCTGTCGCTGACGGTACAAGCCAAGCTGCTGCGCGTGCTGCAAAGCGGGCAGTTGCAGCGCCTGGGCTCGGACAAGGAGCATCAGGTGGATGTGCGCCTGATCGCCGCCACCAACCGCGACCTGGCTGACGAAGTGCGCAATGGCCGCTACCGCGCCGATTTCTATCACCGCCTGAGTGTGTATCCGCTGCAAGTGCCGGCACTGCGCGAACGCGGACGCGATGTACTGTTGTTGGCCGGTTTTTTCCTCGAACAGAACCGTTCACGCATGGGCCTGGGCAGCCTGCGCCTGACCAGCGATGCCCAGGCGGCGCTGCTGGCCTATAACTGGCCGGGCAATGTGCGCGAGCTGGAACATTTGATCGGACGCAGCGCACTCAAAGCCCTGGGTAACTGTCGCGAGCGCCCGAAGATTCTCAGCCTCAGCGCCCACGACCTCGACTTGCCGGACGTCAGCGCAGCGGTGATCGAAGCACCGGCGCCGGTGCCTGCCGCCCTCACGAGCGACCTGCGCCAGGCGACCGAGCACTATCAGCGTGAGCTGATCACTGCCTGCCTGGAACGCCACCAGCACAATTGGGCCAGCGCCGCCCGCGAACTCGGCCTCGACCGCGCCAACCTCGGCCGCCTGGCCAAGCGCCTCAACCTCAAATAACACCGCACTCCCACTGTAGGTGCTGGCTTGCCGGCGCCTACACGTGCGCCGGCTTCAGCACCGGGCTCACAGGCTTAGGCTTACGAAACACCAACACATTCCCCAACATCACCAGCACCAACCCCGCCAGTGCCGGCGCCGTCCATTGGTAGCCTTCGGCAAACGCCGACACATTCAACGCCACCACGGGAAACAGCACCGTGCAATACGCCGCACGCTCCGGCCCCATGCGTCCCACGAGTGTCAGGTAGGCGGTAAAGCCAATCACCGACCCCGGAATCACCAGGTACCACAGCGCGCCGATGTACCGCGGGCTCCAGTCCATGTCGAAGGGAATCCCGCGCACCGCACAGTAGGTCGCCAGCATCGTCGCCCCGTACGCCATGCCCCAGGCATTGGTGGTCAGCGGCTTGAGCCCGGCTTTCTGCTGCAGGCTCGACAACATATTGCCGGCCGAGAAACACAGGGTCCCCAGCAACGCCAGGCCCAACCCCAGCAATGTCTGCGGGCTGGCGGTGTGGCCCACCAGCTCCGGCCAGAACAACAGACCCAAGCCCAGCAAGCCGAGGCCGCCGCCCATCAATACATTGCGCGCCACCCGCTGGCCGAAAAACACTCGGGCATTCAGCGCGTTCCACAATGTCGCCGTGGAAAACACCACCGCCACCAGCCCGCTGGGGATCCACTGGCTGGCCGTGAGAAAGCACATGAAGTTGACGCAAAACAGGCACAGGCCCTGGGCCAGGCAGATCAGATGCCCGCGTCGGTTCATCACCTGCAACTTGCGGCTGAGCAGCAACAACGCAAACAACAACAGCGCGGCCAAACCGAAGCGGTAGACGATCGACACGGGAATCGCCACCACGCCCAGCTGCCACTTGAGGGCGATCCAGGTGGTGCCCCAGATCAGCACGGTGAGTAAATACAGGAAAAGGTTCATAGCGGGCTCCATCGGTTGAGCCACAGTGTCGCCTTCAACCGGTGTCGCGCTCTTGCAGATTCTTGCGCTTTTGTCGGGCGGTGGGATCACAGCGCCAGCCTCCCGGAGTAGGATGCAAGGCATCCAAGAGTACTCACCATGCCTGACCTGGAATCCCTGCAAGTCTTTCAAGCCCTCAACCGCTCGCCCAACGCACGCCTGGAAGCCTGCGCCGAGCTCGGTGACGGCTTGTCCGCGGCCTTGTGGAGCAACCACCACGACGCCCAGGATTACCAGGCGCCCAGCCATCACACCTTGTCGTGCTACATCGGCGGCGGTACCGGTACATTCCGGCGCGATCAACCGGGCACCAAGGGCGGGCCCGACAAGCTCTGCATCCTGCCCGCCGAACACCAGTCGGCATGGGTGATCAACGGCGAGATCCGCCTGGCCCATGTGTATTTCAGCCCGGAGCAGTTTGCCTTGGGCTGCGTCACCCTGCTCGACCGCGAGCCGCGCACCTTGCAACTGCGCGAAAGCACCTTCCTGGAAGACGCCAGCCAGGCCCGGCGCTTTCACCAGTTGATCGCGCTCAACTGGCACGAGCCCGCCGAGCGCCTGCTGACCAGCAGCCTGGCGCATGAAATGCTCAGCCACACCCTGCTCAGCCAGGTCGGCGCGCGCGACGGATTGCGTTTGAAAGGCGGCTTGGCGGCGTACCAGCGGCGGCTGTTGGTGGAGTACATCGACCAGCACCTCGAAGACCCGATCAGCCTGGGACAACTGGCTGGAATGTGCGCGCTGTCCGAATATCACTTCGCGCGGATGTTCCGCCAGAGCTTCGGCCTGCCGCCGCATCAATACCTGCTGGCGCGGCGCCTGACCCGCGCACAGGCCTTGCTGCGCAGCGGCGCCCTGCCCTTGGGCGAGATTGCATTGATGTGCGGGTTTTCCAGCGCCAGCCACTTCACCCATCGCTTTCGCCAGGCCATGGGCGCCACGCCCGGTGAATACCGCCTGGCGTTCTGCGCCTAAACCATCAAGCCCAACGTTTTTGCCTTGGCCACTGCCTGAGTGCGCCGCTCCACGCCGAGCTTGCTGTGGATACGCCGCGCGTGGGTCTTGACCGTGTGCAGCGAGATAAACAGCCGGTCGGCAATCTCCAGGTTGGAGTTGCCCAGGGCAATTAACTGCAGCACTTCCAGCTCCCGTTGGCTCAGCGGATTTTCCAGCGCGCCCGGCGTGGACGCCTGCGGCTCCATCCCCAGCTCGCTGAGCAGCCCCGGCGAGCGCAGACGCAGCTCGCGAATCGCCTGCTGCACCTGGCAACGCGCGGCCAGTTCCAACCCGGTCTGCAGTGAGCGGCGCGCCAGGACCGGATCACCGACCTGCCACGCGACCTCGCCCAGCACCAGGTGCAATTCGGTTTCCAGGCAAAGCATGCCGCGCCGGTGCGTGGTGTCCAGCAAGGCCGTCAACCGCGCCACCGGCTGGTCGCAGCACCCCAGCTTCACCTCCGCCAGCACCAGCAGGTATTCAAGGCGCGGGATCAGTTCGAGGGTGGCCGGCGGCGCCTGTTTGGCCTGCGGCCCTCGGAAATGACGGAGCACGCGGCGCACCGCTTCGACGGTCAATTCCGCACGGCCCTGCTGCAACCAGAAATGCCCGCTGACCAACAACAGCACGGCGCGGTACACCGTGTCCGGCACCTGGCGCCGCTGCATCAGCCGCTCGGCCTCGCGCAGCTGGAAAAATGCCTGGGCGTAATCACCACGGTTGGCGGCCAACAGCGCCAGGCCGAGAAAACCGTAGAGCACGCGTTTGTCGTGACTGTGCAGGCACATCGTCAGGCCGGTTTCAAAGCACTCGGCGGCCAGCGTGTCTTGCCCTTGGCGCAGCGCCAGGTGCCCGCGTCGCAGGGCGATACGCCCCACCAGAGGCCCGGCCGTGAGCCGCTGCTGGAGCAACATCGCCTGCACATTCTCCAGCAGGCTTTGCGCGCGATAGGGCGCGCCGCGCTGTTCGAGCAATTGCGCGTGATCCAGCTCGAGCAGCGCCTCCAGCAATAACGAACCGTGGGCGCGTGCCAGGCACAAGGCTTCGCGGCTCAGCGCCTGGGCCACGTCCAACTCACCGCGCAGCAGCGCTTGCTGGGTCAGGCCCGACAGGCACATCAGCCGCGAGGTCCACGCGCTGTCGGGCAAGGCTTGCAGGGCTTCGAGAAAATGGACGCGCGAGCGTTCGGCATCGCCGCCCAAATGCAGCAGCCAGCCCCACTGCGCCTGCCAACGCGCGAGCAGATAGCGCTGCTGGGCCGCCGTCGGTTGCGGGGCGAAGCGGGCCAATTGGTCGATGCACTGCGCGGCCTGGTCGAAGCGCCCGGCGAACAGCAACGCCGCCGTGACCAGGCCCACCAGCTGCGCCGAGCCCAGCATCAATTCTTCGCCATGCTGTTCATGCAGGCGCAGCAACAGCGCAGCGTTCTGCTGGCGGAACAGGTCCTCGAAGCTGAAGTGCTGCAACAGGCTGACGGCGACTTCATATTCTTCGGCCAGCAGCGCCTGTTCGAAGGCGGCCTGCCAGTCCTGCTCGGCGGTGAACCACTGGCAGGCGCGCCGATGCCAGGAGCGCTTCGCCGCCCAGGGTTCGGCGCGCAGCAGTTGCGCCAGCGGCGGGAAAACCTGCAGCCAATCGGTGTCTTCCCACGGCTGGATGAAGGCGCCGAGGGCCTGCAGATCCCGCAGGTACTGAACCCCATCGCCAAAGCCGAACAGGTGTTCGCACAGCCCCGCATTGAAGCGCGGCAAATGGGCCAGCACCCGCCAGGCTTCGGCGAGTTCCGGCGGCAGGGTGCTGAAGAGTTCGTGTTGCAGGTAGTCGAGCAAGGTCTTGTCGGGGTGACCATCGCCGAGCAAGGCGATACGCACCCCGGCGCACCAACCGGCGCTGAACTGCAGCACGCGGTCGACCGACTGCCCGGGCGCCTGGCAGAGCAGTTGCTGGATTTCCGCCGCACTGAACGCCAGCTCACCGCCACACTCCAGCAACTCATCGTCGAGCAGCAGGCGCGGCCAGTTGCACACCGGGCGACGTCGCGCGCCCAGCCACCAGGTCAGCGCGGGGCTGCTGGCCGTGAGCAGGCGGTCGAGCAAGGCGTCGGTGTCGGGCGTGGGCAGGCGGCAAAAATCATCGAGGAACAACCACGCAGGGGATTGCCAGCGGCTGAGGTCCAGCAGCAACGTGGCTTCATCGCTGAACGCCAGGCCGAGGTTTTGTGCCAGGCGCTGGCACAACTCGAATGGGCTGAGGGGCGCGCCATTGAGCGGCAGCCAATACACCTGGCACCCCGGTGGTGCCTGCAACGCGCACTCGCCGAGCAACGCGCTCTTGCCGCTGCCGCCCGGCGCGCAAAGCAATCTGACCCGGGCCTGCGCCGCCAGCAAAGGCTCGGCCAGGCGGGGGCGCAGCAGATGGTGGGCGGACAGCCGAGGCATGAATCCAGGACGGTCCAGGCAGCGTGTCATGGCGGTCATAGCTGCATCCTGCGTTTTTATTGTTGTGCAACCTGGCGCCTACCCTAGTCCTGTGGCCGGCGGTTGTTGAAGAAGTATTCAGCGGGGTGATTGGCAAGCATAAAAAAGCGCCGAAAACCTGCAGGAGCCGGCGTGCCGGCGATTGCGGTAGATCAGCCACCCCATCGGCAGCTGACAGACCGCTATCGCCGGCAAGCCGGCTCCTGCAGATGAAGGTGTCGGTCAGCGCACGCCTGAGGCGCGCAATGCCGCTGGCGTGTAATCCGCCGCCTTGGCATCGAAGCCGAACACGAAGCTGCTCTTCTCCTCGTTCTTCATGCCCAGGGCGATGTAGCGCCCGGCAATGATGTCGTACAGGGTTTCCACGGTGTAGGCCGGGGTCTGGTGGTTGTAGTAGAACTGCGCATGGCCTTCGGCGACACGCCACAGCTGGCCGCGACCGTCGTAGTGATCCACCAGCGCCACCTGCCAGCTGTCTTCATCGATGTACATGTGGCGCTTGGCATAGATGTGCCGCTCGCTCGGCTTGACGGTGCCGACCACTTCCCACACGCGGTGCAGCTCATAGCGGGTCAGGTCCTGGTTGATGTGCCCGGCCTTGATGATGTCGTCGTACTTGAGTGACGGCGAATCGAGCTTGTAGCTGTTGTAGGGGATGTACATCTCCTTCTTGCCCACCAGTTTCCAGTCGTAGCGGTCGGGCGCGCCGGAGAACATGTCGAAGTTGTCGGAGGTGCGCAAACCGTCGGCGGCGGTGCCCGGCCCGTCGTAGGCCACTTGCGGCGCGCGGCGCACTCGGCGCTGGCCGGCGTTGTAGATCCAGGCCAGGCGCGGCTCCTTCACCTGGTCGAGGGTTTCATGCACCAGCAGCACGTTACCCGCCAGGCGCGCCGGCGCCGTGACCGACTGCTTGAAGAAGGTCAGCACGTTGGCGCCCTTGGCCGGGTCCATGTCCGGGATCAGTTGCGGCACCGCCACTTCTTCCTCGAAGCGGATCGGCGTGTAGCTGCCGTTGGTCTGCGGGGTGGCCTGGGTGATGATGCGGCGCAGGTTGCCGCCGTGGTAGCGAGTGATGTGGTTCCACAGCACTTCCACGCCATTCTTGGGAATCGGGAACGCGTAGTAGCGGTTGCCGGTAAAACCTTCCAGGCCGTTGCCGTCGTTGATCGCATGCACGTTCAACGCGCTGCGCTTGATCGACTCGTAGATCTCCGGCGGCAGATTGACCGTGCGGTGGCTCGGGTACACCGGGATCTTGTAGGTCTCGGGGTAGCGCTTGAACATCGCGACCTGGCCGTCGGAGAGCTTGTCCTTGTACTTGTCGACGGTGGCGGCGGTGATCACGAACAGGGGTTTTTCACTGGCAAACGGGTCGGCGAGAAAGCCCTTGCTGTCCACCGCGCCGGCGTTTTTCGGGATGCCGCCGGTCCAGGCCGGAATCGAGCCATCGGCATTCCCGGCCTTTTCGGCACCGACCGGGGTCAGGGTGGTGCCGAGCTTCGCCGCTTCTTCCGGCGACACCGCCGCCATCACGTTGGCGGCCAGCAGGCTGAGGGCCAACACGCCGCATTGCAGAATCATCTTGCGCATAAAAGCATCCTTTTCAAGCCGTGATCAGAAGTTCGCGCCGACGCTGAAGGCGAGGAAGTCGCGGTCGGTCAGGGTGTTGTAATGGCCGCCGAAAAAGTCGGTGTAGCTGAGGCTGGCGGTGTAGGTGTTGCGGTAGTCGGCATCGACGCCGATGCTCACCGCCTTGGCGCCTTCGTTGAACAGGCCATTGGGGCCGTAGCCCTTCACGTCATGGGACCAGGACAGGTTGGGCTTGAGGTTGACCCCGGCGAACACGTTGCTGTAGTCGAGGATCGCCCGGGCGCGGTAGCCCCACGAGGTCGCTGTCACAAACCCATCGGTATCGCCCTGGTAGCCGTAGACGCCATAGACCGAATCACGCCCGTAGCGCAGTTTGCTCTTGGACTCCAGGCCCGCCACGTAGGTGACGCCCGCTTCGCCCACCAGGGTCAGGCGGTCGGCGCCCATGACCTGGTCGAAAAACTGCGTGAAGGTGGTCTGCGCCTGGGTGACTTGCTTGCGGCGATAACCTTTGTTGTCGGCGCCGGCCGAAGAGCTGATCACCGAGGTACCCGGCACGGCAGGGTTGACCAGCGCCAGGGTCAGGTCGGTGGTGTTCAACTGCACCGGCGCATTGGGCCGGTAGCTGATCTCGCCGCTCCAGGCCGTGCCGGTGGGCAGGGTGGTGGAGAAGCTGGCGCCGTACAGGCGAATGTCTTCCGGGTAATCGAGGTAGTACTGGCCGCGGCCGAGCATCAGCGCGGAAACCAGTGACGGACGCAGGGCTGCCGGCGTGCCGGGCAGCAAGGCGCCCAAGCCATTGAGCGTGGCCTGCCCGGCGCTGGTGGTGCCCACGGTGGGCGTACGGCTGTGGTAGTTCATGAAGTACAACGCGTACTCGGTGTCGTCCCCCAGCCAGCGCAACGCTGCACCAAACTGGCCGCCGTCGCGGGCTTCACGGTCCTTGCCACGCTGCACCACGATCCCTTCCCGGGTGACTTCAAAACCCTGCCCGACCAGATTGGCCGCCGGCTGAAAGCCCGCCGCCGCCGCGCTGCCCACGGTGTAGTTATTGTTGCACCCGTGCGCGACCACATCGTTGCCAAAGAACGTGCCGCAGTTATCCACCACGGTGTTTTCCCAGTTCAGCTGGTAGAACCCTTCCACCGTCAGCTGGTTGGTCAGGCTCTGCGAGGCGAAGAGCATGTTCACCGGGATCAGGCCTTCCTTGATCTCCGCGCCGGGGCGACGGAAAGCGGAAACGTCGATCGGGTTGATACTGTTGATGGAGTTACCGATAAAGGTGCTCTCGCCCCAACTGACCACCTGCTTGCCCACCCGCACGTTGCCCGGCAGGTCGGCGATGGAATAGTTGTGATAGACGAAGGCATCGAGCAATTCGTAGCCGGAAGAGCGCGCGCCCTCGTCGCGATGGTGATTGCTGATCTGCTTGAACTCGCGGTCTTCGTCCTGCAGTTCGAAGTCGTACCAGTACTTGCCACGCACGAACACGCCGCTATCACCGTATTTGAGTTCGAGATCGTGGATGCCCTTGAAGATTTTCGAGAAGGTCTCGCCCTTCTTGAAGTTCAGCCGCCCGTCATCCCCGGTCGACGCCTGGCCCGTACCGCCGTTGGCCACGCCTACCAGCTTCTTGTCGGCATCGCGCATGCCCCAGCTCGCGCCGACCGACAGCGAGGAATCGAATTGCCCTTCGATCTCGCCAATGTTGAACGAAACAGCCTGTGCCTGGGCACAGCACCCCAACGCAACCGCAGCGGCCAGCGCCTGTGGCCTGAAGATGGCGCGCATTGTTGTTCTTGTCATGCGTCTTCCCCGGTGAGTGACAGAAGGCCCCACCCTACTGCCGCCTGTCAGGAGCGATAAGCGCACCAAGGAGGGATTCGTGTTGTCGCTCGAAAGGATGACGAGGCGCTCTGGCCGGGGTCCTGGCCGGGCCATGATCGCGGTGGATGGCGGCTTATCAGGCGCATGGATGGCACGGGCACTGATTATTGCCGCTTCGGTAACAGTCCTTGTCATGAACCGGCATTACTCATTTTGTAACAAGCGACTATTCTTACCGGGCTTTCAGGGCAAACGGCCCGCTTCCTCGACAGGAAGAACAGCCAGCTTTAAATGGATTGATGCCTGTTTTCAATCCGTTACCCGTGTTCACTGACGTTGATTTGTCGCTCCTTGATCCAACGTCTGACTTCAGCCGCTGCGTTTGCAGCGGCTTTTTTTTGTCCGAAATAAAACGGGGCGCCATCAGCGCCCCGTGGGATTCAATCTTTTTCAGGCAATGATCAGAGGCTGTACTTCTGCAAATTGGCCATCATCTCCTTCAAGGCCTCGATATTGTCCTTGGGGTGGGCCGCACCTTCGAAGTCGCAGATCTGCGCCCAATGCGCCGCCACATCGTCCGGCGAAAAACCGGCTTCGGGATCAAAGCCCACACCCAGGCTGCGCTCCCAGCGAGTCTTGCCGATCCAGCCGCCGCCCACTTCAAACAGCCCTGAGGTTTCCTGGCACGCCTCGCTGCCCAGGTACACCACCAGCGGGCTGACCAATTCAGGCTTGAGGCGCTCGAACACCTGCGGCGGGATCAGGCCTTCAGTCATGCGCGTGCCACCGGTGGGAGCGATGGCATTGACCAGGATATTGTTCTTGCGCCCTTCCAGGGCCAGGGTACGGGTGAGGCCATACAGCCCGAGCTTGGCCATGCCGTAGTTGGACTGGCCGAAGTTGCCGTAGATGCCCGAGGTGGACGCAGTGAAGATCACCCGGCCATAGCCTTGCTCACGCAGGTGCGGCCAGGCGGCGCGGGTGACTTTGTAGGCGCCTTCGACATGCACCCGGTAAACCAGGTCCCAGTCGCTGTCGTCCATTTTATGGAAGGTTTTGTCACGCAGGATGCCCGCGTTGTTGACCACCACATCGATGCGGCCAAACGCGTCGAGGGCGTTCTGTACGATCTTGTCACCTTCGGTGACAGAGTCATGGTTGGCCTCGGCGATACCGCCGGCGGCGCGGATTTCGGCGACCACGCGATCGGCAGCGGAGGCATTGGCGCCCTCGCCCTGGGTCGAACCGCCCAGGTCGTTGACCAGCACCTTGGCCCCGTGCCGGGCGAACAGCAGCGCATGGGCGCGGCCCAATCCGCCGCCGGCGCCGGTGACGATCACGACCTTATCCTGGAACTGCACTGACTCACTCATACCGAACTCCAAAGGCGACAATGGGAATGAGTCGAGTGTCCGGCAAGGCGCGCCTGGTCACAATAAATACGGCCAGGGCTGAATGGTGCTCGATAAGGCAGCGGGATGATTGCGGGTTCTGGGCGATGACTGGCCTGGGACAATGCCGCTAGCGCAGGCAAGCCAGCTCCAACACCGGATGCCCGACCTGGTCCCGAAACGCCTGGTAATGCTTGAGCACCTGCACGGGCGCCTCGATCTGCGGGTAGTGGCCGATATTGGCCAGCAGCACGGTGTCGGCGTGGGGCACCAATTGGTGGTAGCGCTCGACCATGTGCGCGCCGGAGATCGGGTCTACCTCGCCATCGATCACACGCAGCGGCACTTCGCCGCGTTGCATGGCATCCACCCAACGCTCACGCAGGCGTCGGCGCTGGGGGATGTAGGCAATCAGTTTGTGCAGGATGCGCGTGCCGTCGTTGCAGTTGATCAGGCTCCAGAAATCATCCAGGGCGCTTTCACTGGGGCGCGTGTCGGGGCCGAAGATCTGGCTGAAGCTGTCGGACAAGGCGTTGCGCCCGAAGGCGCGGCCGATCATCCAGCCCAGGGGGCTGAGCAAGAGTTTTTGCACCAGCGCCGGGCGATGGGTTTCGGGGAACAGCCCACCGTTGAGGAACACGCAGCTGGCCATGTGAAACCGACCTTCATAGTGCCGCGCCAGGAGTTCCTGGGCCACGCTGTCCCCGTAGTCGTGGGCCAGCACGTGAACCGGCTGCTCCACCCGCAGGTGTTCGAGCAAGGCCTGTTGCACGTCAGCCTGCTCGAGCAGGCAATAGGTGTGGTTCAAAGGCTTGGCCGAGTCGCCGAAGCCGAGCATGTCGCAGGCGATCACCAGGTTGCGCTGGGCCAGTGGTTGCCACAGGTAATGCCAGTCCCAACTGGCGGTGGGGAAACCATGGATCAGCAGCAGCGGCTCGCCCTGCCCCGCCACCCAGTAACGGATGGTGCGGCCACGAAAGACGAATTCCTGCCCGCGCTTGCGCCAGGCTCTCAGCGGGATCTCGGCGAGTGGCATCAGCTTTTATATCCAGGGTCTTGAGCATCCAACTTACGCAGCAGCGCCGGCCAGGCCAGCGCGCCCCCCATACCTTGTGCACTCTTGGTGACAGCAGCCACCATCGCCTTGGCACCGGCGAGAATCTGCGGCCCGATAGGGATCAACTCGGCGCCACCGTTTTGTGCCAGCACCTGGATATCGCAGGCGCGCTGGAAGGTGAACATCATCAGGAAAGTGTCGGCGATGGTACTGCCACAGGTCAGCAGACCGTGGTTGTGCAGCATCAGGAAATTGTTGTCGCCAAGGTCGGCCTGCAGGCGGGCCTTTTCTTCGTGGTTCAGCGCCACGCCTTCGTAAGCGTGATAGGCCAGGCTCGACAGCACGAAGATCGATTGCTGGCTGATCGGCAGCACGCCCTGTTTCTGCGCGGCCACCGCTACACCGGCGGCGGTATGGGTGTGCAGCACGCAGGTGACATCGTGGCGAACTTCATGGATGGCACTGTGGATGGTGTAGCCCGCCGGGTTGATTTCGTAGGGGCTGTCCATCAGCTTGTTGCCGGCCTGGTCGACCTTGACCAGGCTCGACGCCGTGATCTCGTGGAACATCAGCCCGTACGGGTTGATCAGGAAATCATCGGTGCCCGGCACCTTGGCCGAGATATGAGTGAAGATCAGGTCATCCCAGCCATGCAGCGCCACCAGGCGATAGCAGGCGGCCAGGTCGACACGCGCTTGCCATTCGGCAGCACTGACCTGGTCTTTGACATTCTGTGGCGATAGAACGGGGGCTAGGCTCACGGCAATGACCTCCTTGGCGCGCTTTCTTATTGTTTTTTTGGGTGAAGGGCCAGTCTAGTCAGACCTCATGGCAGGCGTAGTTGCCTTCGCAGCCAGCTTGATGACCGAGCGAGTCACTACGCAGAATAGTTGAAAGTAGCCCGTGTCGCGTCAGAGAAGTGCCGCCAACAAAGGCACGGCGAACAGGTTGAGCAAGCCCGTCAACACCATCACCAGACCCGCCACCGAGCCTTCTTCACCGCCCACTTCATGGGCGCGGCTCACGCCGGCGCCGTGGGCGCCCACGCCAAACAACGCACCACGCGCCAGCGGCGTGCGCAGCGGCAACCACTTGAGCAGCACGCCGCCGAGCATTGCGCCGAAGACACCGGTGAACATCACAAACACGGCGGTAAGCTCCGGTACGCCGCCCAGGTCGGACGACACCGGCATGGCGAACGGCGTCGTGATCGAGCGCGGCACCAGCGACATCGTCACCGAGCTGTCCAGCGCCAGCGCCTTGGCCAACCCGAACGAGGTGCCGATGGAGGCCGCGCTGCCTGCCACCATGCCCAGCAGCAACGCCGACCAGTGCCGCGCCAGCAAGCGCCGCTGTTGCCAGATCGGCACGGCGAACGCCACGGTCACCGGGCCCAGCACCAGCATCAGCCAGTGGGTGTCGGTGGCGTATTCGGCGTAGGCGGTCTTCATGGGCACGGCCACCGCCAGCAACAGCACCGGGACCAGGATCAGCGGCGACAACAGGTAGCGACCGGTACGCCGATAGATCCAGCGGCTGAACACGTACGCGCCCAGGGTCAGTGCGAGCCAGAACACCGGCATCAGCTCAAGCTTCATGGCGCAGCCTCCAGCGGCACACGGCTTCCACCGTAAAGGCCGTCACCAGCATCACCGCCAGCGTGCTGAAGCCGATCACCAGCAGGATGCGCCAGCCGTCGTTGCGCAGCAGGCCGCCGTAATCGAGCAGGCTCATCAGCGCCGGAATGAAGAACAGCAGCATTTCCGCCATCAACACCCCGGCGCCCAGTTGCAGGGCTGCCGGCTTGACCAGGCCACTGGCGAAGGTCGCCAGCAACAGCCCGAGCCCCACCACGCCACCAGGGATTGGCCAGTCCAGCCACACCGCCAGTTGAGTGCCGAGCAGGTAGATAGCCAACAACACAACCAGTTCGGTCAACAAACGGCCAAGGTGTTTGAAGGTGAAACGTTTCATGGGCTTTGGATCCTCGCAGTACGCCCATTTTAGAGAGCCGCCTTCCATCCCCACAGCGAATTGTTAGACTGCCAGCTATTCCACCCTGGAATAGCGAGCGGGATGCACACCCATGGAATTCAAACAGCTGCGCAGCTTTGTCGAAGTGATCCACCGTGGCGGGTTTACCCAGGCCGGGAAAACCCTGCACATCAGTCAGTCCGCCGTCAGCAAGCAAGTGGCGCAGCTGGAGCAAAGCCTCGGTACGCCGCTGCTCGACCGCATCGGCTCGCAGGTGCGCCTGACCGCCGCCGGCCAGGTGGTGCTGCAACGCGCCGAGGCCATGCTGCGCCTGCAGACCGAACTGCTGAGCGAGCTGGACGATATGCACCAGCTCACCCGCGGCGAGTTGCGCCTGGGTCTGCCGCTGCTGGCGGGAGATACATTGTTTGCCGGGCTGTTTGCCGAGTATCGGCGGCGCTACCCGAACGTCACCATCCAGTTGCTGGAAGGCGGCAGCCGCAATATCGAGCAGGCGATTCTCAGCGGTGAACTGGAAGTCGGCGGCAGCTTGAAGCCCAGCGACCCGGCGTTCGCCTGGCAAGCCTTCTGCGATGAGCCGCTGGATGCACTGCTGCCGATTGATCACCCGCTGGCGGACAACGCCCAGGTACGCCTGGAGGAATTGGCCGACACGCCGTTCCTGATGTACCAACGCAGCTTTGTCCTCAACGACCGGCTGATGCAGGCGTGCCACCAGTTGGGCTTTACCCCGAAGGAAATCGGGCGCAGCGGCCAGGCCGACTTTCTTGCGGCGCTGGTCGCGGCAGGCCAGGGTGTGGTGCTGTTACCCAGCGTGGTCGCCCGTGGGCTGGTGCGACCGGGCGTCGTGCGCCTGACACTGAAGGCGCCCGACTTCCTGCGCTGGGACATTGCCTTTATCTGGCGTGAAGGCGCCTATCTGTCGAGAGCCGCACAAGCCTGGCTGGCGTTGCTGCGTGAGTTTCCGGTCAAGCGCGCAGTGCTGTGACCAGCTCGGCCAGCCACGGCTCGGCGTCGGCTTCGGGGGTCACGCTTTCACTGGCGTCCAGGCGCAGCATCGGCAGCACTTCGCGCACGCCCAGCTCAGCGAACAGCTCGCGCATTTGCTCACCGCCGCCACAGAAGGTGTCGCCGTAGCTGGCGTCGCCCAGGCCGATCACCGCACCGGGCAGGCCGCGCCAGGCAGCAGGCAATTGGTCGCGAATGGTCGAATACAACGGTTGCAGGTTGTCCGGCAACTCACCCATGCCGGTGGTCGAGGTCACCGCCAGGAACGCCTCGGGGGCAAACGCCTGCACGTCCGCAAGGCTCGCGCGTGGATTGTGCCAGGCGTCAAAACCGGCCGCGTTGAGGATGCCTGCGGCGTGGCGGGCGACTTCTTCAGCCGTGCCGTACACCGAGCCGGAAAGGATGGCGACTTTCATCAATCTGATCCTGTAGTTGAGCGAAAGCGTGGGATATTAGCAGCTGTGGCAAATATTTCGGTGCACACCGTGCAACATTCGGCGCCTGTCATAAACTGCCAGCACCCCCACACGCCATGGACCGCTCAATGATCAACGCCCACCTGATGCAAATGGTGATCAACGCCTCCAACGACGGCATCGTCGTCGCCGAACGCGAAGGCAAGGACAAGCCGCTGATCTACGTCAATCCGGCATTTGAACGGATGACCGGCTACACCCTCGATGAAATCCTCTACCAGGATTGCCGCTTCCTGCAATCGGGCGACCGTGACCAGCCGGCACTGATGGCCATCCGCGAGGCCTTGGAGAGCGGCGGTTCGTGCCGTGAAACCCTGCGTAATTACCGCAAGGATGGCAGCCACTTCTGGAACGAGCTGTCATTGTCCACGGTGCGCAACCAGGCGGACAAGCAGACCTATTTTGTCGGCGTTCAAAAGGACGTCACCGTGCAGGTCAAGGCGCAGCAGCGGGTTTCCCAGTTGGAAGCCGAGCTGGCCCAGGTCAAGGCCGAGCTGGCGACGCTCAAAGCGACGAGCGGATCGAACAAAACTTAGAAAAACCGGCCATTAAGAGGATAATGGCGTTTTAATACCTCCCCGTGAGCACGCCTCATGCACCGCGACACACTTCTGACGCAGGACGAGCTGGATTTTATTCAGATGATGCAACACAACCCGCAGCTCAACCTGCGGGACGCATCGTCGAGCCTGACCGTCAACGGCGGCGCGCAGATTCGCGACTTGCTCACGCGACTGGCCGCCCATGATCAACTGACTATTCAAGCGCAGTTCGACAACCAGCAACTCACCTTCCCCCTGCACCTGGTGGAAGACGAATTTCATGCGCTGCATCTGCGCCTGGGCGTGCCGACGATTTTCGAGGACGGGCCGATGATCCGGCCTTGGCGCCTGGCCCTGGAAACTCCGGTGGCGCTGGAGAACATCAGGGGCAACCTGAGCGCCTTATGGGTGCATGAAGTGTCATTCAAAGGCGTGCTGGTGGAGATCCGCGGGCGGATCAAGCCGCCGAAAACCTTTTCCCTGTGGTTCAGCCCTTCGGGTTATGAGCGAATCGCACTGCGCGGCACGCTGGAACGCGAAACCGCGCGTGGCCTGTTTGCCTACCGCCTGGACCAGAGCGACGTGAGTGAAACCGAGCGCCTGCGCCAGTTCATCCTGCACCAGCATCGCTTGATCCACCCCGAAGTCCACGCCTGAGATCAGGTGTCCAGGCTGCCACGCAGAAATTGCTGCAGGCGGTGCTGCATCGAGCGCCCTTCATTGCCCAGGCAGCCGATGGAAGAGCCCGCCAGGCTGGCTTCGGCCAGGTCCGAGGCGTCACCGGCAAGCAGCAGCGGGCAATCGAGGGTCAGCGCCAGGCGCTGCAGCCGCAGCGGCAAATCGGCGCCGGGCGAGCGATTGGAAAACAGCACCAACGCCTGCGGCCGGGTCTTCTCGCAAACCAGGGTCAACTCGTCGAACGGCTGGCCAACGGCAAACACCTTTACCGCCAGGTCATCGGAGCCGATCAATGCCCCAGCCACCAACAGCTCCAGCTCCCGACACTCACCGACAATCGCCGACAGCAGGATCCGCGGCGTTGCCGAGGCGCTGGCCAGGTGCAGGCGTTGCGCGACACGGGCGCGCAGGAAGGCGTCGAAGAACAGCCACTCACTGGCTTGGCCGAAGTGCCCCTGATGCCGCAGCAATTGCTGCCACAGCGGCATGATGATGCTCTGGAACACCACCGCGACCGGGTAGGCTGCGAAAATCTGGGCGTACAGGCGGTCGAGCTGGCGGTCGTCAAAGGCGCTGATTGCCAGACGCAGCTGCACCTGCCATTGGCTCCATTCGCGTTCGGTATCGACGCGCGAAGGCGTGGCGTGTTCGCTGCACAGGGTGTCACGCGCGAGGATCTTGCCTACTTTGCTCACGGCGACACCGCGCTCGATCCAGTCGAGAATGCGGTGCACGGTGTCGATATCGGTGCTTGAGTACAGCCGATGCCCGCTTTCAGTGCGGGTTGGCTGGATAAGACCGTAGCGACGTTCCCAGGCACGCAGGGTGACCGGGTTGACGCCGGTCAGCCGGGCGACTTCGCGAATCGGAAAAAGATCAGCGGGATCGATGACGCTGGCGTGCGCCATTTCGGCGTGAGGAGCAGTAATTTCGGGCATCAGCGTTGAAAAACATCCGTGTCGATGTGGACCTCATTTAACGCTGATTCAAGCCTCTGATTCAAGCTGTGCCGCGAGCCGACCAAAGTATCTGGCGTATTTCGCGGAAACAGGAATAATCCTTGCCTGTTTTTACGTAGCCGCCCTACCCGGGCGCTACGTTTGTGCGCCGCCTACCCGGCCCAGCGCACCTGATTACTTGGAGATACACAATGTCTACCTCACCCGTCACCCTGATGGTTGCGCGCCGCGTGGCCAAAGGTCGCTATGAAGAATTGATGGCCTGGCTGCGCGAAGGCGAGCAATTGGCGACCGACTTCCCCGGTTACCTGGGTTCCGGCGTGCTCGCACCGCCGCCCAATGACGATGAATTCCAGATTATTTTCCGCTTCGCCGACGAGAAAACCCTGCATGCCTGGGAGTTTTCGGCCTCGCGCAGTGCCTGGCTGAGCCGTGGCAGCGAACTGTTTGCCGACCCGTCCGAACATCGCGTCAGCGGTATCGATGGCTGGTTCGGTGCGGTTGGCGCACGACCGCCGCGCTGGAAACAGGCGGTGGCGATCTGGCTGGCGTTTTTCCCGGTGTCGCTGCTGTTCAACTTCGTGCTCGGGCCGTTGCTCAGCGAGCTGGAGCTGGCGCCGCGCATACTGGTGAGCACGATGGCGCTGACGCCACTGATGGTTTACTGGTTCATCCCGTTGTCCACGCATCTGCTGGCCAACTGGCTGCATCCTGCGCCCACTCCGCGCAAGGCGACTGAAGCCGCCGCGTGAGTACAGGGGCGGTCGGTCGCTGGTATAGTTTCACTCTGCCAGCGACTCGAGCCTCCCATGACATCCACCCCCGCCCCGATCCTGATCACCGGCGCCGGCCAGCGTGTCGGCCTGCATTGTGCCCAGCGCCTGCTGGACGAAGGCCACGCGGTGATTTTCAGCTACCGCAGCGAACGCCCCGGCGTGCAGGCCTTGCGCGAACGCGGTGCGATCGGCGTGTTTGCCGACCTCTCCAGCGAAGCGGGGATCCTGGCGTTCATCGATGAATTGAACACGCATACCCAGTGCCTGCGTGCGATCGTGCATAACGCCTCGGCCTGGGTCGCGGAAGCACCCGGCGACGAAAGCCGCGCCTTTACCGACATGTTCAGCGTGCACATGCTTGCGCCGTACCTGATCAACCTGCATTGTTCACCTTTGCTGCAACGCTCTTCGCCCGCCGACATCGTGCACATCAGCGACGATGTGGTGCGCAAGGGCAGCCGCCAGCACATCGCCTATTGCGCCACCAAGGCCGGGCTCGACAGCCTTACGCTGTCGTTTGCCGCGCAGTTCGCGCCGCTGATCAAGGTCAACGGCATCGCCCCGGCGATGGTGATGTTCAACGAGCACGACGACGCGGCCTACCGCACCAAGGTCCTGGCCAAGTCGGCACTGGGCATCGAGCCCGGGCCCGAAGTGATTTACCAGAGCCTGCGTTACCTGCTGGACAACCCCTATGTCACCGGTACCACCCTGACCGTCAACGGCGGGCGGCATATCAAGTAAGCCGTTTGTGAGGATGTTGTATGACCTTGTCCCTGCCCCACCACTACCGCGAGATCCTCAAGGGCCTGGGCGAAGACCCGGAACGCGAAGGCTTGCTCGACACCCCCAAGCGTGCCGCCAAAGCCATGCAGTACCTGTGTCATGGCTACGAGCAGAACCTGGAAGAAATCGTCAACGGCGCCCTGTTCGCCTCCGACAACGACGAGATGGTGATCCTCAAGGACATCGAGCTGTACTCGCTGTGCGAGCATCACTTGCTGCCCTTTATCGGCAAGGCCCACGTGGCCTACATTCCAACCGGAAAGGTGCTCGGCCTGTCGAAGCTGGCGCGCATCGTCGACATGTTCGCCCGGCGCCTGCAGATCCAGGAAAACCTCACGCGGCAGATCGCCGACGCCATCCAGGACGTGACCCAGGCCGCCGGCGTGGCCGTGGTCATCGAGGCCAAGCACATGTGCATGATGATGCGCGGTGTGGAAAAACAGAATTCAACCATGAACACCTCGGTGATGCTCGGCGCGTTCCGCGAGTCGAACACCACGCGCATGGAGTTCCTGCAACTGATTGGACGGAGCAAGTAGCAATGCCACAACTTCAACCAGGCATGGCGCGCATCCGGGTCAAGGACCTGTGCCTGCGCACTTTCATCGGCATCAACGAGGACGAAATCCTCAACAAGCAGGACGTGCTGATCAACCTCACCATCCTGTATGCCGCCCAGGAAGCCGTGCGCGACAACGACATCGACCATGCCCTGAACTACCGCACCATCACCAAGGCGATCATCGCCCACGTCGAAGGCAATCGTTTTGCCCTGCTGGAGCGCCTGACCCAGGAGCTGCTGGACCTGGTGATGAGCAACGAATCGGTGTTGTACGCCGAAGTCGAAGTCGACAAGCCGCATGCGCTGCGCTTTGCCGAGTCGGTTTCGATAACGCTCGCGGCGAGCCGCCCGGCCTCGAGCGATAAGCTTCAAGCCACACGTTAAAGCCAACCTCATTCCCACTTGCAGCTTGAAGCTAACCCGCTTGAAGCTGTCTCGAAGAGACCGTCATGAACGACCAACAACGCCTCGAACTCGAAGCCGCCGCCTTCCGCCGGCTGGTGGCGCACCTGGACAGCCGCAAGGATGTGCAGAACATCGACCTGATGAACCTCTCCGGTTTCTGCCGCAACTGCTTGTCCAAGTGGTACAAGGCCGAGGCCGATGAGCGCCACATCGAGCTGAGCCTCGATGACGCGCGTGAAGTGGTGTACGGCATGCCGTACGCCGAGTGGAAAGCCCAATACCAGAAAGAAGCCAGCGCCGACCAACAGGCGGCGTTCGCCAAAGGAAAAACCCATGACTGACCTGAACACCCTGCGCGCCAGCCTCAACAGTGGCGAACACGTCTTCGCCGATACCCTGGCTTTTGTCGCCGCTGGCTACGACTACCAACCGCAGGCCTTCACCAACGGCCCTGTGGAAAACGCCGCCGGCCAGAACGAAGGCTCGTGCAAGACCCTGGGCCTGGCCCTGCTGGAAGGCTTCAGCGATCAGGAAGCGTTGCTCGCGTTTGGTGAGCACTACCGCTCGGTGGTGGCGACGCCAGAGGGCAGTGACCACGGCAACATTCGTGCACTGATCGAGCATGGATTGGCCGGTGTGAAGTTCACTCAGCAGCCATTGACGCGCCGCTGATTCAATTTGCAAACCCGATTTAATCTGGGAGCAGGCTTGCCTGCGATGACGTCGGTGACTGACACACCGCTATCGCAGGCAAGCCAGCTCCCACAGTGATTGGATTATCACGTTGAGATAGCGCTGGATCATCAAATCCCGCGCATAAAAAAACCGGCCTCGCAGCCGGTTTTTTCATTTCAACGGGTTCAGAACGAAGCGTTCTGCAGGCCGTCGAGGTAACGCTCGGCGTCCAGGGCGGCCATGCAACCGGCGCCAGCCGAGGTGATGGCCTGGCGGTACACGTGGTCAGCCACGTCACCGGCGGCGAAGATGCCTTCGATGTTGGTCGCCGTGGCGTTGCCTTCACGGCCGCCCTGCACGACCAGGTAACCGTCCTTGGCCTCCAGCACGCCTTCGAACAGCGAGGTGTTCGGGGTGTGGCCGATGGCGATGAACACGCCGTCGACTTTCAGCTCGTCGAAGCTGCCGTCGTTGTTTTTCAGGCGGGCACCGGTCACGCCCATGTTGTCACCGAGGACTTCGTCCAGGGTGGCATTGAGCTTGAGGATGATCTTGCCTTCAGCGACACGGGCGTGCAGCTTGTCGATCAGGATCTTCTCGGCGCGGAAGGTCTCGCGACGGTGAACCAGGGTCACGGTGCTGGCGATGTTGGCCAGGTACAGCGCCTCTTCGACGGCAGTGTTGCCACCACCGACCACGGCGACCGGCTTGTTGCGGTAGAAGAAACCGTCGCAGGTCGCGCAGGCGGAAACGCCCTTGCCCATGAACGCTTCTTCCGACTGCAGGCCCAGGTAACGGGCGCTGGCGCCGGTGGCGATAATCAGCGCGTCACAGGTGTACACGCCGCTGTCGCCGGTCAGGCTATAAGGCTTTTTCGAGAAGTCGACCTGGTTGATGTGATCGAAGACGATCTCGGTCTCAAAACGCTCGGCGTGCTCTTTCATCCGCTCCATCAGCACCGGGCCGGTCAGGCCGTGGACATCGCCCGGCCAGTTGTCGACTTCGGTGGTGGTGGTCAACTGACCGCCCGCCTGCATGCCGGTGATCAGCAGCGGCTTGAGGTTGGCGCGGGCAGCGTAGACGGCAGCGCTGTAACCGGCAGGGCCGGAACCGAGAATAATCACTCGCGAATGACGGGTATCAGACATGACTCACTCCTATCGACCGCCCGGACAACAAGGCAGCTGGAATAAAAAAGGGACCACGAAGCACTTGGGGAAGGCTTGAACTCGCAGGCCCTGAAAAATAATGGGTGCAGCGTATCGAGGGGGGCAAGATTAAGGAAATACGCAATAACAATCCAGCTCATAGCGGGTCTCTATGCAGTCAGATCGATTAATCGACGCCTTTGTTACCGTTGATGTCGTCAAACCGGCCACGCTTTCGCCGCCGATGCAAAGCCGGTAAGGTCGGCGCGTTCGTCATCCTGCTCGGAGTTCTCCATGCCCGCCCCCGCTCTTTCCGGCCCGCAATACCTGCGTGAAGGCCTCAAACTGGTCCTGAGCCCCGGCCTGCGCCTGTTTGTGCTGCTGCCCCTGGCGATCAACCTGGTGCTGTTCGTCGGCCTGATCTATTTTGCCGGCCATCAGTTCAGCCTGTGGGTCGACACGCTGATGCCGACGCTGCCCGGCTGGCTGAGCTTCCTCAGCTATATCCTGTGGCCGCTGTTCGTGGTGCTGGTGGTGCTGATGGTGTTCTTCACCTTCACCATGCTCGCCAATATCATCGCCGCGCCGTTCAACGGCTTCCTGGCCGAGAAGGTCGAGGTGGTGGTGCGCGGTACCGATGACTTCCCCCCGTTCAGTTGGGGCGAGCTGGTGGCGATGGTCCCACGTACCCTGGCCCGGGAAATGCGCAAGTTGGGCTATTTCCTGCCACGGGCCATCGGCCTGTTTATCCTGTCGTTCATCCCGGTGGTCAACCTGATCGCGGCGCCGCTGTGGCTGCTGTTCGGCGTGTGGATGATGGCGATCCAGTACATCGACTACCCGGCCGACAACCACAAGCTGGGCTGGAACGAAATGCTCGCCTGGCTGCGCCAGAAACGCTGGCAGAGCATGAGCTTCGGCGGCATCGTCTACCTGGTGCTGCTGGTGCCGGTGGTCAACCTGCTGATGATGCCGGCAGCAGTGGCCGGCGCCACGTTGTTCTGGGTGCGTGAGCAAGGCGCCGAGGCAATGGCGGCGCAGCAGATCGCCAAGTCATAAATCCATCATCTGGATGACACAATGACGACATGGCCCACGGCGACACTGTGGGTCATGACGACAGCCTCGCTCCACATCACCCTGATCACCGAAACCTTCCCGCCAGAGATCAACGGGGTGGCCAATACCCTTGGCCGCCTGTGCGACGGTTTGCGCGCGCGCGGCCATCAGGTCGAACTGGTGCGCCCGCGCCAGGGCGCGGACCAGAGCCGTCCCAGCGACGATGGCCTGCTGCTGTGCCGCGGCTGGCCGTTGCCGGGGTATCCAGGGCTGCAATGGGGCCAGTCGTCGATGCACAAATTGCTGCGCCGCTGGACGCGCCAGCGCCCGGACGTGCTGTACATCGCCACCGAAGGCCCGCTGGGACTGTCGGCATTGCGTGCCGCGCGGCGCCTGGGGATCAGCGTGGTCAGCGGCTTTCACACCAATTTCCAGCAGTACTCGAACCAGTACGGCTTGAGCCTGCTGAGCCGCATGGTCACTCACTACCTGCGCTGGTTTCACAACCGTTCGACCCTGACCCTGGTCCCCAGCGCCAGCCAGCGCCTGGAACTGGAGCGCCGGCATTTCGAGCGACTGGGGATGTTGTCGCGCGGCGTCGACAGCCAGCTGTTCCATCCGGCCAGGCGCGACAGTGCCCTGCGCGAAAGCTGGGGCCTGGAAAACGACGATATCGCAGTGCTGCACGTGGGGCGCCTGGCCCAGGAGAAAAACCTCGGCCTGCTCAAGCGCTGCTTTGATGCAGTGCAGGCGACCTACCCGTGGCGCCGCTTGAAGCTGGTCATCGTCGGTGACGGTCCGCAACGCGCGCTGCTCGAGAGGGAGCTCCCTGACGCCGTGTTCTGCGGCACCCAGCGTGGCGAAGAGTTGGCCCGGCATTACGCCTCAGGGGATCTGTTCCTGTTCCCCAGCCTGACCGAAACCTTCGGCAACGTGGTGCTGGAAGCCATGGCCTCCGGGCTCGGCGTGGTCGCCTACGACCAGGCGGCCGCCACCCAGCATATCCGCCATGGCTACAACGGCGTGCTGGCGATGCCCGGGGATGAGGATGCATTTTGCGATGCCGCGATCTGGCTGCTGGAAGAACGCGAGACCTTGCGCAGGGCCCGACTGAATGCGCGCCAACACGCGAGCCGCCAGGGCTGGCCGGCGATTATCGAGCAGTTCGAGCGTCAGTTGCGCGGGGTGTGCGAGGACGGGCATCCGCTGCCCGTCCTGTCGCCGCTTAAACCAACGTCGTCAACGCCTCACGACTGAACGGCAGGATGTCGCCTTCACGACCTTCGCGCACTTTCAGCGCCCAATCCGGATCGACCAGCAATGCACGGCCGACGGCCACCAGGTCGAACTCGTCGTTGTTCAGACGCTCCAGCAGCTTTTCCAGGCTTGCCGGTTGCGCGACCTTGTCGGTATTGACCATGAACTGCAGGAACTCGCCATCCAGGCCGACGCTGCCGACGGTGATGGTTGGCTTGCCGGTCAGCTTGCGCGTCCAGCCGGCCAGGTTGAGGTCGGAACCTTCGAACTCCGGCTCCCAGAAACGGCGAGTAGAGCAGTGGAAAATATCCACGCCGGCGTCGGACAAAGGCTTGAGGAACGCCCCCAATGCCTCGGGGGTTTGCACCAGGCGCGCGGTGTAGTCCTGCTGCTTCCACTGCGAGAAACGGAAGATGATCGGGAAATCCGGGCCCACGGCGGCGCGGGTGGCCTGGATCAGCTCGATGGCAAAGCGCGAACGGTTGGCCAGGCTGCCACCGTATTCGTCAGTGCGCTGGTTGCTGCCTTCCCAGAAGAACTGGTCGATCAGGTAACCGTGGGCGCCGTGGATTTCCACGCCGTCCATGCCGATGCCCTGGGCATCCTTGGCGGCTTGGGCGAAGGCGGCAATGACATCCTGGATGTCCTCGACGGTCATGCCATGCACGACCACGTTGCCGTCCTTGAGTTTTTCCATCGGGCCGTAAGCCGGCACGCTGGCGTCAGGCTCGGTGCCGATGCGACGTACGCTGCCCACGTGCCACAGCTGCGGGACGATCTTGCCGCCCTCGGCGTGCACGGCGTCGACCACTTTCTTCCAGCCGGCGAGTGCCGCTTCGCCATAGAAATGCGGGACATTGGGATAGCCATTGGAAGCCTTGTGGCCGACCACAGTGCCTTCGGTGATGATCAGGCCCACGCCGGCAGCGGCACGGCGACGGTAGTACTCGATCACTTTGGAATTGGGCACGCCACCGGGGGAAAACGAGCGGGTCATCGGCGCCATGACCACGCGGGTCGACAGCTGCAGTGCGCCGAGCTGGAACGGTTTGAACAAGGCTTGGACAGGCATGGGAGCACTCCACGAAAGACGGGGTTTATGATGTGGATAATATGAGCAGCGCGCCGCGCTGGGTAGCACTATTGATGGGGGTGATTAAGGGGTAAAAGCAGGGGAGCGTGGTAGCTGTTGGGCTGGGGTGAGCCCGCCTATTGCGCAGGCACCTTGTGGCGAGCGGGCTTGCCCCGCGTTGGGCTGCGCAGCAGCCCCAATCAGGTCAGCGCAGTTTTTCAGAGACTCCGAGGTGGAGGGTTTGGGGCTGCTGCGCAGCCCAACGCGGGGCAAGCCCGCTCACCACATGAAGCAGGCTAGCTACAACAAGCCTGCTCACCACAAAATTGATGGGGGTGATTAAGGGGTAAAAGCGGGGGAGCGTGGTAGCTGTTGGGCTGGGGCAAGCCTGCTAGCACAACAAGCCGGCTCACTCCATCAAGCCTGCCGGGCACGACAAGCCTGCTCACAACAAAAAAGCCGCTCTTTATATCCAGCCCGGTATTCAAGCCAGGGCTTTTTCGATGGCCTGGATGATCGACGGGTCTTCCGGTGGGGTACGCGGCGAGAAACGCGCCAGGACCCGGCCGTCTTTACCAAGCAGGAATTTCTCGAAATTCCAGGTGATATCCCCAGGAAACTCGGCGCCCTCGCCCGCCAGCAGGCGGTACAGCTGGTGACGCTCAGGGCCATTCACATCGAGCTTGCTGCCCAGCGGGAACGTCACGCCATAGTTGAGGCTGCAGAACTCGCGGATTTCATCCTCGGTGCCCGGTTCCTGGCCTGCAAACTGGTTGCAAGGCAAGCCCAGCACGGTGAACCCCTGGTCCTTGTACTGCAGGTAGAGGTTCTCCAACGCCGCGTATTGCGGGGTCAAGCCACATTTGGAGGCGACGTTGACCACCAGCACGACTTGCCCCTTGAAGGGCGCCAGCGGCAGCTCTTGTCCGTCCAACGCTTTGAGTTTCAGGTCGTGGAAAGCACTCATGACGAACTCCAGATATCCCATGTTCTTCGCATTGCGACGTATCGAGATTACAACCCGCAAGCCTGCAATCATAGACGCCGATTACAAAACTCGCCTGCGGATTACTGAGCGGTCGGCCACGGCAGAATTGGAATCGCCGTGACCGCGTTCTGCGGGCTGCCTTCGATCAGGCGGTCACTGTAGACCAGGTACACCAGGGTGTTGCGCTTCTTGTCGAGAAAGCGCACGACCTGCATGGTCTTGAACACCAACGAGGTGCGTTCCTTGAAGACCTCGTCGCCGTCCTTGAGTTCGCCCTTGAAGCGGATCGGGCCGACCTGGCGGCAGGCAATCGAAGCTTCGGCGCGGTCTTCGGCCAGGCCCAGGCCGCCCTTGACGCCGCCGGTCTTGGCACGCGACAGGTAGCAGGTCACGCCGTCGACCTTGGGGTCATCAAACGCTTCGACCACGATTCGATCATTGGGGCCGACAAACTTGAACACCGTCGACACCTGGCCGATCTCTTCAGCCGAAGCCAGCAACGGCATGGCCAGCAGCAGGCCGAGCAATCCCTTCATTAAACGCATCGTGTATTCCTTTGGTTAAACCAGGATCAGGTTATCGCGGTGCACCAGTTCCGGTTCCGCCATGTAACCCAGAAGTCCGACAATCGCATCAGACGATTGTCCGATAATTTTCTGCGCTTCCAGGGCGCTGTAGTTGGCCAGGCCACGGGCGATCTCACGACCATCCGGCGCCACGCACACCACCATTTCGCCACGGCGGAAGCTGCCCTGGACCAACTTGACGCCGACTGGCAGCAGGCTCTTGTTGCCTTGGGACAACGCCGATACCGCGCCTTCATCCAGCACCAGGGTGCCACGGGTTTGCAGATGACCGGCCAGCCACTGTTTGCGCGCCGCCAGCATGCCGCGTTCCGGCGACAGCAGCGTACCGATGCGCTCACCAGCCTTGAGGCGATCCAGCACGCGCTCCAGGCGCCCGCCGACGATAATCGTGTGGGCGCCGGAGCGTGCGGCCAAACGGGCTGCGCGCAGCTTGGTCTGCATGCCGCCACGGCCCAATGCACCGCCGACGCTGCCGGCCACGGCGTCCAGCGCCGGGTCATCGGCACGCGCTTCATAAATAAGCTGGGCATCGGGGTTGTTGCGTGGGTCGGCGTCGAACATGCCGTCGCGGTCGGTGAGGATCACCAGCAGGTCGGCTTCCACCAGGTTGGCCACCAGGGCGGCCAGGGTGTCGTTGTCGCCGAAGCGGATTTCGTCGGTGACCACGGTGTCGTTTTCGTTGATCACCGGGATGACCTTGAGCTCCACCAGCGCGCGCAGGGTGCTGCGGGCATTGAGATAGCGCTTGCGGTCGGACAGGTCGTCGTGGGTCAGCAGGATCTGCGCCGTGTGGCGGCCGTGCTCGGCAAAGCTGGATTCCCAGGCTTGCACCAGGCCCATCTGGCCGATAGCGGCGGCGGCTTGCAGTTCGTGCATCGCGCTGGGTCGCGCGGTCCAGCCGAGGCGGCTCATCCCGGCGGCAACCGCCCCGGACGACACCAGCACCAATTCCACGCCCGCCTCATGCAAGGCCACCATCTGCTCGACCCAGACGCTCATGGCTGCGCGATCCAGCCCCTTGCCGTCTGCCGTCAGCAGCGCACTTCCGATCTTTACGACCCAGCGCTGCGCACCTGTCACTTTGCTCCGCATCTTCTTCAACCTTAGAGTGAGGGCTGCACGCGACCCAGCGCCGCCCATAACGTTATACCCGGATACCAAAACGCCGCTCCAGGGAGCGGCGTTCAAGTTTATCGCAACGGATCAGTCACGCACGTAAATGATTTCCGGACCGTCTTCATCATCCACGTCTTCTTCGTCCCAATCATCGTCGCCGATGTCATGGACCGACTTCACGCCACTGCGGCGCAGGGCACGCTGGTCATCCAGGGCCTGCAGCTGGGCGCGGGCTTCGTCTTCGATGCGCTGGTCGAGTTCGGCCAGTTCGGCCTTGAACACCGGATCGGCCGCCAGACGGTCGGCACGGTCTTCGAGGTAGCGCATGATGTCGCGGGTCAGGCGCTCGGTGCCTTCTTTGGCGATGGCCGAGATTACGTAGACCGGACCTTCCCACTCCAGGCGATCGACGATTTCCTTGACGCGCTCCTCGTGTTCTTCTTCGAGGATCTGGTCGCACTTGTTCAGCACCAGCCAGCGATCACGCTCAGCCAGGGACGGGCTGAACTTGGTCAGCTCGCTGACGATCACTTCGGCGGCGTCCGGTGCGCTGGTGTCATCCAGCGGCGCCATGTCGACGAGGTGCAGCAGCAAACGGGTACGCGACAAGTGCTTGAGGAAGCGAATCCCCAGGCCAGCACCATCGGAAGCGCCTTCGATCAGGCCGGGAATGTCGGCGATCACGAAGCTTTTCCAGCGGTCGACGCTGACCACACCCAGGTTCGGCACCAGGGTGGTGAACGGGTAGTCGGCGACTTTCGGCTTGGCGGCCGAGACCGAGCGGATGAAGGTACTCTTGCCGGCATTCGGCAGGCCCAGCAGGCCCACGTCGGCGAGTACTTTCATTTCCAGCTTGAGGTCACGCTGCTCACCTGGCTTGCCCGGCGTGGTCTGGCGCGGTGCACGGTTGGTACTGGACTTGAATCGGGTGTTACCCAGACCGTGCCAGCCGCCCTGCACTACCATCAACTTCTGGCCGGCCTTGGTCAGGTCGCCAATCACTTCCTGGGTCGCGGAGTCGATAATGGTGGTGCCGACCGGTACGCGCAGTACCAGGTCTTCGCCTTTCTTGCCGGTGCAGTCGGTGCTGCCGCCGTTGGAGCCACGCTCGGCATCGAAGTGCCGGGTGTAACGGTAGTCGACCAGGGTGTTGAGGTTTTCGTCGGCCATCATGTAGATGGAACCGCCGTCACCGCCGTCACCGCCGTTTGGACCACCGTTTTCGATGAATTTTTCGCGACGGAAACTCATGCAACCGTTACCGCCGTCGCCTGCTTTTACTCGGATGGAAACTTCATCAACGAACTTCATAACAAAACGCCTCTCGCCGCACGGACGAGCTTAAAAAACCAAGACATAAGACTCTTGCAAAAATGAGCGCAGCGACCTCAAGCAACGACCACACATCCAGCTGCTCTCGCCCATTACAAACAGCTTTGCAAGAGACTCACCCCACAAACGAAAAAGCCCCGTCGCAAGACAGGGCTTTTCCAGCGGTCTCGCAATTAAGCTGCGATAACGCTTACGTAACGACGACCGAAGGCGCCTTTTACTTCGAACTTGATCACGCCTTCGACTTTAGCGAAGAGGGTGTGATCTTTACCCATACCAACGCCGTAGCCAGCGTGGAATTGGGTGCCGCGCTGACGCACGATGATGTTGCCCGCTTTGATAGCCTGGCCGCCATACATCTTCACGCCAAGGCGTTTGGCTTCTGAGTCGCGACCGTTACGGGTACTACCACCAGCTTTTTTGTGTGCCATGAGTCAATTCTCCTAGTGAGGAATTAGGCTGAAATTAAGCCTGAATACCGGTGATTTTGATCTCGGTGTACCACTGGCGGTGGCCCATACGCTTCATGTGGTGCTTACGACGACGGAACTTGATGATGCGGACTTTATCGTGACGACCTTGGGAGATCACTTCAGCCACAACGGTAGCGCCAGCAACAACTGGAGCGCCGATGTTCACGTCATCGCCATTGGCGACCAACAGAACGCGATCAAAAGTAACGGATTCGCCGGTAGCGACTTCCAGTTTTTCGATCTTCAGGTATTCACCTGGGGCGACCTTGTATTGCTTGCCACCAGTAACAATTACTGCGTACGACATGGTATTTCTCCGATAATCCTGCTCACCCAGCGCTTTATAAGAAGAGGTATTGGCTGGCATGGCTGCATGGGATGGACGTCCCGAATGCAATTGCGTAAGGCAGGTGCTGCCCAGGAAGTTCAGGGTGCGCGATTGTACGCAAGGCTTTGATACGTTGCAAGTGGCCGCCTATCGCGCCTTGACACCCGGGGGTCAGGGTCCTAGCATGCCGCGCAACCCTTCTGGAGCGACTGTCGCTGATGCAACCCCAAGCTTTCTACCGCGCGGTCGCGGACGATTTTAGCGCCGTCGACGGCATCATCAAGCAGCAGCTGACGTCTAAAGTGCCGCTGGTCTCCAAAATTGGCGACTATATTACGTCGGCGGGCGGTAAGCGCCTGCGTCCTTTATTAGTGTTGCTGTGCGGCAAGGCCCTGGGTCGCGAAGGCGATGACGTGCGCCTGCTGGCCGCCACTATCGAGTTCCTGCACACCGCCACCCTGCTGCATGACGACGTGGTCGACATGTCCGGCATGCGCCGTGGCCGTGAGACCGCCAATGCGATGTGGGGCAACGCCCCGAGCGTGCTGGTGGGCGACTTCCTGTACTCGCGCTCGTTCGAAATGATGGTCGAGCTGGGCTCGATGCCGGTGATGAAGATTCTTTCACAGGCCACGCGCATCATCGCCGAAGGCGAAGTGTTGCAGCTGTCCAAGGTCCGCGACGCCAGCACCACCGAAGAAACCTATATGGAAGTGATTCGCGGCAAGACCGCGATGCTCTTCGAAGCCTCGACCCACAGCGCCGCCGCCCTGTGTGGCGCGACGGCCGAACAGGCCGAAGCCCTGCGCACCTTCGGGGATCACTTGGGCGTGGCGTTCCAGCTGGTCGACGACCTGCTCGACTACAAGGGCGACGCCGAGACCCTGGGCAAGAACGTCGGTGACGACCTGGCCGAGGGCAAGCCGACCTTGCCGCTGATCTACACCATGCGCGAAGGCACGCCGGAACAGGCCGCCCTGGTGCGCAAGGCGATCCAGAAAGGCGGGATCGAGGACCTGGAGGCCATCCGCGTCGCCGTGGAAGCCTCCGGCTCCCTCGAGTACACCGCGCAATTGGCGCGTGACTACGTGGCCCGTGCGATCAAATGCCTGGAAGCCCTTCCGGCCAGCGAATACCGGGATGCCCTGGTTGAGCTGAGTGAGTTCGCGGTCGCGCGGACGCACTGATTGCGCCGCACTTGATGTGGGAACTGGCTTGCCTGCGATAGCGGTAGTGAATTCACTGCAGTCATCGCAGGCAAGCCAGTTCCCACATTAAGACCACATCGTCCCCTCCCCCCTACAAATCCCTATATAATGTGCGACTTTTAGCCATCCCTGACTTTCAAGGAGCTTTAGTGAGCACGTTGCCACCCTGCCCGAAATGCAATTCCGAATACACCTACGAAGACGGCGCCCAGCTGGTCTGCCCGGAATGCGCCCATGAATGGTCCGCCAGTGGCGAGGCCGAAGTGGCGGGCGATGAAACCGTGAAGAAAGACTCTGTGGGCAACGTCCTGCAGGACGGCGACACCATCACCGTGATCAAGGACCTCAAGGTCAAGGGCACGTCCCTGGTGGTCAAGGTCGGCACCAAGGTCAAGAACATCCGCCTGTGCGACGGCGATCACGATATCGATTGCAAGATCGACGGCATTGGCCCGATGAAACTCAAGTCCGAGTTCGTGCGCAAAGTCTGAATCTGCTGCCCCCATCCCGCGCCCGCCGCGGGATGGCGTTTCGCCCTCTGCGTTGATCGAACGCAATATCCACACAGAAAAAAACGGAAACCGCCAATAGGCACTTGCTATTCTACGAATAAGAATTATTCTCATTGAAACTCATCAAGGAGAACGACCATGACTTATTTGATAGATGCCTGGCTGGATCGTCCACACCCTTACCTGCGGATCCTGCATCGGGAAACCGGCGAAGTCTGTGCGGTGCTGGAAGAAGAGGCACTCAATGAACTGCAGGACCAGGGCGACCTGGACGTGAATGGCCTGAGTTCGAGTGAACCCGGTGTACTCAAGGAAGTGGTGCGCAATCTGTTTCTGTTCTGCTATGCCCGAGCGTTGCGCCCGGCCACGGAACTCAATGGCAAGTTCCATCCATGAACCAGCCAACACACAGGCCCTGTGTGGCAGCTGGGTTGCCTGCGATAGCATCCACTCGATAACAGCTCGGATCGAGTCGTCTGCATCGCGGGCAAGCCCGGCTCCCACATAAAGCAGGTCTTACAGAACGTCGAGCAGCTCGACGTCGAACACCAGAACGCTGTGCGGCGGGATGCTGCCAACGCCTTGAGCGCCGTAAGCCAGTTCGCTCGGCACGTACAGGCGCCATTTGCTGCCGGCATTCATCAGTTGCAGGGCTTCGGTCCAGCCGGCGATCACGCCACCCACCGGGAATTCTGCAGGCTGGCCGCGCTCGTAGGAGCTGTCGAACACCGTGCCGTCGATCAGCGTGCCGTGGTAGTGGGTACGCACTTGGTCTTCACGGGTCGGCTTGGCGCCGTCACCTTGGGTCAACACTTCAAATTGCAGGCCGGAAGCCAGGGTGGTGATGCCGTCACGCTTGGCGTTTTCCGCCAGGAATGCCAGGCCGGCACCTGCAGCGGCTTCAGCCTTGGCAGCGGCTTCGGCTTGCATGATTTCGCGGATGACTTTGAAGCTCGCAGCCATTTGCTCCTGGTCAACGCGGCTTGGCTTGCCGGCGAACGCGTCGGTCAGGCCAGCCAGGATTGCGTCCAGGCTGACGCCCGGTGGCGGGTTGTCGCGCAGTTGGTCGCCCAACTGACGGCCGATACCGTAGCTGACGCGGGTTTCGTCGGTGGACAGATTAACTTCGGACATGAAGAGGCTCCGCTGTAGGGCAGGGCTGAAAACACTGTTTTCCTGCACTGCCCGAAACTAAAAGGGCCAGCAGACTAGCACAGATGTCAGTCCGGGATCAGCCGCGCGCAGCCCGCCGACCGAGCGCCGCTGGTCGGTTATGCGGCGGCGGTGCCTATCGGCTTACGAATAAAGGTTCAGATTCCTTGCCCCCCGCCGATACAGCCCTACACAACTTGGCTGGCTCAAAGAACAACACCGTCCAGCAGACAGACATCAATTTTTGCGGAGCATTCGATGAACAGCTGGTTCGGCAACATTAGCGTCAATCTCAAACTCGGCCTGGGCTTCGGCCTGGTGCTGGTCCTCACGTCGATCCTGGCCCTGACCGGCTGGACCAGCCTGGGCGGCCTGATCGACCGCAGCAACTGGATGAGCGACATCACCCAGCTCAATGCGTCGCTGACCAAACTGCGGATCGTGCGCCTGCAGTACATGCTCGCCAACGGCGACGAAGCCGTGGCCCAGAACGTACAGACCAACCTGGACGCGTTCACGGCTCAGCAGCAGAAACTGCTGGACAGCTTCAAGAGCCCGGAAAACCGCAAGCTGCTCACCGAGCAGAAAAACATCATCACCGCCTACCAGCAGTCGTTGAACAAAATGCGCGAGGCCTACCGTAACGGCAATGCCTCTCGCCAGCTGATGGGCGAAAAGGCCGACATCGCCAATGCACAAATCAACGCGCTGGAAACCAGCGTGAAGCAAGCCCCGGACAGCTCCGAGCACCTGGCCCAGTTCCAGGCCGTCGCCGATGCCAAGATGCAATTCCAGTTGGCCCGCTATGAAGTGCGCGGCTATACCGGCAACGTCAACGCGGAGACCGAAGCCCGCGCCGCCGCACAAATCGAAAAAGCCATCAACGGCCTGAAGGGCCTCAGCGCCGTTTTCGGGGCCGGCCAGCAAAGCGCGTTGAGCGCGCTAGAAACCGCCCTGGGCGACTACCGCAGCGCCGTGCAGAACTACAAGGCTGCCAACGCCAACATCGTTGCCGCCCGCGCCGAAATGACCACCCAAGGCGCCGACATTGTCACCATCAGCGACAAGCTGTACGACATCCAGCTGGATCGCCGTGACGCCGAAAGCGCCCAGGCCCGCAGCCTGCAATTGATCAGCACGTTGCTGGCGCTGCTGGTCGGTGTCATTGCCGCCCTGGTGATCACCCGCCAGATCACCCGCCCCTTGCAGGAAACCCTGGCCGTGGTGGAGCGCATCGCTTCCGGCGACCTGAGCCACAACATCCAGGTGACCCGCCGCGATGAACTGGGCGTGTTGCAACAAGGCATCCAGCGCATGGGCACGACCCTGCGCGAGCTGATCAGCGGCATTCGTGATGGCGTCACCCAGATCGCCAGCGCCGCCGAAGAGCTGTCGGCCGTGACCGAGCAGACCAGCGCCGGCGTCAACAGCCAGAAGATCGAGACCGACCAGGTCGCCACCGCGATGCATGAAATGACTGCCACCGTGCAGGAAGTGGCGCGCAACGCCGAGCAAGCCTCCCAGGCGGCTTCCGAAGCCGACGGCCAGGCCCGCGAAGGCGACAAGGTCGTGGCGGAAGCCATCGCCCAGATCGAGCGCCTGGCCACCGAAGTGGCGCGCTCCACCGACGCGATGACGCACCTGCAGCAAGAGAGCAACAAGATTGGCAGCGTGATGGACGTGATCAAGGCCGTAGCCGAACAAACCAACCTGCTCGCCCTCAACGCCGCGATTGAAGCGGCGCGTGCCGGTGAAGCCGGTCGCGGCTTTGCCGTGGTGGCCGATGAAGTGCGTGGCCTGGCCCAGCGCACACAGAAATCCACCGAGGAAATCGAAGGCCTGGTGGCCGGTTTGCAGAACGGCACCCAGCAAGTCGCCAATGTGATGAACAACAGCCGCAGCCTCACCGACAGCAGCGTCGAGCTGACGCGCAAGGCCGGCGTATCGCTGGAGAACATCACCCGCACGGTGTCGAATATCCAGTCGATGAACCAGCAGATCGCCGCCGCCGCCGAACAGCAGAGCGCCGTTGCGGAAGAGATCAGCCGCAGCATTGTCAACGTGCGTGATGTGTCGGAACAGACTGCAACGGCGAGCGACGAGACGGCCAAGTCCAGCGTCGAGCTGGCGCGTTTGGGCAGCCAATTGCAGCAGATGGTCAGTCACTTCCGGGTTTAAGCAACAAAAAGCCGCCTCGGTTTAAGCCGAGGCGGCTCCACTTCTCAGACCTTACAGGTCATCGAAGCTGTCCCGCAGGAATGTCCACACGTGATTAGTGGCGTGAATACATAACCGGCCTAGTATCCGTCTGCGGGTCGATTGCGTCTTTTTAGATAGCAACCCCGGCCACTCACTGGGATTGCAAAAAAAACCGCCTACCCAGGCGGTTTTTATTGCCTGCGATTGACCGATCAGCCCTCGCCTTCCTCGACAAACACCAGCCGATTGCCAAATGGGTCACTGATGCTCATCTCCCGCGAGCCCCAAGGCGTTGCTTCAACCCCAGGCTTGGCATACCGATAATCCTTGGCCAGCAATTGCTGCTGGTACGCGTCCACGCCCTGCGCCTGAATCCGCACCGCCGAGCCGGGCGAAGCATCGCCGTGGTGTTCGGACAGATGCAGCACGCAGTCGCCCAACGACACCTGCAAATACAGCGGGAAATTCGCTTCGAAGCGATGCTGCCAATCCACCTTGAACCCGAGGAAATCGACGTAGAACTCCAACGCCTTGGCCTCGTCGAAGATCCGCAGGATGGGGGTGACTTTTCCTAAGTGCATTGCGCTCGCTCCGTGTATGAGATCGACCACTATAGAGACGAAAACCCGCCACGCAAATCCCCGCTGCGCGCCAAAAACCGTCCCGGCCGCTGACCATTGGCCTGCCCGTCGCTGTAGCTCAGCACGCCATTGACCCACACACCGTCAATGCCCTCGGCGGCACGTTGCGGGGCTTTGAAGTCCGCCACATCGCGCACTCGCAAGGGATCGAACAACACCAGGTCAGCCCAATACCCTTCACGGATTTCACCGCGCTCAGCCAGGCCAAAACGCGCCGCCGACAAGCCGGTCATTTTGTGCACCGCCGTGTGCAGTGGAAACAACCCCACGTCGCGGCTGAAATGCCCCAGCACCCGTGGAAACGCGCCCCATAAACGCGGGTGCGGAAACGGGTCTTCGGGCAAGCCGTCCGACCCCACCATCGACAGCGGATGCGCGAGGATGCGTCGTACATCCGCTTCATCCATCCCGTAGTACACCGCCCCTGCCGGTTGCAGGCGACGCGCCGCGTCCATCAGCGAAACGTCCCACTCGGCAGCGATGTCCTGCAAGTCACGCCCGCCCATCTCCGGATGCGGCGTGGACCAGGTGATGGTGATGCGAAACGCATCGGTGACTTGCTTGAGGTCCAGGGTCGAAGAACTCGCCGCATAGGGATAACAATCACAGCCCACCGGATGGGTTTTCGCCGCCAGCTCCAGCGCCGCCAACAGCTGTGGACTACGCCCCCAGTTACCGGCACCGGCGCATTTGAGGTGGGAAATGATCACCGGCGCCTTGGCATGCCGGCCGATCAGGAAAGCCTCGTCCATCGCCTCCAGCACCGGCTCGAATTCGCTGCGCAGATGGGTGGTGTACACCGCACCGAAGGCCGTCAGTTCTTCACTCAGTTGCAGCACTTCATCGGTCTCGGCATTGAACGCACTGGCGTAGGCCAGGCCTGTGGATAAGCCCAGCGCGCCGGCTTCGAGACTTTCCTGCAACTGCGCCCGCATGTGCGCGATTTCACCGGACGTGGCGGTGCGGTGCAGATCGTCCATATGGTTGCTGCGCAGCGCCGTGTGGCCGATCAGCGCAGCGACGTTGACGGCCGGGTGAGCGTTTTCCACCGCCAGGCGGTAATCGATAAAACGCGGATAGGCGAAGGCTTCACGCGTGCCCAACAGGTTCATCGGGTCCGGCGGCGCGCCGCGCAGGCTCACCGGCGACGCACTGATGCCACAGTTGCCGACGATCACCGTGGTCACACCCTGGCTGAGCTTGGGCAGCATCTGCGGATGGCGGATCACCACCGTGTCATCGTGGGTGTGCACGTCGATGAAACCCGGTGCCAGCACCCGGCCCGCGGCCTCGATTTCATGCTCGGCGTATGCTGCCGACAAATCGCCGATCGTTTCGATGCGCCCGTCGCGCAGCCCCACATCGGCAACATAGCCTTCGGTGTTGCTGCCATCGATGATCAGCGCCTGGCGAATCAGCGTGTCGTACTTCATATCAGTCTCCAAGCGGCAGGCTGTCAGGGCCGCCGCGATAATCGTCCAGGGCCAGCTTGATCCGGCGCAGGCGTTCCTGGTTGTCGTCCGGCATGGCCAGCGCCAGCTCGGTGGCGAGCAGGTCGATGGCCAGCAGCATTCCGTAGCGCGCCGCCGTGGGTTTGTAGATAAAACTGGTTTCGGCCGGTTGCAGCGGCAGCAGGACATCCGCCAACTCGGCCAGCGGAGAATCGGCCAGGGTGATAGCGACGATGCGCGCGTCATAGTTGCGCGCCAGCTTCACCACTTCCAGCAACTCGGGCGTGAGGCCGGTCAGCGAGCAGACGATCAGTGCCTGTTCGGGCCCCAGCGTCGCGGCCGTGACCCGCATCATCACCGGGTCATGGCTGGCAGCAATCGGGTACCCCAGGCGCACCAGGCGCACCTGCAACTCGTCGC
Source organism: Pseudomonas sp. 13B_2.1_Bac1 (assembly GCF_025466155.1). Taxonomy (NCBI): domain Bacteria; kingdom Pseudomonadati; phylum Pseudomonadota; class Gammaproteobacteria; order Pseudomonadales; family Pseudomonadaceae; genus Pseudomonas; species Pseudomonas sp. 13B_2.1_Bac1. The sequence continues at coordinate 12,100 of NZ_JANLOH010000023.1, read as the reverse complement.
TGCACAGGCTCGACGGGCCGCCCATGCCGAAGGCGTGAATCATCCGCGCCTTGCCGAGCAGGTTGACCGCATCGACAAAACTCGCCTGGTTGAACCCCGACAAATGCTGACGCAACGTCGTTTCGATATCGCCGAGTATCTGCCGATGAAACGCCGACTGCTCGGGCAGCCCCGCCGGGTCCAGAAAGCGACTGCCGACACCACTGGCCTGGGCCAGCTGCAGGCGCAGATCGCGCAAGTCGCGACAGCCGACACTGCGCGCAAACCGCGACAAGGTTGCGGTGCTGACTTCGGCCCGCTGGGACAACTCTTCCAGGCTGGCCGACGCGGCAAATGCCACATCCTCAAGCATCAGCCTGGCGATACGCCCTTCGCCGGCGCTGAAGGAATCCTGGCGGGCGCGGATCTGGTAGAGGATGTCCATGGGGTCTCCGGGTTACAAAATGCAGGACAGACCATACGTGAGACCGAAGGCGACCACCGATATCAGGGTCTCCAATACGGTCCAGGTCTTGAAGGTCTGGATCACCGTCATATTGAAGTATTCCTTGATCAGCCAGAAGCCGCCGTCGTTGACGTGGGAAAAGATTACCGAACCCGCACCGGTGGCCAGCACCAGCAATTCAGGGTGTGGATAACCCATTCCCAGGGCAACCGGCGCAACCACACCGGATGCGGTGGTCATGGCCACCGTGGCCGAACCCGTGGCAATGCGCATCAGGGCTGCAAACAGCCACCCCATCACCAGCGGCGACAACTGGAACGCATGGGCCAGGCCAAGGATTTCATTGGTGACGCCCGCATCCACGAGGATCCGGTTCAGGCCACCGCCCGCGCCCACCAGCAAGGTGATGCTCGCGGTCGGCGCCAGGCATTCATTGGTGAACTTGAGGATCGACTCGCGGTTGAAGCCTTGCGCCAGGCCCAGGGTCCAGAAGCTCACCAGGGTCGCCACCAGCAGGGCGATCACCGAGTTGCCGATAAACAGCAGGAATTGGTTGAACCCGGTGCCAGGGGTGGAAATGACGTTGGCCCAACCGCCGATCATCATCAGCACCACCGGCAACAGGATGGTGCCCATGGTCAGTGCAAAACTCGGCAAACGCTCGCGAGGCTCGCGCTCGATGAACTGGCGTTCCAGCGGGTTTTCCGCCGGCAGGTGAATACGCGGCACGATGAATTTGGCATACACAGGACCGGCGATGATCGCCGTCGGGATGCCGATGAGGATCGCGTAGAGCACGGTCTGCCCCACCGATGCGTTATAGGCCAGCACCGCCATCATCGCCGCCGGGTGCGGCGGCACCAGCGCATGCACCACCGACAAGCCGGCGACCATCGGCAGCCCGACCATCAGGATCGACACCCCCACCCGCCGCGCCACGGTAAAGGCGATCGGCACCAGCAACACAAAACCGACCTCGAAAAACAGCGGCAGCCCCACCAGGAAGGCGATGCACACCATGGCCCAGTGGGCATTGCGCTCGCCGAAACGGTTGATCAGCGTGCGCGCCACCTGCTCGGCGCCGCCGGATTCGGCCATCATCTTGCCGAGCATGGTGCCGAGCGCCACCACCAGGGCGATGTGCCCCAGCGTTTTGCCGACACCCGCCTCATAAGACCCCATGATGGTGTCCGCCGGCATCCCGGCCATCAGCGCGAGGCCGATGGACACCAGGGTGATGACGATAAACGGGTTGAGTCGGTAACGTGCAATCAGCACGATCAAGGCAATGATGGCAATGGCAGCGTATGCCAATAGCCCGAAGCCCGGTAATGCGGCCATGCGGTACTCCTCGGAAAGGGTCACGTCGAATTGGTTGTGAAACTCATAAATCATTACCGAAGAGCATTTTCAAATTTTATGAAAGTAATTTTCGCCCACAGACACGTGCTGTCGCGTTGGGATATGCCCGACACGCACGCATGAAAATTCAAGGTGTGTTCTTACATGAAGATCAGCAACTGCCGGAAACTCAGGGGCGGGCGTTGAGTCATAGAATGCGCATCCACTCATGCCCAGGAAAATCGACCATGATTCGCACCTCCCTCGCCGCCGGCGCGCTGTTTCTGACCTTGTGCGGCGCTGCCTCGGCCGCCGATAACGCGGCGCTGAAAAAATGCATGGACGGCGCCAACACGACCGCCGACATGGTCGGTTGCAACGCCAAGGAAGCCAAGGTGCAGGACGATCGCCTGAACCGCGCCTACAAGACCGCCCTCGCCGCCCAGGAAGGCGCGCGCCAACAGCAACTGCAGGACGTGCAGCGCCTGTGGATAAAATACCGCGACGCCAATTGCGCCTTCGCGGGCAGTGCCACCGGCGGCACGATCGACCAGGTCAATGGTTCCGGCTGTGTGCTGGACATGACCCAGACCCGCGCCCAGGAACTCGAAGACCTGGTCGGGCCATAACTCCCCTTTTAGAAGCCGGCAGGTTAATCGTGATGGACCTTGGCGCGCTTGAGCAGCTTCTTGCAGCGCTCGGACAAATGCAGCACTCGCAGGTGCTTGCCGGCCTTGGTGTAGCGCTCGCGCAGGGTCATCAGCGCGGCAATCGCTGAATAGTCGACAAAGCTCAGGTGACGGCAGTCCAGCGTCACCTGGGCCGGGTCGTTGGCTGGATCGAATTGGTTCAGGAATGGCGTAGTCGAGGCGAAGAACAAGGTGCCGTGCAGGCGATAGAGCTTGCTGCCGTCGGCCTCCAGGTGCTCATCGGCATACAACTCCCGCGCCTGTTGCCAGGCAAAATTCAGCGCGGCAATCACGATGCCGCACAGCACGGCGGTGGCCAGGTCGGTGAACACGGTGATCACCGTCACCGCGAGAATCACCAGCACGTCATTGAACGGCACTTTGTTGATGACCCGCAGCGACGCCCAGGCGAAGGTCTGCTGGGACACCACAAACATCACCCCCACCAGCGCCGCCAGCGGGATCCGCTCGATCAGCGGCGACAGAAACAGAATGAACAACAGGATCATCACCCCGGCGAACACCCCGGAAAAACGCCCGCGCCCGCCAGAACTGAGGTTGATTACGGTTTGCCCGATCATCGCGCAACCGCCCATGCCACCGAACAGGCCCGAGACCATATTCGCCGCCCCCAGGGCCACGCTTTCGCGGTCGGGGTAGCCACGGCTTTCGGTGATTTCGTCGGTGAGGTTCAAGGTCAGCAGGGTTTCCAGCAGGCCGACCATGGCCATCAGGAACGCGTAGGGCGCGATGATGCCGAGGGTTTCCAGGGTCCAGGGGATCTGCGGCAGGGCAAAGGTCGGCAGGCCGCCGGCGATGTGGGCCATGTCGCCGAGGGTGCGGGTCGGCAGGCCGAGCAGGTACACCGCCAGGCCAACGCCGAGAATCGCCACCAGGGCCGGCGGCACGGCGCGCGTGAGGCGCGGCAGCAGGTAGACGATGGCCATGGTCACCAGCACCAGGCCGGTCATCACATACAACGGCGTACCGCTGAGCCAGGTGTCACCGCTTTTGAAGTGTTCCAGTTGCGCCAGCGCAATAATGATCGCCAGGCCGTTGACGAACCCCAGCATCACCGGGTGCGGCACCATGCGCACCAGCTTGCCCAGGCGCAACAGGCCGAACGCGACCATGATCAGCCCACCCAGCAGCACCGTCGCCAGCAGGTACTCCACGCCGTGCTGCACCACCAGCGCGACGATCACCACCGCCATCGAGCCCGCCGCCCCCGACACCATGCCGGGCCGGCCGCCAAACAGCGCCGTGAGGGTGCAGATGATAAAGGCGCCGTAGAGGCCCATCAGCGGGTTGAGGTGGGCGACCAGGGCAAAGGCGATGCATTCGGGCAGCAACGCAAAAGACGTGGTGAGGCCGGCCAGGGCATCGGCGCGCAGACGGGTGAGGTTCATGAGGTACCAGGGCATTGCGGGGATAAGGCCGGGAATGGTACGGAATTGAACGCGGCAGAACCAGATTTTTCAGGCAGGCAATCCCCGGAGGGGAACGGGCCGGTTGTGACAAACAGAGTCGTTCTGACAAGCACGCCTGTATGGCAGACGGGCTTGTTGTGATAGGCAATTTCGTGTGGATGTGGCGAGCGGGCTTGCCCCGCGTCGGGCTGCGAAGCAGCCCCCCAAGCCATTCAGCGCATATCTGTCGGAATATAGGCGGTGGCTGGGATGGGGCCGCTTCGCAGCCCAACGCGGGGCAAGCCCGCTCGCCACAAAAAAGCCCGGCCGCCCGCCCAACTACAGCTACAGCCACAAGTTGAGCGGCAGAAAACTCAGACCATCTCGTGGCGAATCCACTCCACCACCGACGTACGCTTCGGCGCCCAGCCCAGCAGTTCACGCGCGTGTTTGCCGCGCACGCGGCTGTTGGAGCCCAGGCCATAGTTGGCCATTTCATAGCCCCACTCGGCTTCAGCCTCGGCCAATGGCCAATCCTGCGGCTGGCCCAGGTTCAGGGCGGCGGCGATCGCGGTGGTCATGTCGATAAACGCCGCCTCGCCGCTTTCCACAAAGTAGAAGGTGCCCGGCACGTTCTTGGTCAGCGCCAGCAAATACAGGGCCACCACGTCGTCAATGTGCACGTTGGACCAGATGTTCTGCCCGGTCCCCACGTGGCGCACCACGCCGCTCTTGCGGGCCTGCTTGAGCAAGCGTGGCAATTGCACGCTGTCACGCTTCACACCCAGGCTGTGCCCGTAGATCAAGGTGTTACAGATCACCGCCGAGTTCACGCCGTCGTTGGCGGCCGCCAGGATCAGGTTGTCGATGGCCACGCGCGCGGCCTTGTCGATCGTCGGCGCCGGCAGGTTGTCTTCAAAGTAGATGACATCACTGGCCTTGCCGCCGGATGCATCACCGACGATGCTCGAACCGCTGGTGTGCAGGAATGGCTTGTTCGAACCTTTCAACGCGGCCAGCAAGGTTTCCACGGCAGCACGATGGTCGCTGCTCGCGGCGTTGATCACCGCATCGGCGCGCTTGGCCTGCTCGGTCAATACGCCGGCGTCATCCAGGGTGCCGATGACTGGGGTAATGCCCAGGGCGCTCATTTCAGCCGCTTGCTCGGCGCTGCGCACCAGGCCGGTAACGTGATGGCAGGCCTTGACCAGGCCCGTGGCGATGGAGCCGCCGATAAAACCTGCAGCGCCGGTGATGAATACGTTCATGGAGTGTGCTCCTGACTGGGTAAGTGATGGGCCCATTGTTACGGACCCCTCCCTGGCGAATAAGCCCCTGATGCCCAATTCACTCTTGCGCGCAGGTCACGAATCAACGGGCATAGCGCGCCAATTTGGCCTGGATGAAGTCCAGGAAGCACTGGATGCGCAGCGCCAGTTGCGAGTTGCGGTAGAACACCGCGTGGATCGGCTGGCGATAACCGGTATTGAACGCTTCCAGCACCGGCACCAGGCGCCCGGCGCTGATGTCTTCCAGGGTCATGAAATTCGACAGGCAGCAAATCCCCTGCCCTGCCAACGCCAGGTGACGCAGGGTTTCACCACTCGACGCAGCAATCCCCGGCTGGATCAGCCAGCGGTCGCCCTCCACATGGCGCAAAGGCCAGTGGTTGAGGGTTTCGGTCTGGGTGAACCCCAGCAACGTGTGGTTGGCCAGCTCGGCCACCGTCGCCGGAGCACCGTGCTGCTTGAGGTATTCAGGGCTGGCGAGGATATGCAGCGGCGACCAGCCGAGGGCGCGCGCATGCAGGGTCGAATCGGCCAGCACGCCGATGCGAATGGCGATGTCGGTGCTCTGTTCCAGCAGGTCGATGATCAAGTCATCGCTGTTCAGCTCCAACTGGATATCCGGGTACAAACGGCGAAACTCGTCGATGTACGGCACAATCCCATGCAGCATGAACGGTACGGCAGCATTGATGCGCAGGCGCCCGGCCGGGTTTTTCTGACGTGATGACAAGCGCTCTTCCAGCTCCTCCATCTGCGCCAGGATCACCTTGGCCTGCTCGAAGAAGTACTTACCTTCCTCGGTCAGGTCCATGCGCCGCGTGGTGCGGTTGATCAACGTGGTGTCGAGCTTGGCTTCCAGGCGCGACAGGGTGCGGCTGACCGCCGAGGGCGTCTGCCCGACCTGCTCCGCCGCGGCGGAAATCGAACCGCATTCAATCACGCTGACAAAGATCTGGAGCTCATCGGATCGGGCTTTCACAGGCTGTCCTCTTTATCGATTCCTGCCAGCTTACACCGAGAGGTTGAACACCTGCGCCAGGTGCTGCTCGTAGCGCGCCACGTCGGCCTCGATGGCCGGGCGTTTCATCACGTCTACGCACAGAAAGGTCGGCAGGCCAGTCATGCCGAGGAACTCGTTGGCCTTGTGGAACGCAAAGTACACCGCGTCGACACCCTTGGCCTCAAAGAAATCGCTCGGGTCGTCAAAGGCTTGCTGCGGCGCGTTCCAGGTCAGCGAGAGCATGTACTGCTTGCCCTGGATCAGGCCGCCGCTGCCGTATTTCTGCGACGAATCGGAACGGGTGCGGCCGTCGCTGGCGTACAGGCTGCCGTGGCCTTCGGTGAAGACCTCGTCGATGTACTTTTTGACGATCCACGGTGCGCCCATCCACCAGCCGGGCATCTGGTAGATGATCACGTCGGCCCAGAGGAATTTGGCCACTTCTTCGGCGACATCGTAGCCTTCGTCGATGTGGGTGACCTTGACGTCGATACCGCCACGGTCCAGCACGGCCACGGCGGCGTCGTGCAGGGTGGTGTTGTAGCGACCATCGGAGTGGGCGAACTTTTTACCGCCGTTGAGCAGGAGGACTTTTTTCATCGTAGGGATCCAAGGGGTTAGAAATGTCTGGCGGCAGACTAGCGACTCGCAACCCTGGGAATAAGCGGTGGTGCAGCAAAATACATTTGACCCATGCGCACGAATAACTGCGTACTCGTGAATTATCCGCTAATCAGCAGGTGGCCTCCCAACAGCGCCATGCCGATGAAAAATACGCGTTTGAAAACCACCGCGCTGATGCGCTGGCGCAGCGTCTGGCCCAACCACATCCCCAGCAGCGCCGGGAACAACGCCAACATCGAGGCGTTGATTTCGCCCCCACCTAGGCTGCCGCGCCAAGCCAAACCGGCGGCCAGCGCCAGCGTCGAAACCGTGAACGACAGGCCCAGCGCCTGCACCAACTCATCGCGGTTCAAACCCAATGCCTGCAGGTACGGCACAGCCGGAATCACAAACACACCGGTGGCCGAGGTGATCACCCCCGTGATCAGCCCACACAGCGGGCCAAGCCATCGTTCGGTCTCGGGCTTGACCTTGAGCGTGGGCAAAAACAGCCCGCTCAATGCGTACACCAGCAAGGCCCCGCCGAGCGCACGCACCACCCAATGGCCGCCGTCCATGCCCAGCCACACGCTGCCGAGCCCGGTACCGAGAAAAATCAGCAACAGCATCGGCCACAGACGCTTGAGCAACGCGCTCAGGTGCCCGCCGAAGGCCAGTTGCCAGAGATTGGTGACTGTCGAGGGAATGATCAGCAATGCCGCAGCCTGCGCCGGCAGCATAGCCAGGCCGAGCATGCCCATGGCGACGGTGGGCAGGCCGAGGCCGATCACCCCCTTGACGGTGCCGGCCAGCACGAAAGTGCCGATCACCAGCAGCGTCAGGGCTGGGCCGAGGTTTTGGTAGAAGGTCAGGAAGGTATTCATGGGGCGATTGTGAGGGGTTTCGATGCGACGGAAAATTCGCCATATACTGAGGCAGCCTCTTGTTTTGAAGGAGGCTGATGACGCCATCGCTGGCAAGCCAATCACCCGAGAATACCCGCCATGCACTTTGATTTGGTCGACCTGCGCCTTTACCTGCACATCCTCGACACCGGCAACATCACCGCCGGCGCCGTGCGCAGTCATCTGTCGCTGGCGGCGGCCAGCGCGCGCATCCGGGCGATGGAGGCCTCGCTGGGCATCGCCTTTCTCGAGCGCGGCCGCCGTGGCGTCACCCCAACGCCGGCCGGCAAAGCCCTGGCCCGCCACGCGCGCCTGCTGTTGCAACAAGCCGACCACCTGCAACAGGACCTCGCGGAATACGCCAATGGCGTCAAAGGCCAGGTGCGCCTGTTGTGCAACACCACCGCGCTCAGCGAATACCTGCCGGAACTGCTGGCGGGTTTCCTGCGCGAACACGCCAACCTGGATATCGACCTGCAGGAGCTGCCGAGCCTGCGCATCACCCAGGCCTTGCGCCAAGGCACGGCCGACCTGGGAATCATCTCTGATGCGGTCGACACCCACGGTTTGCAGACGCTGGCGTTTCGCGACGACCCGCTGGTGCTGATCATGCCCCTCGATCATCCGTTGACCACGGCGAGTTTCATCGACAGCCTGCAATACGACTACGTAGGCCTGGCCGCCAACAGCGCACTCGCGGTGTACCTGGAGGAGCAGGCGCTGCACGCGGGTTTTCGCTTGCAGACGCGCATTCGCGCCGATGGCTTTGATGGGCTGATTCGCATGGTCGCCGGCGGCGCCGGGCTGGGTATCGTGCCCCAGGCTGCGCTGGAACGCTGGCCGCTGGAGCGCCGCTTCAAGGCCCAGCCGCTCAAGGAGGACTGGGCCTGTCGTCGATTGCTGTTATGCGCACGCTCGTTCGAACAACTGCCGGGTTACGCCAGGGCCTTGTTCGATGCCTTGGCCCTGCCCTTGCGGAAAAACCCGTAATACACCGCCGACAGGATCAGCAGGAACGGCACGCCAAACACCAGGGTCATCTTGAATGCGTCGGTGAAGTACGTGGTGATCATCACCGCGCCCATCAGCACCAGGCCCAGCAAGGTGCTGTAGGGAAACAGGCGCAGTTCGAACGACAGCTTCGCGCCGCCATGGCGCTGGCGATAGCGCCGGAAGAACAGGTGCGTGAGGAAGATCATGAACCAGGTGAAGATCGCGCCAAACATCGAGATCGCCATCATCAGGGTGAACGAGCTTTCCGGGTACACCACGTTAAGCAAGGTCGCCAGCGCGATGCCCGAGCTGGACAGCAACAGCGCATTCAACGGAATACCGCTCTTGCTCAGGGCGCCCATTGACTTGGGCGCAAAACCTGCGCGAGACAGGCTGAACATCATCCGCGTGGTGATGTAGAGCTGGCTGTTCATCGCCGACAGCGCCGCGATCAGGATCACGAAATTCATCACCCCGGTCGCCCCGGGAATGCCGATGGTCTGCATCACCGTGACGAATGGGCTCTGGGTCTGGCCCGCCTGGTTCCACGGCACGATGGCGAGCATCAGCGCCAGGGTCAGCAGGTAGAACACCACCAGCCGCACGATGGTCGCGCGAAAGGCCTTTTTCACCGCCTGTTCCGGGTCAGCCGCTTCACCGGCGGCGACGGCGATCATCTCCACGCTGAGGTAGCTGAAGATCGACACGATCACCGCGATCCACATGCCGCTCAGGCCATGCGGGAAAAAGCCGTCGTGAGCCGTGTAGTTCTGTACGCCATATTCCGGGTTGCCGGAACCGAACACGACGTAGACGGCGAGGAGGATGAAGGCGACGATGGCGCTGATCTTGATAGTCGAGAACCAGTATTCGAAGGTGCCGAAAGTCTTCACGCTGATCGCATTGAGCAGGATCAGCACGCTGGAAAACGACACGATCCATACCCACTCCGGTACGTTGGCGAACCAGTACTTCATGTACATCGCCACCGCCGTGACCTCGGCGCCCACCGCCAGCACAATCGCCGCCCAGTAGGCATACCGCACCAGGAATCCGGCCAGCGGGCTGACGTAGAACTCGGCGTAGGCGCCAAACGAGCCGGAGGTGGAATGGGCCACCGTCATCTCGGCCAGGCAGCCCATCAGCAGCAAGGTGATCAGCGCGCCGATGGCGTAGCTGATCAGCACACTCGGCCCGGCATAGCCGATGGCATAGGCGCTGCCCATGAACAGCCCGGTACCGATCGCGCCACCGATGGCGATCATGCTCATCTGGCCGGAAGTGAGCTGGCGCCTGAGGCCCAGTTCGCGGTGGGTAATCTCTGCAAAGCCGTTGTCTGGCGTGGTCACGTGGGGTGCCCCTTTATTATTGTGATGGTTACTGCCGTGTTGGACCCTGGGGGAGCGGGCTGGCCTGCGATGACGTCGGTGAATTCACCATCGCCATCGCAGGCCAGCCAGCTCCCACATGTGAAAGGTGTTGCCCTTAAGTAACGCTGTTGCGGACTTTGAATTGCGCCTGGTCCCATGTGGCGTTGTCGAGGATTTCACCGAGAATCTCCACGGCGTCCCACACCTCGGTAAAGCTGGTGTACAGCGGGGTAAAGCCAAAGCGCATGATGCGCGGCTCGCGATAATCGCCGATCACGCCACGGGCGATCAACGCCTGGATCACCGCGTAGCCTTCAGGGTGTTCGAAGCTCACATGGCTGCCTCGCCGGGCGTGGTCACGCGGGGTGATCAGCACCAGGTCGTGGGCGGCGCAACGGGCTTCGACCAGGTCGATAAACAGGTCGGTCAGGGCCAGCGACTTGGCGCGCAGGCTGGCCATGTCGGTCTGGGCAAAAATTTCCAGGCCGCATTCCACCATGGCCAATGAAGTGATCGGCTGCGTGCCGCACAGGTAGCGTGCAATGCCGCTGCTGGGCGCGTAGGTCGACTCCATGGCGAACTGCCGAGTGTGCCCGAACCAGCCCGACAATGGCTGGCGCACCACATCCACCAACTCCGGATTCACCCACACAAACGCCTGGGAGCCCGGGCCGCCGTTCAGGTATTTGTAGGTGCAGCCAATCGCGTAATCAGCCCCCGCCGCGTGCAGGTCGATGGGCACCGCGCCCGCCGAGTGCGCCAGGTCCCAGATACTCAACGCGCCGCACTCATGGCTCAAGGCGGTGAGTGCCTGCATGTCGTACATGTAGCCCGTCTTGTAGTTGACGTGGGTGAGCATCACCACTGCCACGTCCTGGTCGATGGCTTCGGGCAGCTCCTCGGGGCTGTTGACCAGCCGCAGCGAATAGCCTTGTTGCAGCAGTTCGGCAAGGCCTTCGGCGATATACAGGTCGGTGGGAAAGTTGCTCGCTTCGCTGACAATCACCTTGCGCGCCGGCGTGCGCTGGCGCTGCACGCTCAGCGCCGCGCTGAGCACTTTGAACAGGTTGATCGAAGTGGTATCGGTGATCACCACTTCGCCGTCGCGCGCACCGATCAGCGGTGCCAGGCGATTGCCCAGGCGCTGCGACAGATCCGCCCAGCTCGCGCTGTTCCAACTGCGAATCAAGCCGTTGCCCCACTCTTCGGCGATCACCGCCTGCGCCCGCGCCAACGCGGCCACCGGGCGTGCACCGAGGGAGTTGCCGTCGAGATAGATCACGCCCGCCGGCAAGGCGAACTGTTGACGCAGCGGCGCCAGGGGGTCCTGGGCGTCTAGGGCTTGGCAATGGCTTCGAAGGGTCATGGGCTGTCCTGGTTTTTATAGGGAATATGGACCAAATAATGAACGAAGCTTTAGAGAATTTTCGTGCAAAGTGGTAGGTAACAGGCTAATTAAGCTGTAGGAAATTCGAATTTAACCTCCAAATACGCGGATTTATTCTAACCATGATTCTTGACGCCACCGACCTTCGCCTCCTGCATTTTCTGCAACAGGATGGGCGTATCAGCAACCAGGAACTGGCGGAAAAGGTCGCCCTGTCGCCCTCCGCCTGCCTGCGCCGGTTGCGCCTGCTGGAGAGCGAGGGAATCATCAGCGGCTACCGCGCGGTCCTGAATGCCGAGCAGTTGGGGATTGAACTGGAGGCCATCGTCCACCTGTCATTGCGCCAGGATGTGGAGGATTGGCACGAGACGTTCATCAAGAAGGTGCAAGGCTGGCCGGAGGTCGCCAGTGCCTATGTGATCACCGGCGCCAGCAACTATGTGCTGCGGGTGCAGGCACGCAACCTCAAGCATTTTTCGGACTTCATCGTGAACCACCTGAACCGCACGGCGGGGGTGATGGATATTCGCTCGGAGATCGTGTTGCAGAAGATCAAGGACCGGGATGAGGTGCTGGATTTGGTAGTGCGCAAATAGCACGAACACCCCACATCAACTGTGGGAGCTGGGGTGGGGGGGGGGGGGGGGGGCGGCCGCCCCCCCCCCCCCC
>NZ_JANLOH010000095.1:0-100334 GCF_025466155.1 Pseudomonas sp. 13B_2.1_Bac1 | reverse complement strand
CGTAAGGGCGGAACCCTAGCCAGCCATCCCCCCAATAACGGATATACCCCCACCCCTACAAAAGAACCACCTCAGGCTCCCCCGCCCGAGCACTCAGCAAATAACTCCGATACAACCCAGCATACGCCCCCTCCTGGGCAATAAGCCCCGCATGCGGCCCCAGCTCCACCACCTGCCCATGCCGGATCACCGCGATCCGGTCCGCATCGCGAATCGTCGCCAATCGATGCGCGATGATGATCGCCGTCCGCCCCTCGCACAGGCGCCGCAACGCCCGCTGAATCCGCCGCTCGGTATGAATATCCACCGCCGAAGTCGCCTCATCCAGCACCAGCACCGCCGGGTCTGCCAGGTACGCACGCACCAGGCACACCAACTGCCGCTGGCCATGACTGAGGTGCGCGCCGAGCGGACCGACTTCGGTGTGGTACTGGTGGGGCAGGCGCTCCAGCACTTCATCGGCACCGAGCTCGCGGGCGGCGGCGATCAGCGTGGCGTCGTCAGCCTGGGGCGCGGCCAGGCGCAGGTTGTCGAGGATGCTGCCGCTGAACAGCACGTTGTCCTGCAGCACCACGCCGACGTGACGGCGCAGGGTGTGTTGCGCCAGGTCGCGCACGTCGATGCCGTCGAGACGCACCGCGCCCGATTGCACGTCGTAGAAGCGCGTCAGCAACTGCACCAGGGTGCTTTTGCCGTGGCCGGACGGACCGACGATCGCCAACACTTCACCGGCCGGAATGTGCAGGTCCAGGCCATTGATCACGGGCGCCTGGCCGTAACTGAAACCGACCTGGTCGAAGTGCACTTCGCCGCGTGCCCGTTCCAGCGTGTGTGGCGTGGCACGGTCGATGATCTGCGGCGTGGTGTCGAGCAACAGGAAAATCCGCTGCGCCGATGCCGAGCCGGTGGCGTAGCGCTCAAACAGGTCGGACAGCTCCTGCAGCGGCCCGAGGAACAAAAACACGTAGAACAGGCTTTCGGCAACCTGGCCCACACTCACTTCGCCCGCCACCAGCCCGTAGGCGCCGACCAGCAGCAACAGCGCGATGCCTGCCGAGCTGAGCAACGCGGTAAACGGCGCAAACCACGACGAGCGCAGGCTGCCGCGAATCAGCGCCTGGTTGAAGTCATCCAGCAGCCCGCGATAGCGCCGCAGGTTGGGGGCTTCTTGCGCGCATTGCTGCAACAGGCGCGCGCCGCTGACGCTTTCCACCAGGTGCGCGGTGAAGCGGCTGCGGTTCTCCGCGACCTTGGCCCAGTTGCGCTGCGAGATGCGCTTGAAACTCCACGTGGCCAGCACCAGCAGCGGCACCGTCGCCACCAGGCTGAGGAAAAACCGGGGGTCGATACGCCACAGCATCACCGACGCCAGGCCGCAGCGCAGCAGGGCGCCAAGCAGTTCCGGCGGGCCCTGGATCACCAGCGGCTCCAGCGCGTCGACATCGCGGTCGACCCGCGAAATGATGCGCCCGGCGCGTGTCTGGTCGAAGTAACTCACGCTCAGGCCCTGCACGTGTGCGAACACCTGCACGCGCAACGCGTTCAGCACCCGGATCGCCGCGCCGCCGGCGACGAACTGCGAGACCCCGGCCAACAGGAAGCGCGCCAGCCAACTGGCTGCCAGGCCAAGGCCGAGCCACAGCACCAGGCGCTCATCCAGCAGCCAATGGTCAGCCTGCTGGATCAGCCCGCGGTCGAGCAGTTCGCGCACAAACCAGGGGCGCAGGAACACCGTGATCACCAGCACAATTTCAATGCCGATCACCGCGGCGATCTGGCGTCGGATTGGCCGCAGCAGTGGCAGCAGCCGCTTGAACATGCTGCGATCGAGGGCCTTCTTCGCGAGCATTTCTTCGATTTCGATATCGCTCAAGGCTTTGCCTGGCAGCGGGTTAGCCATGGTCGATCCCCAGCAGGTCGCGGTAGTGCGCGTTGGTTGATTGCAGGTCGGTGTGGCGGCCCATGGCAGTGACTCTGCCGTCGGCCAGCATCAACACGCGGTCGGCCAGCAAAATGGTCGAGAGCTTGCTGGAGATCACCAGCACCGTGGTGCCACGCAGTTGCCGCAGGTTCTGCAACACCTGGCGCTCGCTGATGGCGTCGAGCGCGCTGGTGGCGTCGTCCAGGCACAGAATGTCGGGGGTGCCCAACAGCGCGCGGGCCAGGCACAGGCGTTGGCGCTGGCCACCGGACAAGGTCACGCCCCGGTCGCCCAGGGGTGTATCCAGGCCTTGGGGCAGACGCTGCACGATGTCGTCGGCGGCGGCTCTGTGCAGCGCATCGCGCAGCTGGGCGTCGGTGGCGCTGGGCGCGGTCAGGCGCAGGTTGGCGGCGAGGGTGCCGGCGAACAGAAAACTTTCCTGCGGCACCACATGCACGCGCTGGCGCAGCGGGCCGAGTTGCAGCTCGCGAATGTCCTGCCAGCCGCTGGCGTCCGAGCCGAGCAATACGCGCCCGGCAGTCACGTCGCTCAGGCGCGGCAACAAGCTGGCGAGCAGGCTTTTGCCGGTACCGGTGGCGCCGACCAGTGCGACGATTTCACCCGGCTGGATGCTCAACGAACACGCCTGCAAAATGTCGCGACCGCCGCCCGGTGCCGTCACGCTGACGTGCTCCAACTTGAGCCCCAGCGGCGTGGCGGGCAGGGTGGCAGTACCGCTGCGGATAGCGGCGGGTGCGTCGAGCAATTGCCAGATGCGCTCGGCACTGGCGCGAGCATCGGCGAAAGTCTGCATCACCCGGCCGATCCCTTCGATGCGAAACACCAGGGTGGTGGCGATCAACAGTGAGGTCACCAGTTCGCCAATGCTCAGTTGCCCGGCGGCGACCAGGTGCGCGCCGTACACCAGGATCCACACATGCCCCAACGCAACCACGGCCTGGGGCAGTGGAATGCGCGAGCTGGAATACGCCAGCGCCTGGCGCGCGAGGCCGGCGAACACCGCCACCTGGTCGGCGAAGCCCTGGATACGTCGCTGCTCCAGCGCAAATGACTTGATCACGCGCACACCGCCAATGCCTTCGCTCAGGTCCTGGTTGACGCGGTCGTAGGCGCTGCCGACCGCCCGATCCAGGCCCACCAGGCGCTCGGTCTGGCGCACGAAAATCCACAGCCCGGTGACCGTCAGCAACAACGGCACCAGCCCCAGCAGCGGGTTGTACCAGCTGAGCAGGCCGACCGTGGCGAGTACCACCAGCGGCGTTTCCACCAGTTGGCGCCAGAAGGTGATCAGCGCGTCGCGGACCTTGTCGGCGTCGCGGGTCGTGCGCGTGATCATCTCGCCCATGCCGTGCTGCCAGTGGTAGCCCAGGTGCAGGCTTTGCACCTGGGCGAGGATGCGTTCGCGCAGGCGCGTCAGCAGTTCCTGGCTGATCACCAGCGAGAGCACGCTGGCGATGTACTGCAGCACGCCACGGCCGAGGGCCACGGCGAGCATCAGCCCCAGCCAGTACCAGCCGAGGCCGGCCTCCAGGCTGCCATCCGCGAGGCGCACCACCGCGCGGCCGGCACTGACATCATTGACGGCATGCCCGATCAGCCATTGCTGCCAGACCAGCCCCAGGTTGATCGCCACGTACAGCGCCGCGACCAGGCTGAATCGCCAGGGCATTTCCCGGTAGATCGCCAGGCTGCGTAAAAGAGGGTGTTGTTCAATCATGAAAAGCTCGTAGACATAAGCGGGGGAATGCCGAACCTTGCAGGAGCCCGGCTTGCCGGCGATGGCGCCCTTAAAGACGCCATCGCCGGCAGGGTTTTATTTACGGGTGGCGCCCTGGGTTTCCTTGGCATTCAGGATCGCGGTGTATTCGCCTGGGTCCACGTCGTTGAGGTAGTAGTTGCCCACGTGGTGCAGTCGCCAGCGGATCGGGTCGTGGGTGGTGTGCACGCGGGCGTTGCGCCAGAAGCGGTCCAGGTTCCATTTGCTCAGCGAGGCGCTGGCGCCCAGCAGCGAGAAGATATCGCTGGAGATCTTCAGTGAGGCGCTGTCGGAATGCGCGCGGGCGGTGGCGACCGACAGGATCAATTCGTCCTGCAGTTCCTTGTTGTCCGGGTCTTGCTCATGGGCATCGAACACGCGTGCGGCGTCGCGCAGCAGCGATTCGGCAGCCCGCAGCGCGACGGCGTATTCACCGATCTGCTTGATGATGTGCGGCTCTTCATTGGCGTGGTCGACGCCACTTTCCACCCACGGCCGCGCGTGGTGCTTGAGGTAGTCGACGGCGGCAGACAAGGCGCCGGCGGCGATGCCGGTGTCGATGGCCGCGTGGAGGATCTGCGGGAAGGTCAGCCCGGTGCGTTTCATCGGGCCTTTGCGGCGCGAGACGTAGTCTTCGTCCAGCAAGATATTGTCGAAATTCACCGTGCCGCTGACCGAGTTTTTCTGGCCAAAGGCGGCCCAGTCATCCACCAGCGTGAGGCCCGCTGCGTTGCGGTTGAGCAGGACACCGGCGCCGCCGTCGTCCGAGGCGGCGGTGAGCGAGATCCATTCGGCGAGGTACGAGCCGGTCGAGTAGAACTTGCTGCCATTGAGTACCAGGGCGCCGTCCTCACGGCGTTCGACGCGGGTCTTCAGGGCGAATTTGTTCTTGCCGCCGACCTCGGCCAGGGCGTTGCCGAAGCGTTTGCCAGCCAACACATCGCTGACCAGCCGATCCCGCACTGCATCCGGGTAGCCGTTGAAAATCCCGCGCAGCATCACGTTGTGGATCTGCAGCAGTTGGCCGACGCCGCCATCGGCCACCGAGATAATCCGCACGGTCTCGACGATGGTCTGCACGCAAGCCCCCAGCCCGCCAAAGGCCTTCGGCACGCCGATGGCGGTGATGCCGCTTTCGGATAACAGCTGTGCCTGGCGCCACGGCAGTTGGCCGTTCTGCTCGGGGTCGGCGGCGATGGCGGCGATCTCCACCGCGATGTCCTTGGCCGCGGCGATGGCCTCGGCTTCGCTGTGCAGTTGGCGTACAGGCGCCTGTTCAAACGTAGTCATGCATTCATCCTTCTGTTTGGGTTCGCTTCCCCAGGGGTTGCGGTGTTGGCAGGGGCTTGAGCAAGTTCCAAGCCAATGTGAAAACCCCCTCCATGTGGGGGCTGCGCGGGCGGGGCTGCTGCTGGGGCAGCAGTGCTCGCAGGCGACTGCTGGCGCAGCAGCAGTGCTGTTGGCAGGTCAGCAGTCGCGTGGCCGGGTTCGCCGCGACAGCCCTGTAAACCCTGGCCCGCGTCGATTGGCACGGCCTCTGCAATACCTCCTCCACTGACTTGCCCAATTCAATGGAGCTGCCCATGACCCTTTCCGCTGTCCTGCCCACGCCTGAGCTTGAGCAGATCTGGTTTACCCGCTGCCCGGTGCCGACCGCCTCCGGCATCGCCTACAAGCTGGGGTGGTTGACCGAAGAGTTCGCGCCGGATGGTTTGCCGGTGTCGACGTTGCAGGAGGCTCGCCAGCTGGGCCGTCACCATTACGATCACGACCTGCCTGGGCTGTTTCGCGAAGGCGGTAACGTGCCGGCCCTGGCGGCACGCGCTGCCGGCGCACCGAGCCGCCTGATCGGCCTGACCTGGATCGAGGAATGGCAGACCATCCTGGTTCGCCCGGACTCCGGCATCAGCCGCCCCGAGCATCTCAAAGGCAAGCGCCTGGCCCTGCCGGCCTGGGGCGACAGCCGCCCTGGCAGCATTGCACGCGCCATGAGCCTGCACGGCTACAAGGGCGCATTGAGCCTGGCCGGCCTCGGCTTTGACGATGTCGAACTGGTGGAGGTGGCCTTGCAGGACCAGGAGCAAGCGCCGGACCCGCAGCAAGGCCTGCAACGCCTGTGGTCGGGCCTGGATTACCTGGTGCGTGGCGAGGTGGATGCGGTGTACGTCAAGGGCGCCTCGGCGGCCGACGCCGCACGGCGCCTGGGGCTGGTGGTGGGGATCGACCTGGACCTGATCGCCGAGCCGCGCTATCGCATCAACAACGGCACGCCACGGCCAATCACCGTGCACCAGAGCCTGCTCGACAACCACTTTGACCTGGTGGTGCGCTTCCTGGCGCAGACCCTCAGTGCGGCGGATTGGGCGGCGAACAACCGCGCTGGCCTGAACGCGATTCTCGAAGAAGAAACCCGCGCCGGCAGTGCCGGTGTGGCCGAGGCTTATCGCGGTGATTTCCATACCACCCTGGCCCCGGATTTGTCGGCCCAGCGCCTGGATTTCCTCGGCGTACAAAAAGATTTCCTGTACCTGCACGGCTTCCTGGAGCGCGATTTCTCGATCGCCGACTGGGTCGATCCGCGCCCCCTGCAAGCTGCCCATGAACTGTTGGCCAAGCGCCGCGCCTGAACCTGGAGAATGCCCCATGACTGCCATTGCTCACGCTCAACCCCTCGATCAAGCACTGCAGGCCTTTGTCGACAAGGTGCTGCTGGAGGCCGAAGAGGCCTTCACCGTATTCCGTGAAACCAACACCATCACCGCCAACGGCACCGTCGGTTTCATCGAGCGCGTACCCGGCCAGGAGCTGCTGGTGTCGGTGAACTACGGCGGCCCGTGGAACTACCGCAAGCCGCTGCAAGCCACGGTTACCGACTTTGCCGGCAACGTGATTCTCGGCAAAGGCAAGGGTGGCCTGGGCCGCTACACCAAGCTGTTCCAGCAGCACCCGGACGTGACCACCGTGTCCCACGTGCATTCGCCGTACCTCGGCGCCTGGGCACAGACCCACCGCACCTTGCCATTCCACTACGTGCCGGTGCAGCGCTACCAGTTGGCGCGGGAGCTGCCGGTGTACATCGACCGTCGCCAGCAGGAAGTCGACTTCATCCTCGACAAGATCGCCGAAAACCCGTTCAACCTGGCCATCCTCGAGGCCAACGGCGGCTCCACCGTGTGGGGCAAGCAAGGACTGCGGGCTACCGCCGAATTCATCCTGTTGCTGGAGGAGGGCGCCCAGCTGCAATTGCTCGCTGACGCCCTGGGTGGATCGCGTCCCTACGGGCCGGGCGTGTTGACCCAGCAGTGGAAAATGAGCGGCCTGTTCGAACACGCCACCGCACTGGGCCTGGTCCCGGCCATCGACCGCAAAAACTGAACACACCCTCATCACGGTGATTGAAACCACCACGCCCCCTGCAGGCGCCGCAAGCCGGCGCCTGCAGGGGACGGTTCCATTCAAGGATGTCTGTCATGGCTGTAAAGATTCTCTGGTACCTCACCACGCCCGATGGGCCTTATCCGTGGGAGCCTGAAGGGCGCTGGAAAACCGACTTCCAACACCTCAAGCAATTGGCGGTCGCCAGTGATCGCCTCGGCTATTACGGCTCGCTGCTGGGCTCCAGCCCGAATGAAAGCCTGGCGGTGGCCGCGTCGTTGATCGACGCCACCCAGCGCCTGCGTTTCCTGGTGGCGCAACACCCGGGCGAGCTGTCGCCGGCGGTGTTGGCCAAATGGGCCTTGACCTTCGACCAGTTCTCTAATGGCCGCCTGCTGTTCAACGTGGTCAACGGCAATGACGCTGGCCTGGCCACGTTGGGCGTGCATTACGCGCATGACGAGCGTTACGCCTTCAGCCTTGAATACTGGCGTGCGTTCCAGGGCTTCTACGCCGGCGATACGCGTGGCTATGACGGTGAGTACGTCAAGCTCGCCCCGCGTTCGCCGGGCGCCGCCAGTCATCCACTGGGCGGTTGGCACCCGCCGTACCAGAAACCGGGTATCCCGTTGTGGGGCGCCGGCACGTCGGGGCCGGGGGTCGAGCATTCGGTGCAATTGCTCGATGTGTACCTGAGCTTCGCCAACACCCCGCCGAAACTCGGCGACAAGTTCCGCAAGGTCGCCGCCGAGGCTGCGAAGATCGGCCGCGAACTGACCTTTGGCACGCGCCTGCAAATCATCGTGCGTGAGACCGAGGAAGAAGCCTGGGCCCACGCGGAAAAAATGCTGCAGCGCACCTCGCTGCAGACCGCACGCAATGCGCTTGAGCGCCAGTTGCCGCCGGGGGTGAGCCTGGAGGATTTTCACAGCGACGACCCGCAAACCCAGCGCAATGTCGAGACGGTACGTGGCGGGCGCCTGCCCACTGCGCGTGAGCTGGAAATCTACCCCAACGTGTGGCTCGGCCCCAGCCTGTTCGGCTTCAACATCCTCGGCCCGGCTGCCGGCACGTATCTGGTGGGCAGTGCCGAGCAGGTCGCCGAGCGCATCCGCGAATACGAGGCGCAAGGCACCTCGGCATTCATCCTCTCGGGCTTCCCGTTGATCGACGAAGCCCATCGGGTCGCCGATTTGCTGTTCCCGTTGCTGGACCTGGACCACGGCTTTGAAGTGCCGCGCCTGGGCGTCACCCACAAGGCTGTACAGCGCGAAGAGGCTTGAGTGATGAGTGACGGATTTTCCCGCCGGGTGTTTCTCGGCAACAGCCTGGTGGTCGGCGGCGGCCTGTTGCTGGGGGGCTGTGACAGCGGTGCGGCGAGCCAGGGCGCGGCGGTCCTGACGGGTAAGCCGGTGAGTGGCGGGCGCCTGCGCATCGGCATTATCGACGGTGACCAGTCGGGCAACCTGGATGCGCATAAACCGGTGGGCGGCGGGATCATCCGTGGCTGGGCGCTGTACAGCAAGTTCTGGGAATGGAACACCGATGTCAGCACGCGCCTGGCCCTGGCCGAGTTCGCCGAGCCGAATGCCGACGCCAGCGCCTGGACCATCCGCATCAAGCCCGGCCTGGAGTTTCACCATGGCAAGACCATCGGTGCCGACGACATGCTGTTTTCGCTGTTGCGCCTGACCGACCCCAAACTGGCTTCACCGTTTGCCGGCTTGGTCGGGGCGATCGATCGCAACGCGCTGCGCAAGCTGGATGAGCGCACCATCGAAATTCGTTTCAAGCAGGGCCAGAGCTTCTTCCCTTTGGATGAAACCCTGATCAGCTTCGGCGGCATCGTGCCGACCGACTATGACCCGATCACCAACCCGGTGGGCGCCGGCCCTTACAAGCTCAAGCGCTTCGTGCCCGGCCAGCGCTCGCTGTACACGCGGTTCGAGAACTACTACAAACCCGGTCAGCCGTATGCCGACGAGCTGGAAATCATCGAGTTCAAGGACCAGGTCTCGCGCGTGGCCGCATTGCGCGCCGGGCAGATCGACGTGGCCAGCGGCGTGCAGGCCGAGCACAGCGCGTTGCTCAAGGCCGATTCGCGCCTGTCGCTGTGCGTCTCACCGACGACTTCATTCACCGGTTTCAACCTGAACCTGGCCAAGCCGCCGTTCGACGATGTGCGCGTGCGCCAGGCGTTTCGTCTGCTCGCCGACCGCCAGGAGTTGGTGGACCGTGGTCTCAATGGTTTCGGGCGGATCGCCAACGACCTGTATTCGCCCCATGACCCCACCTACAACCATGCAATTGCGCAGCGCCCGTATGACCTGGAGCAGGCACGCTCGCTGTTGCGCCAGGCCGGGCAGACTGACCTGCGCGTCGAGCTGACCACCACGCCAGGCCCTGGAGTGAATGCTGCGCTGGTGTTCGCCCAGCAAGCGAAAAAGGCCGGTGTGGAGGTGCGTGTCACCCAGGTTGACGGCGCGGTGTTCAATGGCCCGCAGCGCGAGCAATGGCAGGTATCGCCGGGCTCGACCCCGGCGCGCGGTTTTCTGGCCTCGGCCCTGCACAACGACGCGCCGCTGGCGATCTACAACCGCAGCAATTTCCATGACCCACAGTTCGACAGCTTGTACCGCCAGGCCCTGGCCCAGCCCGATCTGGCATTGCGTACCGGCCTGGTGCACGAAGCCCAGCAGATCCAGCACGAACGTGGCGGCCTGCTGATCTGGGGCTTCAGTGATGTGCTCGACGCGGCGTCCGTGAAGGTCGGCGGCCTGAACCCCGAGCAGACCACCTTCGCCTCCTGGCGTTTTGACGAGTTGTGGTTGAACCATGTCTGAGTCGCACTGCAAAACCCCGCGTACGCCGGCCTGGCTGTCGTGGTTCGTCGGGCGCCTGGGCTACGGTTTGCTGACCGCCTGGGTGATCAGCCTGGTGGTGTTTATCGCCACCCAGGCGCTGCCATCGGACCCGGCGCGGGTGATCCTCGGCCCGGATGCGCCGCTGGAAAGTATCCTCACCCTGCAGCACCAACTGGGCCTCGACCAGCCGATCCTGTGGCAATACCTGCGCTGGCTGGGCGCGGCCATGAGTGGTGATCTTGGCGTGTCGCTGGATTCCAACGCGCCGGTCAGCCACCTCCTGTGGGGCCGTTTCGGCTATACCCTGGCGCTGCTGGCCGGGGTGATCGCACTGGTGGTGCCGGCGGCGCTCGCGTTGGGCGTGGCGCTGGCGTTGCGCCGCGACAGCCGCCTGGATCGCTGGAGCCTGTCGTTGCTGATCTTTCTCAAGGCCACGCCGGGTTTCCTCTTGGCGATTGGCCTGGTGCTGCTGTTTTCCATGCCGCACATGGACTTTCTGCCGGCGGTGTCGATTCTCGACCCGGACCAGTCGCTGCTGCGCCAGCTCAAGTTCCTGATCCTGCCCGTCGTGGCCCTGAGCCTGACTGCGCTGCCTTATCTCACGCGCATGGTGCGTGCGGCGATGATCGAGGCGCTGGAGTCCGACTACGTGATCGCGGCGCGGCTGCGCGGCATTCCCTACCGGCGCATCGTGTGGTGCCACACGTTGCCCAACGCGCTGGTGCCGGCGATCCAAGGCGTGGCACTGACCTTGCGCACGCTGATCGGTGGCGCGGTGCTGGCCGAGGTGATCTTCAGTTATCCCGGCATCGGCACCGCACTCAACGCGGCCATCCAGATGCGCGACCTGCCGATGATCCAGGCGATTGTGCTGGTGATCACCCTGGCGGTGGTGCTGATCAACCTGCTGGCCGACCTGCTGACCGTATTGCTCACGCCCAAGCTGCGCACGGCGCGGCGCGTGAGGATGATCCAACGCAACCGCCGGGGCATCACCCCGTGGTGGCGCCGCTCCCGAGGTGAGGCATGAACGAGCCGCAAATTCGCAAAGGTGCACTGATCACCGCGCTGGTGATTGCGATTGCCGTGCTGGGCCCGTGGCTGGCGCCCCATGGCACCACCGACATGGTCGGCCCGGTGTACGGCGCGCCGATGGGCAGCGCATGGCTGGGCTATGACTTCCTTGGGCACGACGTGCTGTCGCGCCTGCTCAGCGGCGGTCTGTCGGTGCTGTGGATGTCGGTGGCGGCGGCGAGTATCGCGCTGGCGGTGGGCAGTACGCTGGGGTTGTTGGCCGGGCTCTCGCGGCGACGTTTGGACCAGCTGATCACGTGGTCGGCGGATGTATCCCTGGCGTTTCCCGACCTGATCCTGGTGCTGCTGATCGTGTCGATGCTGGGTCGCGCGCCGTGGCTGATTGTCTTGACCGTGTCCATCGCGTTCATTCCCGGCGTCATCCGCCTGGCGCGGGCCAGTGCGGTGGCGGTGGCGGGGCAGGAGTTTGTCGAGGCGGCGCAGATGATGGGGTATTCGCGGCGGCGCATTCTGTTCAAGGAGATCCTGCCGAACATCCTCACGCCGCTGCTGGTGCACTTCGGCAACATGTTGACCTGGGGGGTGGGCATGCTCTCGGGTTTGAGTTTTCTCGGCTATGGGGTCGCGCCGCCCACGGCGGACTGGGGCCTGATGATCAATGAAAACCAGGCAGGCCTGCTGGTACAGCCCTGGGCGGTGTTGGCCCCGGCGGTACTGATCGGGGTGTTTGCCTACGGTACCAATATCCTCGCCGAAGGCATCGGCCGGCGCAGCGCACGGATGGGAGAGAAACAGGCATGAACGCGATCACCGAAATCGACACGGCGGTGTTGCAAGTGCACGACCTGCGGGTGGAATTGTCGGCGCAGGTGGATGTGGTGTCGGGCATTTCATTCAGCCTGAACGCGGGCGAAATCCTCGGGCTGGTGGGGGAGTCGGGCTCGGGCAAGACCACCCTGGCCACCGCTTTGCTCGCCCACGCCCGACGCGGTGCGCGCATCGTCGCGGGCCAGGTGCAGGTCGACGGCCAGGCGTTATTGAGCCTGGAGGGCGAGGCCTTGCGCCGGGCGCGTGGCAGCCTGATCGGTTACGTCGCCCAGGACCCGGCCACGGCGCTGAACCCGGCCCTGCGCATTGGCAACCTGTTGCGCGAGACGTTGGCAGTGCATCCGCTGCAACTGGACCGCGCTGCCCAGCAGCAACGCATCAGCGAGACCCTGCGCGATGTCGGCCTGCCGGACGATCCCGAGTTTCTGCGACGCTTTCCTCATCAATTGTCCGGTGGCCAGCAGCAGCGCGTGATGCTGGCGCTGGCCTTTGTGCTGCGCCCGCGCCTGATCGTGCTGGATGAGCCGACCACCGCGCTGGATGTCAGCACCCAGGCGCATATCCTCGCGACCTTGCGCCGCTTGTGCAAAAGCCAAGGTGTGGCGGCGGTGTATGTGTCCCATGACTTGGCGGTGATCAAGGACCTGGTGGACCGGGTGATGGTGATGTACGCCGGGCGCATCGTCGAGACGGCCACGCGCGAGGTGCTGTTTCGCCTGCCATCGCACCCGTACACACGCGGCTTGCTGGCGGCGATCCCGGATGTGGCCGGTCGGCGTGAACTGCAAGCCATTGCCGGGCAGGCCCCGGCGCCGGGGCAACGGCCGCAGGGGTGCAGCTTCGGACCACGTTGTGACCGGTTTACTTCGGCCTGCGCGGTGGCCGAGCCGCCGCTCCAGGCGCTGCCAGCCGGACACGCGGTGGCGTGCCTGAATGCGCATGACCAGCCGTTGCAGGTGCGTGGGTTGACCCCGATTGCGGCGCTCACGACGCAGACGCAGGCGCCGTTGTTGTCGATCAGCGGCTTGAACGTCGCCTATGACCGACAGGTGTTGTTCGACATCACGTTGCAGGTGCAGCCGGGTGAATGCCTGGCGCTGGTGGGTGAGTCCGGTTCCGGCAAGACCAGCCTGGCGCGGGCCGTCGCCGGGCTTGGCGAGAATGCCGAAGGGCAGTTGAGCTACGCCGGCCGGCCTTTGCCGCTGCAGGCGCGCCAGCGTGACGCGGGCTTGCGCCACCAGATCCAATACATTTTCCAGAACCCGTACCGCGCGCTGAACCCACGGCAAACCGTGTACCAGACCTTGAGCGCGCCGCTGGAGCACTTCTTCGCGATCAAAGGCGCGGCGGCGCGCCAGCGGGTCGAGGCGGTGCTCCAGCGCGTGTCGCTGTCGGCGTCGGTGGCCGACCTGTACCCTCACAGCCTGTCGGGCGGCGAACGCCAGCGCGTGGCCATCGCCCGAGCCCTGTTGTGCGAACCACGGCTGCTGATCTGCGACGAAATCACCTCGGCGCTGGACGTGTCGGTGCAAGCCTCGATCCTCGACCTGCTGCGCCAGTTGCAGCGTGAAGGCTTGACGTTGCTGTTCGTGACCCACGACCTGGGCGTAGTCCGCGCAATCGCCGACCGGGTGCTGGTCTTGAAAGTCGGCAGAGTGGTGGAGCAGGGCGCAGTCGACAGCGTCCTGGACCAGCCGCAGGCGGCGTATACCCGCACGTTGCTGGAGCATTCGCCGACGTTGGGCTGAACCGACTTCAATCCATGCATGGGCGCTGGACCAGCGCTGAATCCCCCTCACACACATGCGCTCTCCTGTGGGAGCCGTCGAGCCCCAGCGAGGCCGCGAAAGCGGTCTGTCAGGCACAGAAAGGTTATCAGTGCCGCCGCTTTCGCAGCCTCGCTAAAGCTCGGCAGCTCCCACAGTTGGGCGGTGTCGTGGCTGAAATTTCAACCACATAGCGAATCCCGTATTGGCTAGAATCCCAGCCACACAGCGAACCCGATGCTTGCTCAAATCCCAGCAACACAGCACACCTCCCTGTGGGAGCCGTCGAGCCCCAGCGAGGCCGCGAAAGCGGTCTATCAGGCACAGAAAGGTTATCAGTACTGCCGCCTTCGCAGCCTCGCTAAAGCTCGGCAGCTCCCACAGTTGGGCGGTGTAGTGGCTGAAATTTCAACCAGATAGCGAATCCCGTAGTGGCTGGAATCCCAGCCACACAGCGAACCCGGTGCTTGCTCAAATCCCAGCCACACAGCTCACCTCCCTGTGGGGGCAAGGTGCTGCTCAAATCCCCCTCATATACTGCTGAATATAGCGAACCCCTGTGCTGGCTTGCTGCAGAAAATCCCACTCACACAGGCGCTCTCCTGTGGGAGCCGTCGAGCTTTAGCGAGGCCGCGAAAGCGGTATGTCAGTCACAGAAGGGTTATCAGTGCCGCCGCCTTCGCAGCCTCGCTAAAGCTCGGCAGCTCCCACAGTTGGGCGGTGTAGTGGCTGAAATTTCAACCACATAGCGAATCCCGTGGTGGCTGCAATCCCAGCCACACAGCGAACCCGGTGCTTGCTCAAATCCCAGCCAAACAGCGAACCCGGTGCTTGCTCAAATCCCAGCCACACAGCACACCTCCCTGTGGGGGCAAGGTGCTGCTCAAATCCCCTTCATATACTGCTGAATATAGCGAACCCCTGTGCTGGCTTGCTGCAGAAAATCCCACTCACACAGGCGCTCTCCCTGTGGGAGCCGTCGAGCTTTAGCGAGGCCGCGAAGGCGGTGGGTCAGGCAAAGAAAGAGTGTCAGTACTGCCGCCTTCGCAGCCTCGCTGAAGCTCGGCAGCTCCCACAGTTGGGCGGTGTCGTGGCTGAAATTTCAACCACATAGCGAATCCCGTATTGGCTAGAATCCCAGCCACACAGCGAACCCGATGCTTGCTCAAATCCCAGCAACACAGCACACCTCCCTGTGGGAGCCGTCGAGCCCCAGCGAGGCCGCGAAAGCGGTCTGTCAGGCACAGAAAGGTTATCAGTGCCGCCGCCTTCGCAGCCTCGCTAAAGCTCGGCAGCTCCCACAGTTGGGCGGTGGGGTGGCTGTAATCCGGGCCCCATAACAGCGCCCGAGGAAACCGGTGATCAAAACACCCATGCCGGTCGACATCAATGATAGGTATATTGGCGATCAACGCATCATTACATACGCACAGCCTATGGACCGCCCATGATCAACTTCCGCCTGATTCGCCACCTCTGGCTGTTCCTCGCCGTTGCCGAAGAGCAGAACTTCGGCCGCGCCGCCAAGCGTCTCGGGATGTCGCAGCCGCCGTTGAGCGAGCAGATCCAGGTGCTGGAGCAGGCGCTCAAGGTCACCTTGTTCGAGCGTTCGCGGCGTGGGGCGAAGTTGACGCCGGTGGGCGCGGCGATCCTGCCGGCGGTGCGCAAGTTTGCCGAGCAGCTGGAGCGCCTGGAGCTGGCGGTGGAAGAGGCGGTAGCGGGGCAGTCCGGCATGCTGACCATCGGCGCGATTTCCACGGCGATGTTCGATGTGTTGCCCGGCTTGATCGACCAACTCAAGCAACGCTACCCGCACCTCACCGTGTCGGTGCGCGAGATCGACAGCGTGGAGGCGGTGCCGGCCTTGGAAGCGGGTGATATCGACCTGGCCTTCGCGCGGCTGGACGGAGACCTCGGCCCGGCGATCCAGTCGCTGCCGCTGCGCGAGGATCGCCTGATGGTGGCCTTGCCCAGCAATCACCCCTTGGCGTCGCGCACGCGCATCAGCCTGTCGAGCCTGGCCAGCGAGCCGCTGGTGATGTTTTCGCGCAAGGTCAGCCCGGTGTACTTCGATAACCTCATCGCCACCTGCCGTGCCAGTGGTTTCTCGCCACGGGTCCTGCACGAAGTGCGTTCGGTGGCCTCGCAAATCGCCTTTGTCAGCTGCGGCCAGGGCATTGCGCTGGTGCCGGCATCGCTGAAAAAACTGGCGCCGGACAACGTGGTTTTGCGCGCCCTGACGCAGAAACTCAACGTGGTGACCACCGCAGTCGCCTGGAACACCGAACGGCCGAACCCGCTGGTGAGCGAGCTGATCGAGCACTTCCAGACCCATACGATTGGCGTATGAATGCGTTCCGTTATCCGTCATTTACAGCAGGCAGGAAACCGCTGAAATTGCCGGGCTGTCTGTTCCAGGAAGCCCCATCATGTCGTTCACTCACACCTACTTGCCGCTGACGGTAGACGGCGTATCGCTGGACATCGCCGCGATCCATCGCGCTGGCGACCGCGCGCCCATCGTATTCCTGCACGGGTTTGGCTCGACCAAGGAAGACTACGCCGATATCGACCTGCACCCGGCGTTCGACGGGCACCCGTTCATTGCCTACGACGCCCCCGGCTGCGGTGAAAGCCAGTGCGCCGACCTGACGAAGATCAGCATCCCGTTCCTGCTCGACACCGCGTTGCAGGTGCTGGCGCATTTCCAGATCGAGCGCTTTCATTTGGTCGGCCACTCCATGGGCGGCCTGACGGCGCTGATGCTGGCGCACCGTTTTCCCGGGCGTGTGCTGAGCTTCACCGACATAGAGGGCAACATCGCCCCGGAAGACTGCTTTCTCAGCCGCCAGATCGTCGACTACCCGGCGGACGATCCCGAGGCGTTTTTCCGCGCCTTCATCGAGCGCACCCGCCAGGCCCCGGCGTATGCCAGCGCGCTGTACTCGGCCAGCCTGCGACACAAGGTGCGGGCCGGCGCGGTGCGCGGGATTTTCCAGTCGATGGTGGAACTGTCGGATAACGCCGGGCTGATGGACAAGTTCCTCGGCCTGCCGTGCCCGCGTCTGTTCATGTACGGCGAGCAGAACGCCGGGCTGTCCTACCTCGCGCATATCCAGGCACACGGCGTGCGCCTGGCGCCGATTGCCGAGTGCGGGCACTTCCCGATGTATTCCAACCCGCGTGCCATGTGGCAACAGATCTCGGCGTTCATCAGGACTTGAAGCGGCCCACCAGCCCATTCAGCTCATCCGACAGATTCGACAGCCGTCCCGAGTCGTCCTGCGCCGAGTTGGCCAGGCTTTCCACCAGCCGCGCCTCGTCGTAGATCTGCTGGATATGCCGGTTGATCTCTTCGGCGACGCTGTGTTGTTCCTCGGCGGCGGCCGAGATCTGCAGGTTCTGGTCACGGATCTCGTTGACCGACAGTTGGATGCCTTCAAAACTGTCGCGCGCGCTTTCGATGGACGACACACTCGCGCGTGACAGGTCCAGGCAACTGCCCATCTTTTGCGTGACTTCCTGGGTCTTGTTTTCCAGGGTGCCGAGCAGTTGCTCGATCTCGCCGGTGGAGTCGGAGGTGCGCTTGGCCAACGCGCGCACCTCGTCGGCGACCACGGCAAAACCACGGCCCTGATCACCGGCGCGGGCGGCCTCGATGGCGGCATTCAGCGCCAGCAGGTTGGTCTGTTCGGCAATCGCGCGAATGGTGCCGAGGATTTGATTGATGCTGCGGCTGCCGGCTTCGAGCTCGACCATCGCCCGCGACGATTCGGTCAGGCGGCGGCCCAGGCGGTTGACGTTGTCGGTGGTGACTTCGATCTGCTGCTTGCCCTCGGCGACACGGCGGTGGCCGTTCTCGGCAGACTCCGCCGCGCCGCTGCAGGAGCGCGCGACTTCGTTGGCGGTGGCGACCATTTCATTGAACGCGGTGGAGACCAGTTCCACCGCTTCGCGCTGGCGTCCGGCGGCCTCGTTCATGTTGTGCGCGACTTCGCTGTTGACCTTCGAGGCATTCTGCAAGTTGGCCGACGCCGCGCCGATGTGCTGGATCAGTTGGCGAATGGCGGCGAGAAACTTGTTGAACCAGCCGGCCAGTTCGGCGGTTTCATCCTTGCCCTGCACCTGCAGTTCATGACGCAGGTCGCCTTCGCCCTGGGCGATCGACTGCAGGCCGGTGCTGACCTGGCCGATGGGCTTGACGATGACCTTGGAGAACGCCGCGGCGATCAGCCCGAAGATCAACACCAGCACGCCGACGATGACGGCGGTGAGGTAGGTCATGCGCGTGGCTTCGGCCATGACTTCGCGGTGTTCGATCAGGCCGATGTAGCGCCAGCCCAGGCCCGGGGACGTCCAGACGTTAGCCATATAGCGCACGCCGTCGATCTCGACCTCGGTGGAACCCTGGGGCGTCGCGGCCAGTTGCGCATAAGCGGCGCCGAGGTCCTTGAGTGGCTTGAAGCTGTGGGCGGCGTCGCGCGGGTCGACCAGCACCACGCCGTCTTCGATCAGCATCACATAGCCGCTTTCGCCAAGCTTGATGCTCTTGACCAGCTCGGTGAGGTTCTTCAGCGACACGCTGACCACGAACACGCCCTTGGCCTTGCCGCTGTTATCCAGCAAGGCGCGCGCGGTGCCGACCAGGGCCACGTCGTCCTTGTCGTAATAGTACGCGGGGGTGCGCACGGTCTTGCCGGGGCTGGCCATCGCCGCCTTGTACCAGGGGCGTGTGCGCGGATCGTACTTGGCCAGCTGCGGGTCATCCGGCCATTTCACGTAGGTGCCGTCTTCCAGGCCGATGGACAGGATGGCCGCCGCCGGGTGCGTGGCACCGAAGCGCGCGAAGCGCTCGATCATCGCTTGGGCCTCAGCCGGCATAGGCTGGCTGGCGGCATCGGCGGGTTGATAGTTCTTAAGGGTGTTCACGGAAGTGTATACAGGATCCGTGGCCATTTGGTCGACGTTTTGGAGCGTGCCATCAAAGAACTGCCGGATGTTGCCATCGATCTGGCGGATTTCCCGCGTGCTGCCGTCGATGAACTGATCGACGGCCTGGGTCCGCGTGTTCATCACCGAAATCACGGCGACCAGGCTTACCGGGATAAATGCGACCGAGACAAATGCGAGTACAAGCTTATTTTTTATTTTCATCGAGACGACCATCAGCGTGGAGGGCGGCCAAATCGACGCCGTCCAGCCTAGAGTGGCGGCGATTTGCTATGCCTGCTTTTTCGGCCCGGGTCGGATAAATCTTTAGGGTTTTTTGTACACAATACAAAGTGCTTATTGTTCTGTATCCAATCAGTACACATCACGCAGATAACGCTTCTGCTCGCTCAATGCGCGCCAGTACTCCGCCGCGCTCTCCGCGCCAAGCCCGCCGTGGGTTTGCGCGATCTGACGGAGTGCCTGGTCGACATCCTTGGCCATATGGCTGGCGTCACCGCAGACATACAGCTGCGCGCCTTCCTGCAACCAGCGCCACAGCTCCGCACCGTGTTCGCGCAGGCGGTCCTGCACGTAGACCTTCTGCGCCTGGTCGCGGGAAAACGCCAGGCTCAGGTGGGTCAGCAGGCCATCGTGCTGCAGGCCTTGCAGTTCCTCCTGGTAGTAAAAATCGCTGGCCGCATGTTGTTCACCGAAGAACAGCCAGTTGCGGCCCTGATGCCCCTGTGCCCGGCGTTCCTGCAAAAACGCGCGGAACGGCGCCACGCCGGTGCCGGGGCCGATCATGATCATCGGCACATCACCGTCGGTGGGTGTCCGAAAGTGCCGCGACGGCTGCACGAACACCGGCACCTCGGCGTCGCCGGCGCGGTCGGCGAGGAAGGTCGACGACACGCCTTTGCGCCGGCCATAACGCACCGCGGCCACCGTCAGATGGACTTCGCGCGGATAAGCCTTGGCGCTGGAGGCGATTGAATACAGGCGCGGTTGCAGGCGCTTGAGAGTGCCGAGCAGCTCCTGCGCCGTGCATTCAATGGGATATTGGTGCAGCACGTCCGCCAGCTGTCGGCCCCACAGCCAGTCCTTCAGCTCGGCTTTACGCTCGGGCTCGAGCAACTGCTTGAGGTCCGGATTGGCGCTGCGCTCGGCGATGAACGCGAGCGTGTCGCTGCTGGGACGGGCAATTTCGAAGTGCTGGGTCAGCGCCTGTTGCAGGGCCACTTCGCCGAAGGTGTCGACATTCACGCAGGTGCTGGCGCGCAGGCGAGTCAGGTCGAGCAGTTCGCTGACCAGTTCCGGACAGTTGCGCGGCATCACCCCTAACGCATCACCAGCTTCATAGCTCAGCCCGGAGTCGGCCAGGTCGAGGGCGAACTGGCGGGTTTCCTTGTGCGCGCTGTGCGGGTTCAAGTGCCGGTTGAGCAGCAGGCGTGACCCGAACAGCTTGGTCTTGCCGGCGGGTGTGGTGGGCGCTGCAGGTTTTGCCGGGTTGAGGGTTTGTTGCAATTGCGCCAGCCAGGCATCGGCACGGCTTTCGAATTCGGTGTCACAGTCGACGCGTTCCAGCAGGCGGGTGGCGCCCAATTCATGCAGGCGCTGGTCGAGCTGTTTGCCGTGCTTGCAGAACTGGTCGTAATTGGGATCGCCGAGCGCCAGCACCGCATAGCGCAGGGATTCAAGGCGGGTGTCGGCGCTGCTGAGGCTGTGCCAGAAACTTTCGCCGTTGTCCGGTGGGTCGCCGTCGCCGAAGGTGCTGGTGATGAGGGCCAGGGTGTGGGTACTGGCGAGTTTGCTGGCGGGGAAGTCAGCCATGGCGCTGAGCACCACCTCTATGCCGGCGTCGCGCAAGCGTTGGGCAAAGCGCTCGGCCAGGGTTTCGGCGTTGCCGGTTTGCGAGGCCCACAGCAGGGTGACGGCCGGGCCGGGCAGGGCGCTGGCTTCGCCCGCTTGCGCACGACTGAACAGCCCACCCAGCAGGCCGTCGAGCCACAACCGAGTGTCTTTGGCCAAGGGGGCCTGCGCCGGCATCACCGGTACGCCGGTTTCGTGGCCGGAGCTGGCGCGCAGGCCACTGAGAAAGCCCGCAAGGTAGGTGCGTTCACTGTCACTGAGTGCCGGCGCCGGCACGTTGCGCAGGCCCGCGAGATCGGCGAAGGCGTCGAGGCGCGACATGGTGAGGTCCTCTGCTGAAGGGGGGATAACGCGGGTTACGGGTTTGGGCGCGTCGAGGAACTGATGGTCGATCAACTCGATCCGCGTCAGGGCTACGGCGCAGAACTTGAATTCCGGCTGCAGCGAAATCGGGTCGACGGCGTCGTTGGTCACTGCATTGATCGCCAGGTGTTCGCCAAACACATCGTTCCAGTGAAACGGCGCGAAACAGTTGCCCGCCCGCACGCGGTCGGTGACCACCGCAGGGAGCACGGCATGCCCGCGTGATGAGCGAATCTCGACCCGGTCCTGGTCCTTGATGCCCAGTTGCGCGGCGTCTTCTGGGTGCAGTTCCACGAACGGGCCGGGGTTGAGTTTGTTCAGCGTGGCGACCTTGCCGGTCTTGGTCAGGGTGTGCCATTGGTGCTGCAGGCGGCCGGTGTTGAGCACGAAGGGAAACGCCGCATCGGGCATCTCCGCCGGCGGCATGTGCGGACGGGCGAAGAATTGGCCCTTGCCGGTTTCGGTGGCGAACTTGAGTGTGTCGCCATGCCGGTAGCGGATCGGGTTGCGGTCGGCGCCATCGGCGGATGTACAGGGCCATTGCAAGGGAGTTTCGCGCAGGCGTGCATGGCTGGCGCCGCGCATGTCATAGCCGGTCTTGGGGTTCCAGGCGCGCTTGATTTCGTCGAATACGTCGGCGGCGCAGGTGTAGGTGAAGGCCTCGGCAAAGCCCATCGCGCAGGCGACCCGGGCGATGATCTGCCAGTCGGGCAAGGCCTCGCCGGGGGCGTCGACGGCTTTCTGCATCAGGGTCAGGTTGCGCTCGGAGTTGATCATCACGCCTTCGGCTTCGGCCCAGAGTGCGCCGGGCAACAGGATGTCGGCGTAGCGATTGGTCTCGGTGTCGAGGAAGGCGTCCTGGGTGATCACCAGTTCGGCGGCCTGCAAGCCTTCAATCACCTTGCGTCGATTCGGCGCGCTGGCCACCGGGTTGGTGCAGATGATCCAGCAGGCCTTGATCTGCCCGGCGGCCATCTGCTCGAACATCGCCACGGTGCCGCCGCCGACCTGGCGCGGCAGGCTGCCTGCGGGCAGTTGCCAGAGGTCTTCGATAAAGGCGCGGTCGGCCTCGACCAGCACCGAGCGCTGCCCCGGCAGGCCTGGGCCCATGTAGCCCATTTCGCGCCCGCCCATGGCGTTGGGCTGGCCGGTGAGGGAAAACGGCCCGCTGCCGGGGCGGCAGATCGCGCCGGTGGCCAGGTGCAGGTTGCATAGCGCGTTGGTGTTCCAGGTGCCGTGGGTGCTCTGGTTGAGGCCCATGGTCCAGCAGCTCATCCATTCGCCGGCCTGGCCGATCCAGGCGGCGGCCTGGCGGATGTCGGCTTCAGCCAGGCCGGTCAGCTGCGCAACCCGCGCCGGCGGGTAGTCCTCGAGGAAACCGGGCATGGCGTCCCAGCCTTCGGTGAAGGCCGCGATAAAGGCCGGGTCCGTGTGGCCGTTTTTCACCAGCAGGTGCAACAGGCCGTTGAGCAGGGCGAGGTCGGTGCCGGGGGCGATCTGCAGGAACAGGTTGGCCTTGTCCGCCGTGGCACTGCGTCGGGGGTCGACCACGATGAGTTTCGCCCCGGCCTTGACCCGGTCCATCATGCGCAGGAACAGGATCGGGTGACAGTCGGCCATATTCGCGCCGATCACGAAGAACAGGTCGGCGCGGTCGAAATCTGCATAGGATCCCGGAGGCCCATCGGCGCCCAGGGACAGCTTGTAGCCACTGCCGGCGCTGGCCATGCACAGGCGCGAGTTGGATTCGATGTGCTGGGTGCGCACAAACCCCTTGGCGAGTTTGTTGACCAGGTATTGGGCTTCCAGGGACATTTGCCCGGACACGTAGAAGGCCAACGCGTCGGGCCCGTGGGTGTCGAGGATGTGGCGCAAACGGCTGGCGGTGTCGCTGATGGCCGTGTCGATGCCGATGCGCACCGGGTCGTGATCGCGCGCCTGACGCACGTAGGCGTTTTCCATGCGGCCGGACTCGGCGATGGCTTGCCCGCAGGTGGTGCCCTTGGTGCACAGGCGGCCGAAGTTGGTGGGGTGGGCCTTGTCGCCGATCACCTTGACCACCTTGTTGTGCTCGACCTGCATGACGATGCCGCAGCCCACACCACAATAAGGGCACACGCTGCGCACGCTTTGAATTGCCATCCGTACCCCTCGATTGCTTTGTGCCCGGCATAAAAAAAGCGCCCTGCAACCCTCCGTTGGAAACGGGGATTGCACGGCGCCTTTGTCGTGAATGGGCAGTCAGCGTTGACTGCTGTATGTGGGGTTCCTAGCAAGTCACGCGCCAGGTTTGAGCGCAGGCGGGCCCACGTGTGGTGGCGAGGGCGCTGGCTCCCGTCGGGCTGCGCAGCGGCGCCAAGATCCTCGGTGCGCTACGCGCGCCAACGGGAGCCAGCTCCCTTGCCACACAAGCGCTCCAGTGCGCAGTTATGAAGCAGGGCGCACCAGTTGGAGGCGACTTTCGGCGTGTTGGAGCGGCAGAGGAGGCGCCGGGTGTGGCTGTTACGGGCACCTGGGCGGGTTGGCACGCCGCCTGCAAGTTCATCCTCAACCCATCTCGGTCAACGACGATCGACACCAGGGGCAATCGCGGCAGAGCCGGCGCAGTCGCCGATCCGATCCCGCAGAAGAACAGGCAAAGACGCCTGGAACCGCAAGGTTTCAGGCGTTTTTTTTTGCTTTTAAAACCGTGATGAACGTTGCCGGGTGCTTGGAATGAATAAACAGATGAAAACCCTGATCGTCGTCGGCAATGGCATGGTCGGCCACCACTGTGTGGAGCAACTGATCGAGCGCGGCGCGCTGGCGCATTATCGGTTGCACGTGTTCAGCGAAGAGCCGATGCGTGCCTATGACCGCGTACACCTTTCCGAATACTTCACCGGCCGCGATGCCGAGTCGTTGGCGCTGTCCGAGGCGTCGCTGTACCAGACGCCGGGCGTTACCCTGCACCTGGGCGTGCCGGTGCTGGAAATCGA
The DNA here is from genome assembly GCF_025466155.1 of Pseudomonas sp. 13B_2.1_Bac1. Lineage (NCBI taxonomy): Bacteria > Pseudomonadati > Pseudomonadota > Gammaproteobacteria > Pseudomonadales > Pseudomonadaceae > Pseudomonas > Pseudomonas sp. 13B_2.1_Bac1. Next base: position 76,626 of record NZ_JANLOH010000095.1, on the reverse strand, counting down.
CCGCGCCCGTTGCGAGGTCATCACTGCCAATGGCTGCGTGGCGTACGACAAGTTGGTGCTCGCTACCGGTTCCTACCCGTTTGTGCCGCCGGTTGAAGGCGCCGAAGGCGATTCGCGGCTGGTCTATCGTACCCTTGAAGACCTCGACGCCATTCGCGCGGCGGCAGCCAATGCCCGGCGCGGCGTGGTGGTCGGCGGCGGCCTGTTGGGCCTTGAAGCCGCCAACGCCTTGAAGAGCCTGGGCCTGGAAGCCCATGTGGTGGAGTTCGCGCCGCGCCTGATGCCGGTGCAGCTGGATGATTTTGGCGGCCTGGCGCTCAAGGCCCAGATCGAGCGCCTCGGCGTCGGTGTGCATTTATCGCGCGCCACTCAATCGATCAGTGCGGGCGAGCAGTACCGCTACCGCATGAACTTCGCCGGTGAGACGTATCTGGAGACCGACCTGATCGTGTTCTCCGCCGGTATCCGTGCCCAGGACGCCCTGGCCCGCCAGGCCGGGCTGGAGATCGGCCCGCGCGGCGGGGTGGTGATCAACGATGAATGCCTGAGCTGCGACCCGAACATCTATGCGATTGGCGAGTGCGCGTCCTGGAACGGCAGCCTGTTCGGCCTGGTCGCGCCGGGCTATCAAATGGCCCGCGGCGTGGCCGCATTGTTGAGCGGGGAGGCCGCCGAGCCTTTCGTGGGCGCCGATATGTCGACCAAGCTCAAATTGCTTGGCGTCGACGTCGGCTCCATCGGCGATGCGCATGCCCACACGCCCGGCGCGCGCAGCTACCAGTTTATCGACGAGGCGAGCGCCAGCTACCGTCGCCTGGTGGTGGATGCGAGCGGCAAGCACGTGATCGGCGCGGTGCTGGTCGGTGACAACAGCTACTACGACACCTTGCTGCAATATCTGCAGAACCGCATCGCGTTGCCGGCGGAACCGGCGAGCCTGATCCTGCCGTCGTCCAGCGGCGCACCGACACTCGGCCCTGGCGCGTTGCCGGAATCGGCCACGGTGTGTTCGTGCCACAACGTCACTAAAGGCGCGATCTGCTCGGCCATCGACGGCGGCTGCAGCGACCTCGGCGTGCTCAAGTCCCAGACCAAGGCGTGTACCGGTTGTGGCGGCTGTGCCGGGTTGCTCAAGCAGGTGTTCGAGCATGAGCTGATCGCGCGTGGCGTCAGTGTCGATAAAAGCCTGTGCGAACACTTTGCCCACACCCGGCAGGCGCTGTATGCGCTGGTGCGGGTGGAGGGGCTGAGCACCTTCGAGGAGCTGCTGGCCAAGCATGGGCGTGGCCACACCGGTTGCGATGTGTGCAAGCCGGCGGTGGGTTCGATCCTCGCCTCCTGCTGGAACCAGCCGATCATGGACCCGTCCCTGGTGCCGCTGCAGGACACCAACGACACGTTCATGGCCAACATGCAGAAGAACGGCACCTACTCGGTGGTCCCGCGTATTCCGGGCGGTGAGATCACCGCCGACAAGCTGATCGTGATCGGCGAGGTCGCGAAGAAATACGACCTCTACACCAAGATCACCGGCGGCCAGCGCATCGACCTGTTCGGCGCGCAACTGCATGAGCTGCCGGACATCTGGGCCGAGCTGATCGCCGCCGGCTTCGAAACCGGGCATGCGTATGGCAAGTCCACGCGTACGGTGAAATCCTGCGTGGGCAGCACCTGGTGCCGCTACGGCGTGCAGGACAGCGTGAAAATGGCGCTGCTGATCGAAGATCGCTACAAGGGCCTGCGCTCGCCGCACAAGCTCAAATTCGCGGTGTCGGGCTGCACCCGCGAGTGCGCCGAAGCGCAGAGCAAGGACGTCGGCGTGATCGCCACCGAGAAGGGCTGGAACCTGTATATCGCCGGCAACGGGGGCATGCGCCCACGCCATGCGGAACTGTTCGCCACCGACCTCGATGACGCCACGCTGATCCAATACATCGACCGCTTCCTGATGTTCTACATTCGCACCGCCGACAAGCTGCAACGCACCTCGGTGTGGCGCGAAAGCCTGGAGGGCGGGCTGGAGTTCCTCAAGGACGTGATCGTGCACGACAGCCTGGGCCTCGGCGCGGAACTTGAAGCGCAGATGCAACGGGTGGTCGACCGCTACGAATGCGAGTGGGCCAACGCCCTCAAGGACCCGGAGAAACTCAAGCGCTTCCGCACGTTCGTCAACGACAAGCGCGCCGACCCGGACATTCACTTTGTGCAGGAACGCGGCCAGCGCCGGCCGATCATGGCCGCCGAACTCAACCTGATTGCCGTCACCGAGGAGATTGCCTGATGAGCCAGCCCAACAGCCAGCGACACCTGGCCAGCTGGAAACGCGTGTGTACCGAACAAGACCTGGTGAGCAATTCCGGCGTGGTGGTATGGGTCGACGGCGTGCAGGTGGCGCTGTTCTACCTGCCGCAGGCGCCGGACCAGACGCTGTACGCCATCGACAACCATGACCCGCAGTCCGGCGCGAACGTCATCGGCCGTGGCCTGGTCGGCAGCATCAAGGGCCAGCTGGTGGTGGCTGCGCCGATCTACAAGCAGCATTATCGGCTGCAGGACGGCCAATGCCTTGAGGCGCCGGACCAGCGATTGCGGGTATGGCCGGTGCGGTTGAACGGCGGGGTGGTGGAGTTGGGGGTGGATTGATAGGGCGCGGGGCGGTTGTGCCTATGTGCTGGCGGGGTTGTTGTGGTGGGTGGGCTTCCTGTTGTGAGCGGGCCTGTTGTGGCTGGCGGGCTTTTTGTGGTGAGCGGGCTTGTCGAATCGTCGCACCGCCCGCGTTGGGGCGCGCAGCGGCCCCTCTCAAGATCACTGCGCTGTTTCAAGTAAACCGAGGGGTTAGGTTTTGGGACTGCTGCGCAGCCCAACGCGGGGCAAGCCCGCTCACCACAGGAAGCCTCACTCACCACGACAAGCCCGCTCACCACAGGAAGCCCCGCTCACCACAACAATCCCACTAGCCAAAGGAAGTCCATTGCTACAACAACCCAGCCTGGCTCACCAGAGCGCAGTGCATGGCTTCATTTCATCCCCTTCGTCGCCCGCACTGAATCGTCCTTGATGTCCTCGGCAAACTTGCGCATCAGCCGCACGAGGTTGTCGAAATCACCCTCGTCCCAGGTCGAGAAGATCGACTGGCCGATCCTCTCCCGCGCCTCATCGACACGGTCCGTCATGGCCTTGCCCTTATCGGTAATCACCGACTCACGCACGCGGCGGTCCGCTGCACTTTCCTGGCGCAGGATCAGGCCGAGGCTTTCCAGTTTCGCCACCTGCCGGCTTACGGTGGTGTAGTCGCGGCCAACACGATCGGCCAGTTCGACCACGCCAATCGGGCCCAGCCGCTCCACCAGCACCAGCAGCGGAAACAGCGCGCGATCCAGGGAAATCCCGGCTTCGCGCACCATCGCTTCGTCGCGTTGCGGGCGATTCATCACGCCGACGATTTCCACCAGCGATCCATGCAGGTCGCGCAGTTGGGCGGATATATGTGCGCTTTGCACATTTTTAATTGATACTGTGTTTCTCCCTCTTAATATGTGCGTATTGCACATATAGGTGGCCCGTATGAACGAGCGATGCGCTGTCGATGTACTGATTTGCGGTGCCGGTGCTGCCGGCTTGACCCTCGCGATCGACTTGGCCAGACGGGGCATCACCTTCCGTCTGATCGAGAAGAGCCCACAGCCGTTCCATGGCTCGCGCGGCAAGGGCATCCAGCCAAGGTCACAGGAAGTCTTCGAAGACCTGGGGATTCTCGACCGCCTGGTGGCAATGGGGGGAGTCTATCCGACTGAACGGCGCTACCGCGACGATGGCAGCTTCAGTGACGGCAATTCTATCGCGCAGCATCCTGCGACACCGGCCGAGCCCTATCAACAGCCGCTGATGGTGCCGCAATTTCTAACTGAGCAAGTGCTGCGCGAACGTCTGTTGGAGCTGGGGCATTGGCCTGAATTCGGCTGTGAACTGCTGGACTTTGTCCAAGACGACGACGGCGTCACGGCGCAGGTGATGGGGCCGACGGGCGCCGACACCGTTCGCTTGCGCTGGCTGGTGGGCGCCGATGGCGGTCGCAGCTTTGTGCGGCATGCACTGCAGATTGGCTTTCCAGGCAAGACGCTGGGCGTACGCGCGCTGGTGGCGGACGTGGTGCTCACCGGGCTGTCGCGTGACCATTGGCACCGTTTTGGCGAGGGCGATGTGCAGCGACAAGTCGCGATATGCCCGTTGGCCGGCACCGATCTGTTCCAGATCCAGGGTCCGATTCCTCTGGAGGTCGATGTCGACATGAGTGCAGAAGGCCTGACGGCGCTCATCGCCCAGCGCACCGGGCGTGAGGATATTGAGGTGCATTGCGTGTCCTGGGCATCGGCCTACAGCATGAATGCGCGCCTGGCCGACCACTACCGCGTCGGCCGTGTGTTGCTGGTGGGCGATGCCGCCCATATCCATCCACCTACCGGCGGCCAGGGCCTCAATACCAGCGTGCAGGACGCCTACAACCTCGGCTGGAAACTCGCCGCGGTGGCTCACGGCGCGTCCGATGATCTGCTCGACAGCTACGAGGCAGAACGCCGTCCCGTCGCCGCGTCCGTACTCGGCCTGGCCACCCAACTGCTGGGCGCGATGGCCAATGGCGACTTGCGCCGGGGCAGGGAAGTGCACCAGCTGGATATCGGCTACCCGCAGTCCTCGCTGGCCCTGGCGCAGCCGACGCGTACCTCCAGCCCGCGCGCCGGCGACCGGGCACCGGATGCACCGATTCGGGGGGCGGCAGGCCAATCGTTGCGACTGTTCAATCTCTTCCAGGGCACGCATTGGACATTGCTCGGGTACGGAGTAAAACGCGGCTCGGTAGCCGCGCGGCCGGGGCTGCATATTCATCGGTTCGGCCTGCAAGGCGACATGATCGACGCGCAGGGGCACTTTCAGCGCGCTTATGAACTGGCGCTCGGTGACTGTGTGCTGGTGCGCCCTGACGGGTATATCGCCGCGATTGTTTCATCCGCGCAGGTTGACGTTCTTGAGGGTTACCTTCAGCGGGTCTTGCTCTAGACAGCGCCACCGCCATCGCAGCCTCGCTGGCGCTACAGAAATTGTCGTGGGCATTAAACGAGTCCGAGCAAACGCCCCGATCCCCTCCTGTGGGAGCCGTCGAGCCCCAGCGAGGCCGCGAAGGCGGTGGCATTGCCAATGAATTTCGCGCCTGACACACCGCTTTCGCGGCCTCGCCGGGGCTCGACGGCTCCCACAGGGGATCGGCGGTGTTAGCCTCGATACCGGCCTGTCGCAAGCAGCCTTGAGTCGCACCCCATAATCCGCCGCCCCAAAGATCAAATGTGGGAGCCGTCGAGCCCCAGCGAGGCCGCGAAGGCGGCGGCATTGCCGATGTATTTCGCGCCTGACCCACCGCTTTCGCGGCCTCGCCGGGGCTCGACGGCTCCCACAAGGGGGGCTTTGTCTCACCCGGAGAATTCAGTCTTGTTGGCGTTGCGCATGGTTCGGATAGCGAATGGCTCAGCGCCTGCTGAACGCCAGCCGCGCGGCAAACAACACGAAGATCACGCCGGTGGTGCGGTCCATCCACTGGATGACTTGCTCGCGGCGCAGAAAGCCGGACAGTTGCTGCGTGGCGCCGATCAGCACCAGCGACCACAGCAGCCCGAGCACCACGTGGATGCTCACCAGGCCGAATGTCCAGGCGATCAGCGAATGCCCTTGCGGAATGAATTGCGGCAGGAAGGACACGTAGAAAATTCCCACCTTGGGGTTCAGCACATTCCCCAGCATGCCCTTGATAAACCAGTTGCCGCCGGGTTTGGCTTCGGGCGAAGCCGGTGCCAGTGAGCGACGGGGACGCAGCAGCATGTTCAAGCCCAGCCAGGCCAGGTAGGCCGCGCCACAGTACTTGAGCAGGTTGAATGCCACCTCGGACACCGCAATCAACGCGCCCAGGCCGAAGGCCACCGCCGCGCCCCACAGCAGGCAACCGGCGTTGATTCCCAGGGTGGCCTGCAGCGCCTGGCGTTTGCCTTCTACCGTGGCGGTCCGCAGCACCAGTGCGGTGTCGAGCCCGGGCGTGAGCGTCAGCAGGGTGGCGGCGAAGGTAAAGGCGATGAGGTTATCGGCAATGGACATGGCGAGAGGCTTCATGAGGGCGCGTGGGGGGACGTTACCTCAAGCAGGTCCGGGTCGCAAAGGCGTGGGTAGCTTATGGGGGATAGAGTTGCTGGGGGGGCGAATCGTCGCACTGCTCGAGTTGGGCTGGGCAGGGGGCCCAATCGAGCGAAGTGTGCGGTGTCAGGATCTAGGGTATTGGGGCTGCTGCGCAGCCCAACGCGGGACAAGCCCGCTCGCCACAGGGGGCGCCTTTGCCACATGAAGGTCCTTTTGCCATAGGAAGGTCCTTTGCCACTGGGGGCCATTTTGCCAAAGGAAGGTCCTTTTACCCCAGAGGGCCCCTTTGCCATAAGAAGAACCTTTGCCACAGAGGCCCCTTTGCCATAGGAGGGTCCTTTGCCCAAGGCTTCCTATGCCACAGGAATGTCCTATGCCACAGGAAGCCCGCGGCCCCCATCGCACTCAGCGGTTGAAGCGTTCAACCAAGGCGTATTGGGTGGACGCGGTATGGGTCAGTTCCTTGCTCAGGTCCGTGGATTGATGGGCTTGGATCGAGGTCTGGTCGGCCAGTTCGGCGATGGTGGTGATGTTGCGGCTGATCTCCTCGGCGACCGCGCTTTGTTCCTCGGTCGCGGCGGCGATCTGGGTGGTCATGTCGGTGATATGCGACACCGCTTCGCTGATGCCCACCAGTGCCTGGTCCGCTTCCAGCACCCAGGCCACGCCTTCCTCGGCCTGGCGCTGGCCGTGTTGCATGCTTTGCACGGCATTGTTGGAAGATGCCTGCAACTGAGTGATCAGCGCGTGGATCTGGGTGGTTGATTGCGTGGTGCGCTGGGCCAACTGGCGTACTTCGTCGGCCACCACCGCGAAGCCACGGCCCATGTCGCCGGCGCGCGCGGCCTCGATCGCGGCGTTGAGCGCGAGCAGGTTGGTTTGGTCGGCGATGCCCTTGATCACATCCACCACGCTGCCGATTTCGTCACTGTCCTTGGCCAACTGCGCCACGGTGACGCCCGTCTCGCCGACCACGGCAGACAGGCGCTCGATGGCTTCGCGGGTATCGCGCGCCACTTCGCGGCCACGCCCGGTCAGCACGTTGGCTTGCTGGGTGGCATCGGCGGTGCGTTGCACGTGGCTGGCGACTTCCTGGGTGGTCGCGGCCATCTGGTTGACGGCGGCCGAGACCTGCTCGGTTTCGACGCGTTGACGGTCCAGGCCGTTGGCGCTGGCCGTGGCCAATTGATCGGATTGGCCGGCGAGGGCGCTGAGCTGTTCGGCGCTGTCCTGCAGGCGGGTCAGGCACGTCTTCAGGCGTGCAGTCTGGCTGAGAAACGCGGTTTCCAAACGGGCTTGAGGCCCGCGTGCGTCACTGTACATCTGCGCGATCAAGGCATCCGAGGTCGACGGCTCGACGCCCGCCAGCAGGCGCAAAGTGCTGCCCTGGCGAACGCGCGAGCACAGCACACCCACCGGCACTGCGACCGCCACGGCCACCGCGATAGCCAGCGGTGCACTGAGGAACAACCCGGCAACGCTGCCGGCAACGGCGGTCGCCACATAGGGTACGCAGCTCAAGGCCGCTGGCAGCCACGCATCCTGGCGCGGCACGCCTGGCTTGCCTTGGCTGATGCGCCGGTACAGCGCCTCGGCGCGACGGATTTCATCGGCGCTGGGTTTAACCCGCACCGACTCGAAACCCACCACATTGGCGCCTTCGAAGATGGGGGTGACATAGGCGTTGACCCAATAATGGTCGCCATTTTTCGCACGGTTCTTGACGATGCCCATCCAGGGCAGGCCTTGCTTGAGCGCGTTCCACATGTGCGCGAACACGGCGGGGGGGACATCGGGGTGACGCACGATGTTTTGCGGCGCGCCGATCAGGTCGGCGCGGTTGAATCCGCTGATGGCGACAAAGGCATCGTTGCAGTAAGTGATCACACCCCGGACATCGGTGGCGGAGATGAGTTTTTGCGAAGACGCGAGTGAAATCTCGCGCTGTGTAACAGGCTGGTTGTTGCGCATTCCGACTACTCCCTGGTTGCACTCAGTCCATCGGCGCCAACTGCCAAAAGGTTAATGCACATTCGACAATTCGCCAGCCACTGGTCAAAAGCCTGAAACTTCCCGGTGAAACACTTCATAATGGCGGCCATTTTTATATAGCCCGTTATTCTGGTGTGCCCGCATGGAAATCAAGGTCAACTTTCTCGACAATCTCCGACTTGAAGCCAAGTTCGATGATTTCACGGTCATTGCCGACCAGCCTATTCGCTACAAGGGCGATGGCTCGGCGCCGGGGCCTTTCGATTACTTCCTGGCGTCATCGGCATTGTGCGCGGCGTACTTCGTGAAGTTGTATTGCCAGACGCGCAATATCCCCACCGACAATATTCGCCTGTCGCAGAACAACATCGTCGACCCGGAAAACCGCTATAACCAGATCTTCAAGATCCAGGTTGAATTACCCGCCGATATTTCCGACAAAGATCGCCAGGGCATCCTGCGTTCCATCGACCGTTGCACCGTGAAGAAAGTCGTGCAGGCCGGTCCCGAGTTTGTGATCGAGGAAGTCGACAACCTCGACGCCGACGCCCAGGCGTTGTTGATGCCTGGCGTGGGCACCGAAGCCGGCACCTATATCGCCGGCAAGGACCTGCCGCTGGAGCAGACCATCGCCAACATGTCGGCGATCCTCGCCGGCCTGGGGATGAAGATCGAGATCGCGTCGTGGCGCAATATCGTGCCCAATGTTTGGTCGCTGCACATCCGCGACGCGCATTCGCCGATGTGCTTCACCAATGGCAAGGGCGCGACCAAAGAGGGCGCACTGGCCTCGGCGCTGGGCGAATTCATCGAGCGGCTCAACTGCAACTTCTTCTACAACGACCAGTTCTGGGGTGAAGAGCTGGCCAACGCGCCATTCGTGCATTACCCGGACGAACGCTGGTTCCAGCCGGGTCGCAAGGATGAGCTGCCGAGCGAAATCCTCGATGCCTACTGCCTGAAGATCTACAACCGCGACGGCGAGTTGCGCGGCTCGCACCTGTACGACACCAACTCCGGCAATGAAGCACGTGGCATCGTTTCGCTGCCCTTCGTGCGTCAGTCGGACGGCGAAGTGGTGTACTTCCCCTCCAACCTGATCGAAAACCTCTACCTCAGCAACGGCATGAGCGCCGGCAACACCCTGGCCGAAGCCCAGGTGCAGTGCCTGTCGGAGATCTTCGAGCGCGCGGTGAAACGCGAAATCATCGAAGGCGAATTCGCCCTGCCGGATGTGCCGGCCGAGGTGCTGGCCAAATACCCGAGCATCCTCGCCGGTATCCAGGGCCTGGAAGCCCAGGGCTTCCCCGTACTGGTCAAGGACGCGTCCCTGGGCGGTGAATTCCCGGTGATGTGCGTGACCCTGATGAACCCGCGCACCGGCGGCGTATTCGCCTCGTTCGGCGCACACCCGAGTCTGGAAGTCGCGCTGGAGCGCAGCCTCACCGAGCTGCTCCAGGGCCGCAGTTTCGAAGGCTTGAACGATCTGCCCCAGCCGACTTTCGAAGGCCACGCAGTGACCGAGCCGAACAACTTCGTCGAGCACTTCATCGACTCCAGCGGCGTGGTCTCGTGGCGCTTCTTCAGTGCCCAGTCGGACTACGAATTCGTCGAGTGGGACTTCTCCGGCCAGGGGGAAAACTCCAACGCCGAAGAAGCCGCGACGCTGTTCGGCATTCTGGAGGGTATGGGCAAAGAGTCCTACATGGCGGTGTACGAACACCTCGGCGCCACGGCCTGCCGCATCCTGGTGCCTGACTACTCGGAAATCTACCCGGTGGATGACCTGATCTGGGACAACACCAACAAGGCGCTGTTTTTCCGCGCCGATATCCTCAACCTGCACAGCCTCGACGACGAGGCGCTGCAGGCACTGGCCGAGCGCCTGGTGGAAAGCGAGCTGGACGACTACACCGACATCACCACCTTGATCGGCATCGAGTTCGACGACAACACCGCGTGGGGCCAACTGACCATCCTGGAGCTGAAGCTGCTGATCTACCTCGCCCTCAAGCAATACGAAGAGGCCAAGGAGTGCGTGGAGATGTTCCTGCAGTACAACGACAACACCGTCGAACGCGGGTTGTTCTACCAGGCGGTGAACGCGGTGCTGGAGATGGAACTGGACGAAGACCTGGAGCTGGCAGACTACGAAGCCAACTTCCGCCGCATGTTTGGCAATGAGCGGATGGACGCGGTGATCGGCTCGGTCGAGGGCAGCGTGCGCTTCTACGGGCTGACGCCCACCAGCATGAAGCTGGAAGGGCTGGATCGGCATCTGCGCCTGATCGACAGCTACAAGAAACTGCACAGCGCACGGGCCAATGTAACGTCAAGCTGATGGACTTATGTGGGAGCTTGGCCGGCGGTTGCATCACCGCGAAGCACCTGGTGCACCGCGGTGTCTGCATCGCCGGCCAAGCTCCCGAAAGGCCCGTTTCCTCGGTTAGATCTGCGCCAACGCCTGGGCCAGGTCGGCGCGCAAGTCCTCCACATCCTCGACCCCCACCGACAACCGTACCAACCCATCGCCGATCCCCAACTGCGCGCGCGTGGCGGCGGGGATGCTGGCGTGGGTCATGATCGCCGGGTGCTCGATCAGGCTCTCCACGCCGCCGAGGCTTTCGGCCAGGGCGAAGATCTTGACGTTCTCCAGGAAGCGCGTAGCGCCCGCCAGGTCGCTGTTGAGGTCCACCGAGATCATCCCGCCAAACCCCCGCATCTGTTTGCGCGCCAGTTCATGCTGGGGGTGGGACGTGAGCCCCGGATAGTACACCCGCGCCACTTGTGGTTGCTGTTCCAGCCAGGTGGCGAGGTCGAGGGCGTTGCTGCAATGGCGTTCCATGCGCAGCGCCAGGGTCTTCACGCCGCGCAGGGTCAGGAAGGCGTCGAAGGGGCCGGCGATGGCGCCGACCGAGTTCTGCAGGAAGCCCAGGCGTTCGGCGAGCGCGGGGTTGTCACCGACGATGGCGATGCCGCCGATCACGTCGGAGTGGCCATTGAGGTACTTGGTGGTGGAGTGCACCACCACATCAAAGCCCAGCTCCAGCGGGCGCTGGATCCAAGGGCTGGCGAAGGTGTTGTCGGCCACGCAGATGATGTCGCGGTCGCGGCAGATACGCGCGATGGCGCTGAGGTCGGTGAGGCTCAGCAGCGGGTTGCTCGGGGTTTCGACCCAGACCATGCGCGTGTCGTCCTGCAACGAGGCTTCGAAAGCCGACAGGTCACTCAGGCCGACAAAGCTGAAGCGGTGCCCGGCGCTGCGTTGGCGCACTTTGTCGAATAAACGGAAGGTACCGCCGTACAAGTCATTGCCGGAGACGATATGAGCGCCGGCGTCGAGCAGTTCCAGCACGGTGGAAATCGCCGCCAGCCCGGATGCAAAGGCAAACGCCTGGCTGCCGCCTTCAAGGTCGGCGACGCAGCGCTCCAGGGCAAAGCGCGTGGGGTTGTGGGAGCGGCCATAGTCGAAGCCCTTGTGTACGCCGGGGCTGTCTTGGAGGTAGGTGGAGTTGGCGTAGATCGGCGGCATCAGCGCGCCCGTGGTCGGGTCGGGTGATTGCCCGGCGTGGATCACGCGGGTGGCAAATGCACTTTTATCGGGCTGACTCATACAAGGGATCTCCGCAGGTGGTTAAGCAGGTCGACGCGCGTGATCAGGCCGTGGAAGCCCGAGGCGTCGGCGATTATGGCGACCAGGCCGCGATCCAGTTCCGCCTGCAGTTCGGCGAGGCTGGCGCTGGGGGCCAGGGTCTGCAGGTGATCGGTCATGGCGCTGGCGACGGTCATGGAAAAATCCGCCGCGTCGTGGTGCAGGCCGAGCAGGATGTCGGACTCGTCGATGACGCCGACCAGGGTCTGGCCGTCGACCAGCACCGGCAGTTGCGAGACATCCGCCAGGCGCATGCGCTGGAAGGCGGTGAGCAGGGTGTCGTCGGGGCTCACGCTGATCACGCGGCCATCTTCGAAGCGCCGCGCGATCAGGTCGCGCAGGTCGCCGTAGTGTTTGTATTGCAACAAGCCCGCGTCGTTCATCCACTGGTCGTTGTAGACCTTCGACAGGTAGCGCGTGCCGGTGTCGCACACAAAGGTCACCACGCGCTTGGGTTCGGTCTGTTCGCGGCAATAGCGCAGGGCGGCGGCGAGCAGGGTGCCGGTGGAGGAACCGCCGAGAATACCCTCGGCCTTGAGCAGTTGGCGCGCGTGGTCGAAGCTTTCTTCATCGCTGATGGAGTAGGCGTGGCGCACGCTGGAGAGGTCGGCAATCGAGGGGATGAAGTCTTCGCCGATGCCTTCCACGGCCCAGGAACCGGGAGTTTCCAGCTGGCCGCTGCGGCTGTATTCGGCCATCACCGAGCCCACCGGGTCTGCCAGGACCATTTCCAGTTCCGGTTGGACGCGCTTGAAGAAGCGGGTCAGGCCGGTGAGGGTGCCGGCCGAGCCGACGCCCACCACGATTGCGTCGACGTCATGCTGGGTCTGCGCCCAGATTTCCGGCGCGGTGCTGGTTTCGTGGGCCAGGGGGTTGGCCGGGTTGTTGAACTGGTCGGCAAAGAATGAACCGGGAATATCCTTGGCCAGGCGCGCGGCCACGTCCTGGTAGTACTCGGGGTGGCCCTTGCCCACGTCGGAGCGGGTGATATGCACTTCGGCGCCCATGGCCTTGAGGTGCAGCACCTTTTCCGTGGACATCTTGTCGGGCACCACCAGCACCACCCGATAGCCCTTCGCCCGGCCGACCAGCGCCAGGCCCAGGCCGGTGTTGCCGGCGGTGGCCTCGATAATGGTGCCGCCCTCGCGCAGGCGGCCGTCGCGTTCGGCGGCGTCGATCATGGCCAGGCCGATGCGGTCCTTGATGGAGCCGCCGGGGTTCTGTGATTCAAGTTTGAGAAAGAGTGTGCAGGGGCCGGTATCGAAACGGCTGACGCGAACCAGCGGCGTATTGCCGATCAGCTCGAGGACGGCGGGGCGGGAAAGCGTGGGCATGTCTTCACCTGATTGCGAATGGGATGGACAGCAAAATGCACGGCATGGCTTCGAACATAGGCCGGTATCGGGCGGGTCGCAACCGCGCGGTCCGCTGAATGTCTTTTTTTGGCGCATGGGCGATGGGTGGGTGCGCTATCAGCGGGCAGGGTTTGAGTGGATGCCCGCGCATTCATTGGGTTTCGAGGTTGGCCTGGGGTTTGCTTCCACTTAACCAAACTTGGATACAAGATGGAGTTTCCCATGCACAACGCGTTTGGCTGGACCCTCGGCGAGTGGCTTGACGGCTACCGTAGCGGCAGCATCACCCCGGATATTCTGCTGACCCTCGCCGCTGAGTACCCCGGCGATGACAACGCCTGGATCGCCCGTGCGACCCCGGCGCAGCTGACCGAACAACTGGCGCAGTTGAGCGCGCGCCTGGCGGCGGTGGACGGTGATATCACCCAGCTGGCGCTGTATGGCGTGCCGTTCGCGATCAAGGACAATATCGATGCGGCCGGCTGGGAGACCACGGCGGCCTGTCCCGAATTTGCCTACACGGCGGCGCAGGATGCATCTGTAGTCCAACGGTTGCGCGAAGCCGGCGCGATCCTGATGGGCAAGACCAACCTCGATCAGTTCGCCACCGGCCTGGTGGGCACACGCTCGCCCTACGGCGCGGTGGGCAACAGCTTTGACGCGGATTACGTCAGCGGAGGCTCCAGCTCTGGCTCGGCGTCGGTGGTGGCGCGTGGGCTGGTGGCGTTTTCCCTGGGCACCGACACCGCAGGCTCCGGACGCGTGCCGGCGGGGTTCAACAATATCGTCGGGTTGAAGCCGACCAAGGGCCGTCTTTCCAATACCGGGCTGGTCCCGGCGTGCCGCACCGTGGATTGCATCTCGGTGTTTGCGTTGACCGTCGAATGCGCCGAAAGCGTGGTGCGCGTTGCTGAGGGCTACGATGCCAGCGACGCCTATTCGCGTGTGAACCCGCATACCGCACCGGTCGCGGTGGGGGCGGCGATCAAGCTGGCGATCCCGGCGAGCCTGGAGTTTTTTGGCGATACCCTCAACCAGGCGGTGTTTGAGCACGCGGTGCAAGGCTTCAAGGCCCTGGGCGCGGTGATCACCCCGGTGGACTTCAGCGCGTTCAAGGCCCTCGCGGACCAGTTGTATTTCGGCCCGTGGGTCGCCGAGCGTACCGTTGCCCTGGAACGCATGCTTGAGCAGCAACCGGAGGCGATCAACCCGGTGGTGCGCGGCATTGTCGAGAGTGGTCGCCAGTACAGCGCGTGCGACGCCTACAAGGCTGAGTACTTGCGGGCCGAGCTGAGCCGGCGCATCAACGACACGCTGGCGGGTTTCGACGCGTTGCTGGTGCCCACGTCGCCAACCCTTCGCACCCAGGCGGAAATGGTCCAGGAGCCGGTGCGCTACAACTCGCAGTTCGGCTATTACACCAACTTCACTAACCTCGCCGACCTGTCGGCCCTGGCGCTCCCGGCGGGCCTGCGCAGCGATGGGTTGCCCAGCGGCATCACCTTGCTGGCACCGGCCTGGCACGACACGGCCTTGGCCCACCTGGGCAAACGCTGGCAGGCCAGCCTGGACCTGCCCTTGGGCGCCACCGAACGATATTTGCCCGCGCCGGCCATCGCGCTGCAGGCGCCTGGCAGCGTGCGGGTGGCGGTAGTGGGCGCGCACCTGACCGGCATGCCGCTGAACGTGCAGTTGACCTCGCGTAACGCGGTGTTGGTGGAGCAAACCCTGACGGCCGACAACTATCGGCTCTATGCCCTGCCGGGCACCGTGCCGCCCAAGCCTGGGCTGGCCAGGGCAGACAGCGGGCGTGCGATTGTTGTCGAGCTGTGGGATATGCCGATTGCGCGCTTCGGTGAATTCGTCGCCGAGATCCCGGCGCCCTTGGGGATCGGCAATCTGCTGCTGGCGGATGGGCGCAGCGTCAAAGGTTTTATCTGCGAGCCCTGGGCCCTGGCCGACGCTCTCGACATCACCGAGTTTGGCGGCTGGCGCGCCTTTATTGCGAGCCGGGGGTAGGCATGCAACTGGCGACGACGACAACCGCCAAGGCACGGCCGGAGAGCCTGGCTGAACAGGTCTATGCGCAGCTCAAGGCGGATATTTTCGAGTTCCGCCTGCTGCCGGGCGATCGCTTCAGCGAAGGTGACGTGGCCATGCGCATGCGGGCCAGCCGTACCCCGGTGCGCCAGGCGCTTTATCGCCTGGAGAAGGAAGGGTACGTGCAGGTGTATTTTCGCAGCGGCTGGCAGGTCAAGCCGTTCGACTTCGCGTATTTCGAAGAGCTGTATGACGTGCGCATTGTGCTGGAACTGGAAGCGGTCAGCCGCTTGTGCGCGATGGACGAACCGAGCCCTGTATTGCAGGCCTTGCAAGCGACCTGGCAGGTGGAAGCGGCGGAGCGGTTGCAGGACACCCAGTCCGTCTCGGCGCTGGATGAGCGTTTTCATTGTGACCTGGTGCACGCCACGGGCAACGGTGAAATGGCGCGTATGCATTACGCCATCACGGAAAAAATCCGCATCATCCGCCGGCTCGACTTTACCCAGGCGTCACGCATTGCGGCGACGTACGAGGAGCACGGGCAAATCCTCGCGGCCATCCTGCAACGCCAGACCGATCAGGCGCAGCACCTGCTCAAGCGCCATATTGAACTGAGTAAACAGGCCGTGCGCGAGATCACGCTGCACAGGTTGCATATGGCGAGGCAGGGTTGAGGTTCTGAATCAGGCTGAGCTGTTGTGGCAAATGGGCGGATTGTGGCAAGTGAGTTTTTGTGGCAGGCAGGCTTTGTTGTGGCAAGTGAGTTTTTTGTGGCAAGCAGGCTTTATTGTGGTGAGCGCGCTTGTTGTGGCGAGCGGGCTTGCCCCGCGTTGGGCTGTGAAGCAGCCCCAGTCCGCCAGATGCGGTGTGTCAGGCAATTCTCGGTGGATGGTTTTGGGGCTGCTGCGCAGCCCAACGCGGGGCAAGCCCGCTCACCACAAAAAAGCCTGCTCACCACCAAAAGGCAGGTTCACCACAAAAAAAAGCCCACTCACCAGAAAATGCGGGCCCTGGCACCAAGAGGCCTGTTTATCAGCGCTTATGCGCGAACCCCTGGAAGCTCGCGCAACCGTGTCACCACCGCCTCGCTGGCCCGTTGCATCGGCGCGCGCAGCTCGTCGGAGATCAAACCTTCAAGGGCCAGCGCTGCCTTCACCGGTGCCGGGTTGGGCTCCATGAACATCGTGTTGATCAACGGCACCAATCCCAAAAACGTTGCCCGGGCCTCGGCCAGTTGGTTATCACGTACCTGCTGCCACAGCGCCACAAACTCTGCGGTACGCACATGCGCCGATGCCGCAATCGCACCGCTGGCACCCAGGCACAGCGCATTGAAGATCTGGATATCCTCGCCGCACAACACATCCACCGCACCACTGGCCAGCAGCGCCAGGGTGGTCTCCAGGTTGCCGCCGCAATCCTTGATCGCCACGATGCGTTCGTGCGCGACGATGTTGAGCAAGGTCGCCTGCTCGAAGGTCACGCCGGTGCGGTAGGGAATGTCGTAGAGAATGATCGGCGCGCTGGACGCGTCGGCGACCGTGCGAAAGAACGCTTCAAGCCCGGCCTGGGACGGACGGATGTAGCTCGGCGCAGGCACCAGCAGGCCAGCCACCGGGCGCTTGAGAACCTCGCCCTGGAACTGCAGCAGTTCACCCTGGTTATTGCCCGCCAGGCCCATTACCACGCGGTGCGCCGGCACCCATTGCAACACCGCATCGAGCACGGCCAATTGTTCCGCACGGCTCAGCGACGCCGCTTCGCCGGTGGTGGTACACACCATGATCCCGGCTATGTGCTGTTCCAGCAGGTGGCTGACCAGCCGGTGCAGGCCGATGAAATCGATGGTGCCGTCATGGAACGGCGTGACTACGGGAACCCAGATACCTTGGAACGAGGACATGCATTTTCTCCTGATGATTGACCGCTTGAGTCACCGTCAGAAGGGCATGGGGAATTGTGCAAAGGGGGAGGGAGTCCGTCGCGCTCAATGTCCTGTCAGCTCATCTGACGGGACAGCGCGCCCCGGTCACATGAGCGACTGTTTCTTCGATTTGAGGGCGTGCGCAACGCAACCTTGCGCTTTGGCAATCAAGCCAACGGCGGAAAGGTTAACGGAGGACATTGCGGACATTGACTGACACACCCTGAATAAGGCCTCCATCTTCATGGAATATTACAGGGTGTGTCAACGATGTTTATTCGGCGCTGTTATTCGAATCGATCGATGCGCGAATCGGAGTAGAAAAACTCATTCTTGTCCGTGCTGGACTCGTGGAAATACGCATAGTCGGTCAGGTAGAACAGGTGGTTGACGCGGTTGTACTTGTCGTCGTCGGTACGGCACGACAAGGCCTTCGCGCTGCCGAGCAGCTTGGGATTGAGTTCACTCGCTGGCAATTCGCGCTCGACCACGCAGCGCGTGACCTGTTGCTTGTTGTAGCTGCCGAGCAAGCTGTTGAGGGTCGAGCGATTGATCTGGTAGACCACCGTGTCGCCGACCGGCAGTTCCTTCCAGTTACCGGTGAGGCTCAGCTGGGTCAGCGTCGAGCTTTCGGCCATGCTCGAGAAGGTCGACTTGGACACCAGTTCGATCAGGTTGCGCCAGCTCACCGACTGCGATTCGTAGCCGTCGCCACGCAGGGCGATCGCCTGCTGGCCGCTCGCCGCGTCCTGGCTGATGAACTGCTCGCTGGTCGAATTGCTGGTCTTGCCTTTCATGGTCGAGGTGCCGGTGACGTGCACGTACTTCAGGGTGCGCGCCGGCTTGTCCTGCTTGAACGGCGCCAGCGCGGCGAGGACTTGTGGCTGCACCGAGGTCAAGGCGATGTTGGCCGGCGCTTTCAGACGCGGCTTGAACACCGGCAGTGCGGCGATTTTCTCTGGGGTGGCGCAGACATGCTTGAACAGCAACTCGTAGTCGTCGTTGCTGCCGGCCATCGCGCGCGGCGTCGGGAAGCTGTCGACGCGGCCGTCGCTGACGCGATTGCGCGCGTCCAGGTCATACCCGGCCAGTTCCTTGTAGGTGCTGTTTGCGCAGGACACCGCAAAGTGCTCGCGTTTTTGCGCGTATGGCGCGTCGTAGGGCAGGTCGTTGAGTACCGTGGGGTTATCGAACGCCGCCCAGAAGCGGGTTTCACCCTGCACGGTCTTGATGCTGGCGGCGTCGATCAGCACCCAGTTATCGCGATCGTCGCTCTTGACCAGGCGCCAGTCAGGCTTGGGCGTCTCGGCACAGGCACGCACGAAGGTCGGGTTGGCGGCCAACTTTGCATACAGGTCGGCGGACAGCTCGCGCGCTTTGCTGTAGCGCCCGGCTTTCAGCGGATAGACACGCTGCGAGCCGTCGATGTACAGCAGGTACAGTTGTGGCGACGAGCACGCGGCCTCGAACTGCATGGTGGGGCGCATGCCGGTTTTGTATTCCGGCATCAGCAATTCGAAACTCAGCAGGTCGCCTTCGCGCACGATGCTGTTCTCGACCAGCGGCTGGCCCAAGGTAACGGCGAACATTTGGTCGACTCTGTTGGCCTGGGTGGCGCAACCGGACAAGGTGGCGATGCCACCGGCAAGCAATAGGGAAGTTAAAACGCGCACAAGAGCCTCATTGAGTCCATTCGGGGATGTAAGGGTGACGGCAGGGGAGCGTCAATCTTTAAGGTTATCGCATCGGGGCCTCAGGGACCTAACCCCAAGGCCCGCCGTGGCTTAGCCCTTGATGGCGGCTTCAATGGCGGCAATGTCGATTTTGGTCATGGTCATCATCGCGTCGAAGGCACGCTTGGCGATCTTCTGGTCCGGATTGGAGACGGCGGCGGTCAATACCCTCGGCGAGATCTGCCACGACAGCCCCCATTTGTCCTTGCACCAACCACAGACGCTGGCCTGGCCGCCGTTGTCGATGATCGCATTCCAGTACCGGTCGGTTTCCGCCTGATCATCGGTGGCCACCTGAAAGGAAAACGCCTCGGAGTGCGTGAAGATCGGGCCGCCATTCAGGCCGATGCACGGGATGCCCATCACCGTGAATTCCACGGTCAGCACATCACCCTGCTTGCCGGAAGGGTAGTCGCCGGGCGCCAGGTGCACGGCATCGACCGTGCTGTCCGGGAAGGTGCTGGCATAGAAGCGGGCAGCCTCCTCGGCAGCGCCGTGGTACCAGAGGCAGAGGGTGTTCTTGCTTTTCATGGTCGGTCTCCACAGGTGACGGGTGTATGGAGTCTAGACGCCGAGCTGCGCTTCGATAGCCGCCTTGTCGATCACCGACCATACGTGCGCAAACCGGCCGTCGAGCACTTCATAAAACACGTTTTCATCGAATTTCACCTGCCGGCCATTGATCGGTAGCCCGAAGAATTCGCCCCTGGGCGTAACGTTGAAATTCAGCCGGCTGGCCACCGTGGGCGGGTCGGCGACCAGCAGTTGGATGCGAAATACCAGGTCGGGGATTTCACGGAAGTCACGCTCCAGCATCGCGCGGTAACCGTCGAGGCCGACCCGTGTGGCGTTGTAGGTCACGTCCGGGTGGACGAAGTCGCCCAGGCGATCCCAGTCCTGCTGGTTGAGGCAGTCAATGTAGCCTCGGTAAAGGTCGGCGAGTTCGTTGCGGGTCATGCGCAGGCTCCTCGGTCAAAAACGCTCGTCCAGAATCGCCGGCAGGGTGATGTCTTTGACGAAACTGGCGGAAGACAGACTCAGCGCCATGCGCACCACTTGCACCACATCGTGCACGGGAATCGAGTGGCCTTCACCGCGTTGCTCGGCCACCGCACGCGGTGTGCTCAAGGGGTCTTCGGTGTTGAGGTAGCCGAGGTTCAGGCAGGTGACGCCCAGGCGTTGCTGGCGATAGCCTTCACGCAAGGCATCGGCGATACCGCGCAAGGCGAACTTGGAAGCTCCGAAGGCAACCTCAGGCCGGCCACTTTGCGGCAGGCCGGAAGTGGAGCCGGTCAGGATGATGCGGGGATTTTTGCTCTTCAGCAGCACTGGCAACAGCCGCTTGATCAGCAGGATCGTCGAGGTGATGTTGCAATTGACGATGGCTTCCAGCTGGTCATCGTCGTCAGCCAGGAACGCATAAGCCGGGTCAAACGCCAGTGCCTCCCAGATGCCGAGGTTGTAGATCAGCGTGTCCAGGCCGTCATCGGCTATTGCGTCCGCGATGACCTGTGCCGCCTTGGCCGGCTCCGCGAGGTTGGCCTCGACCCAGCGCACCTGCACGCCGGCCCGTTGCTCCAGGTGTCCGGGATGGGAGCGGGACACGCCGATCAGCGTGTCCCCAGGCTCACCAAGCCCCTCGATCAGGGCCTTGCCCAACCCTTTGCTTGCGCCGACCACCATGGTTTTCATTGAGTGTCTCCTTGACTGGGAAATCCGCTGAGGCGAGCAAGCTTACGCCCGACGCGCCATCAACAACACCGTCGCCGCTGCCGACAACAGCCCTGCGCAGCAACGATTGAAGATCCGTTTGCCGCGTGGCTCGGCGAACCAGCGGCGCATATGCAGGCCCATATAGGCGTAGGCGCTGATAGCAATCCATTCGAGCATCAGGAACAACGCACCCAGCAGCGCAAATTGCGGCGTGATCGGCTGCCCCGGCACCACGAACTGCGGGAGGAACGCGGTGAAGATCAAAATTGCCTTCGGATTACCGGCCGCGACCAGAAACTCCTGGCGTGCCAACGCCCACAATCCCACCTTGGCCGCGGTCGATTGCGCCTCTGCCTCGGGATTCGCCCGCCACAGCTGAAACGCCAGGTAGAACAGATACGCCGCGCCCACAATCTTGATCGCGTAGAACAACAACTCCGAGGTTTGCAGCACCACCGCAAGACCGGCGGAGGCGAGGGCGATCATGCCGGCGAAGGCCAGCAAGCGGCCGATTCCCGCGAGGCAGGAGGTGCGGTAGCCGTAGCGGGTAGAGTTGCTCACGGACAGCAGGTTGTTCGGGCCAGGCGCCATGTTCAGGGCGAAGCAGGCAGGGAGGAAAAGGGCGAGGGTGGCGAGGTCCATGGCGGCTCCGGTTCTCGGGTCTGGTGAGAAGGAGGATAACGGCAGTCGGTGCGGTTGAGCCAGCGCAAGGGCAACCGTCGTAGGCACTCACACCTCGGTGTGCGTGGCGAGGTTGCAATATTGTCCTTTGAAATACAGCAATGGCTGCGTGGCAGCGGTCTCTTGCAGGCTTAACGCTTTCACTTCACCGATCACGATCAGGTGGTCACCTGCGGCGTATTCGGCGTGAATTTCGCAATCAAGCCAGTGCAGGCTGCCGCCAAGGAGCGGATTGCCCAGCGGCGATGCCTGCCATTCGACGCCGTGCCATTTGTCTGTGCCGCGGCGAGCGAACTGGTTGGAAATCGTGACTTGCTCACCGGACAGGATATTCACGGCGAACCGACCCGCCTGGCGAATTCTGGGGTAGCTGGCCGAACTCGACATCACGCTGAAAGACACCAGCGGTGGGCTCACCGACACGCTGTAGAACGACTGGCAAGTGAAGCCAATGGGCTCGCCATCCACGTGTGAGGTAATCACCGTGATACCGGATGCGTAGTGCCCGAGGGCTTCGCGAAAGCTCAATGGCTCGATAGCCATGTTGGCGAGTGACATGGTAGGTCCTGGATAAGGGCGGCAGCTTGATCGTGGTGAGAAAAGCCTGGGGGCGACTGGACGTTTGGCAGGATGCAGGCTTCAGGGAGTCTTGTTCAGATCTCCCCGAAACCTTCACCGGCCTGGTTCACCCAGCCTATGGCTGGAGCCGTGAACTCACGCGTTCAAGAGTTCTCGTCGAACGATTTCTGCGCCTGCACTGAGTGCGTTCAGTTTGCCTCTCGCTACGCGACGCGGTAGGGGCGCCATGCCGCAGTTGGTGCACGGATAGAGCTTGTCGGCATCGACAAACTGCAGGGCTTTGCGCAGGGTGTTGGCGACTTCCTCGGGTGTCTCAATGGTGTCGGTTGCCACGTCGATGGCGCCGACCATCACCTTTTTACCTCGGATGAGTTCAATCAACTCCATCGGGACATGAGAGTTGTGACATTCCAGCGAGATGATGTCGATGCTGGATTTTTGCAGCTTGGGGAAGGCCTCTTCATATTGACGCCATTCCGAGCCCAGGGTCTTTTTCCAATCGGTATTGGCCTTGATGCCGTAGCCATAGCAAATATGCACAGCGGTTTCGCACTTGAGGCCTTCGATTGCCCTTTCCAGGGTTGCCACTCCCCAATCGTTGACTTCGTCAAAGAAAACGTTAAAAGCGGGCTCGTCGAATTGGATAATGTCGACGCCAGCCGCTTCCAGTTCCCTGGCTTCCTGATTGAGGATTTTGGCGAACTCCCACGCGAGTTTTTCGCGGCTCTTGTAGTGATTGTCATAAAGCGTATCGATCATGGTCATCGGGCCTGGCAACGCCCACTTGATCGGTTGCTGGGTCTGCTGGCGCAGAAACTTCGCATCTTCAACAAACACCGGCTTTTGGCGGCTCACCGCGCCCACCACAGTCGGCACGCTCGCGTCATAACGATCACGAATCCTGACCGTCTCGCGTTTCTCGAAATCTACGCCGCTGAGGTGCTCGATGAAGGTCGTGACGAAATGTTGGCGCGTTTGTTCACCGTCACTGACGATGTCAATGCCGGCGTGTTGTTGCTCCTGCAGCGCCAAACGCAACGCATCCTGCTTGCCCTCGATCAATGCCTCATCCTGCAGCTTCCAGGGTGACCACAGCGTCTCTGGTTGTGCGAGCCAGGAGGGTTTCGGCAAGCTGCCAGCCGTGGAGGTGGGTAACAATTTTTTCATTCGGGATAACCTTGTATTGGCTGAGTCAAAGCGCGCAGTTGGCGGACCATTGTTCAAGAATGGCGTGGTACGGCTTGATGAAGTTCTCTTCAACAAACTGGCCCTGCTCAATCGCCAGGCGGCTACGTTCCTCACGGTCATAAACAATGCGCGTCAAGGAGTAGTCCTGGTGCTTCAAGCTCGGTTGATAGGACTTTCCGGCAGCAGAGTTCGCGTTGTAGATCTCGGGCCGGTAAATCTTCTGGAACGTGTCCATCGTGCTGATAGTGCTGATAAGTTCAAGGTTGGTGTAATCACCCAGCAGGTCGCCGGAAAAATAAAACGCCAACGGCGCAACACTATTTGACGGCATGAAATAACGGACTTTTAAACCCATCTTCCTGAAATAGTCATCGGTCAAGGAGTGTTCATCTTGCTGGTATTCAACTCCAAGTACCGGGTGCTGGTTTTCGGTTCGATGATAAGTCTTGGTGTTTGAAACGCTCAGGCATATCACCGGCGGTTTGTTGAAGTTGTCCTGGTAGGTGCTGGAGTTCACGAAGTGCTTGAAGAGTTTGCCGTGCAAGTCTCCGAAATTTTCTGGCGTGCCAAAGGTGGGCTGATGCTTGTTGTGATCCAGCAGCACCACGCTGAAATCGTAGTCGCGCACGTAGGAGGAGAAGTTGTTGCCTACGATGCCGTCGATGCGCTCGTTGGTGTTCAGGTCGACGATGGTGGTTTTCAATACTTCAATCAGCGGAATGGCACGGCCACTGTGTTCGACATCAATGCCCATTTCAACCGAGATGATTTCAAGTTCAACGGTGTAACGATCGCCTTTTGGATTGTCCCAGTGGGCCAGGGCATTGAAGCGATTGTCAATCATCCTTAGTGTGTTGCGCAGGTTCTCTTGACGACTCTGGCCCCGGGCCAAGTTGGCGAAATTAGTGGTGATGCGTGTATTTTCCGAGGGGTGATAGTGCTCGTCGAAGCGAAGGCGCTTAAGTGTAAATGTAAACTCGTTGTTCATTTTGATCTGACACCCTGATGCCTGAGATAAAACCCGACGACATGAAATGCACTGATGAGTGCTATTCCGCCGGCCTGTTGGTTTTGGCTCAGTAGTCTTTATATGATCTGTCTTAGAGGTGTAGTTTAGGCCGGGGGTTAGAGTTAGAGATAATGAATTGATTTCACTGAAGCGTTAGCCCTCCTCATGATGGGGTGGGTGGGCTCAGAGTTGATATCTTTAGTGCCTGACAGGGCCTCTTCGCAGCCTCGCTGGGGCTCGACAACTCCCACAGGGGATTGGGGGTGGCTGTGGGGTTGGGGTTGGCTTGATGATGGGGCGGCGCCTGGGATTTTTCTCATGGTGCGCAATAGCCTGCTGATAAAACACGGGCCCCCTGTGGGAGCTGGCTGCCTGCGAAAGCGGTGGGTCAGCCACCGAATGCATCCACTGACACACCGCCTTCGCGGGCAAGCCCGCTACCACAGGGGATTGGGGTTGTTTGTAGGGTTGGGGTTGGCTTAGCGCGAGAGCAGCGGCGCGGGGGCTTTTTCCTGTGGGCCTACATCATGCAGGGAAATCCGCGAGGTCTCCGGCAGTGCCAATCCGCCGGCCAGCGCGAGCAATGCCACGGCAATCAGGTAGAACGCCGGTGACAAGTTGCTGCCGGTGGTGCTGATCAGCCAGGTCGCCATCAACGGCGCGGTACCGCCGAAGATCGTGTACGCCATGTTGTAGGTGATCGCCGAAGCGGTGTAGCGCGTGCGGGTCGGGAAGGTCTCCGAGAGCAAGGCGGCGGTGACCACGCCGCACAGCACGGCGCCGACCGCGAGCAACATCACCCCGACCACCGAAGCTGCGAACGAGCCGGAACTGGCCATCAGGAACGACGGATACACCGCCACGATCAACAGCGCACAGGCGGTCATCACCGTGACCCGGCGCCCCACCCGGTCCGAGTACAGCCCGGCCAGCGGGCAAATCGCCGCGGCGAAAATCAGCGCAATCAGCGACACCAGCAACGCCATCGCCCGACTCAGTCCGCCGGCCACTTGCAGATACGTCGCGAAGTAGGTGGTGAACATATAAAACGACAGCGCCGTGAGTGACACAAAAGCGCCCAGGCAGCAGATCGCCGCACCATGGTTGCGCAAGGTTTCCTTGAGCGGGGAGTGGGCTACCGCATGCTCCTGCTTGACGGCCTGGAAGGCGGGCGTCTCATCCAGCTTCCAGCGCAGGTAAAGCCCGACCAGCCCCAGCGGCGCCGCGATCAGGAACGGCAGGCGCCAGCCCCAACTGCCCATCGCTTCGGCGGACAACGACGCCTCCAGGGCGTAGGCCACCACGGCAGCGGCAGCGAACGCGGAAAACGTCGACACCGGCACGAAGCTGCCGTACCAGGCGCGCTTGTCACTGGGCGCGTGTTCCATCAGATAGGCGCAGGCCCCGGCGTATTCGCCGCCAGCGGAGAAACCCTGGGCGCAGCGGATCAGCGACAGCAGAATCGGCGCTGCAACGCCGATGGCGGCGTAAGTCGGGAGCAGGCCGATCAAGGTGGTGGCACCGGCCATCAGCAGGATCGTCATGGCCAGCGTGCGTTTGCGCCCGATGCGGTCGCCGAGCATGCCAAAGAACACCCCGCCCAGGGGCCGGAAAGCGAACGCCACGGCGAATACCGCGAAGGTCTTGAGCAGCGCGGCGCTGGTGTCGCCGCTGGGGAAGAATTGTTGCGCGATGGTGGTGGCGAGGAAGCCGTAGACGGCGAAGTCGAACCACTCGACGAAGTTACCGATGCCGGCGGCGATGATGACCTTTCGCAGGGTGTGGGGGCTGACCTGTTCGGTGGAGGGGCTCGTCATGGGGGAAGGCCTCGGGATGGGATCGGGGATGCTTGATTATCGGGGGCGGGGCTTGGGCGGCGGGGCTCAAAAGAGTCGTCCGCGTAGTCAACAGCGACGTGTCGACGGAGGAGAAGGCAGGAATTGGGCCAGGTGCAGCGGGGGGACTATCGATGGGCGAGGCTGGATGATGTTGACGCGCAGGCGTGACGAAAAAAACGGCCTGTGTCGATCTGACAACACACGCCGTTCAGGACTGCATCAAGCCTTACGCGGCCTTGGCGACAGGCTGCGCAGACTTGCGATACGTCAGCAGCACAATCCCGGTTACCACGATGACGCCACCGGCGATCTGCCCGGCGCTGAGCATTTGATCGAGCACGATCCAGCCCATCAGCAGCGTCGCCAGTGGCTCGATGTTCATCACCGGCGCGTTTCGCGGCATATCCAGGCGCGGCACCGAAATGAACAACACGATGAAGCCCGTGCCGTAGAGCACGACCAGTGTGGCGAGTGCCAGCCAGCCGGTGCTGGTTGCCGGCAGGTTCAGGCCGTCGGCGAGGGCACCACTGACGCCGGCAAGGTTGACGCTACTGAACACGATGAAGATCGTCAGCAGGCTACGGACGGAACCGCGTACCTGCGACAACTTGTGGTCGGTGATCCACAGGGCGCAGGCAAATACAAAGGCGGCGCAGAATGCCAGGGTGACACCGAGCAGCCATTGCGGGCCGATCTCTGCGCTGGCTGAGAGGCGCCCGGGAACGTCCAGCACGAACACCAGGCCCACCAGGATCAAACCCATCAGCAGTGCGGTGCGAGCAGTGGGGCGCGGGCCGCCGAATGCCCAGGTGAGCAGCGCGAGCAAAATCGGAAAGACATTCGCCACCAGTAACGCCAGCGCAACCGGCACGCGGGCCACGGCCGAGTACAGGCACAGGCTTTGAGTGGCGATGAGCAGGCCCAGCAGCACTTGCCAGCGCCATGCACCGGACGGCAGGCGCAGGCTTTGGCGTTGCCATAGCACCAGCACGGCGAGTACCAACAAGGTGCCGCCCGAGCGCATCAGAATCGCCAGCAGCACGCCGGCCCCATCATCAAACGCCACGCGAGCGGCAATGTGGTTACCGGCAAAGGCGCAGCCCATACAGAGCAGAATCAACACGGCGATGTGCCGCGAGAACAGGGCAGGCGTGGTTTGAATGGGGGCAGGCGCAGTCATGATGGGGGCTCGAACAGTGGACGCCATCATCGGGGATGGCGATTTATTGTTAGGACGTCGTACAACTTGCTGAGGCTTTGTAACGTGTTTGTCGCGAAGGTGCAAGGATGTCGTTTTATTCAATCAGGGTGGATTTAGGCTATCGTGCGGGCCTCGAAATCGATGTGTCTGCAGGGAGGAAAAATGCGCGTTTACATCACCGGTGCCTCGTGCGCGGGCGTGACCACGCTGGGCCAGAACCTCGCAGCGCGGCTGGGCGTGCTCCATGTCGATGTCGATGATTTTTACTGGATGCCCACGGACCCGCCGTTCACCACCAAGCGTGCCGCGCCTGAGCGCGTGTCATTGATGCAGCAAAGACTCGGCGACGAAGACTGGGTGCTGACGGGCTCGTGTATGAACTGGGGCGACGAATTGATCACCCAGGTCGAGCTGATTGTCTTCGTGGACACTGCAACGCCAGTCCGCCTTCAACGCCTGGCCGCGCGTGAACAGCAACGCTTTGGCGACCGGATCGCACCCGGCGGCGACATGCACGCGATCCATGTGGCCTTTCGCGAATGGGCCTCGCAATACGACGATCCGCACTTTGGCGGCCGCAATCGAGCCTGGCACACGCGATGGTTGGCCAGTCAAACCGCTGCGGTGCTGCAGGTTGACGGGACCCACAGCGCCGACAGCCTGGTGGCGCAAGTCATTGAGGCGTTGTCGCTGCGCCTGGCCCCGGATTAACGCACGATTGAGTTTCCAGCGGCAGCCACCTCAGCCGTGCGGGCCTGGAGCCTTAGTGCATGCCCTTGCTCACCACTTCCCCCGTCGCCGAATCCTCCAGCCAGATCTTCAGCCGATTCAGTCCAATGTACTGCGAGCGCGCGATGATCTTCTGCCCGGGTTTTCCCTCGAATTCCAAGTCCGCAAACATGAAGTACCGCGGCAGCCGGTACTCCAGTTGAATTGTGTAGCTGCCCGGCACCAGCACGGCGCGTTGCGGTGAGTCATTTTTGTAGTAGTAGGTCGAGAACGGAATATTGCCGACCTTTTTATCGTTGACCCGGATGATGTTCAGGTCCGGCTGCAGGTCCAGGAAGCTGCGGTTGGGCCTTCCCGCGTAGGTGTCGGTTTCGACGATGGTGTAGCGAGCCTCATCGCGCGGTTCACTGGAGTCCACATTCGAGTAGGCCGGCATTTCGGCGCAGCCTTGAAGGCACAAGAGGGTCAAAAACGGCAGGGCAATTTTGCGCATGAAAAAACCTGAATCCATGTCAGAAAGTACAATCGATGATCGATGAAGGGACGCGGCAGGCTTACTCGTGTGCCGTCCATACGGCCAGTTCATAGCCGTCGAGGTCGGTGAAGTGGAACCTGCTGCCGCCGGGGAAGGCGAAGGTCTGGCGGGTGATGACCGCGCCGAAGGTGTGCAGCCGCTGTTGTGTCTCAGCGAGGTTATCCGCATACAGGATGATCAAGGGACCACCCGGTCGAACCGGTACGCCGGTGGTGAAGCCACCCGTGAGGCGGCCGTCGGTGAACTCGGTATAGGTGGGGCCGTAGTCGACGAATGTCCAGCCGAATGCGCCACCGTAAAAGGCTTTGCTGCGTGCAATGTCGCCGACGTTGAACTCGATATTGTCGATTTGTCGGTCTTTACCGCGAACGCTCATGGTCGCCTCCCTGGCAGATGTTTAGGGCGGCGAGTGTAACCTATCCGCTGATGCCTGGACCCTATCGATCACGCGGGCAACGCTAGGGTTCATGAGCGCTCGGGCCTCAAGCGTGAAATTTGCGCCCCAGCGCATCCAGCCGCACCGCAATCGGTGGCAACTGCTCGCTGCTGCGCGCCAGGGTTTCCACGTCATTGGCGGTGCTCTGCGCAATGCTCTGCACGGCCTGCAATCGCCCGACAATCTCCAGGTTCGCCGAGGTCTGCTCGCGGGTGGTGCTGACGATGTGGCCGTTGAGCTGGTCGATCTGCGCGATGTCGAGGCCGACCGCCTGCAGCATTTGCACGGCGACCTGGCTGTCTTGTACGCAGCGTTCCACACCCTGACGGCTGTCGTGCATGGCCTCGACGGCTTCGCGGCTGCCTTGCTGCAGGCTTTCGATGATGGTTTTGATCTCTTGGGTGGAGACGGCGGTGCGTTGCGCCAGGCTGCGGACTTCGTCGGCGACCACGGCAAAACCACGGCCTTGCTCGCCCGCGCGGGCTGCCTCGATGGCGGCGTTGAGGGCGAGGAGGTTGGTCTGGTTGGCGATGCTGTTGATCACCTCCAGCACCGTGCCGATCTGCTCGGCTTGCACCGCCAGGCCTTCCACGGTCTGGTTGGCACCGCTGAGGCGCGAGGCCAGTTGGGTGATTTCCTGCTGGGCGCGGCCGACGCTTTCCTGGCCGCGAATGATCTGTTGGCTGGCCTTGCCGGCGTGTTCCACCGCGTGCTCGACGTGCACCGCGATGTGGCCCATGGCGTCTTCCATGCGTTGCATCGAGCCGGTCATCTGGCTGATTTCGGCCAGTTGGTGCCGCGCGCCTGTTTCCAGGGTGCCGCTGGTACTGGCGAGGGCCTGGCCGAGTTGGCCGAGGCCGTGGGAGTCGCGGGCGACGCCGTCGATCAGATGGGTGATCTGCTGCAGGAAGTGGTCGAAACGCTGGGTGAGGGACACGTGCACCTTGCCTTCGCCCTGGGCGGTTGCCACGGTGAATTGGGAGGTGACGGCGAGCATTTTCTCGAGCATTTCCTGGCTTTCGACAGCTTCGGCCTGGCTGTGCACGGCCAGGTAGAGCAGGGCGATGGTTTCCATCACCACATAGAAAGCGTGGACGAACACCATGCCCCAGCCGCCGTGATGCTCCATCACGAACACCGGGAAACCCTGATGCTGCAACGCATGGAAGACCACGTGGTGCACGGCGATGGTCAGCGCCGCGATCAGGATCGGCAGCCAATCGCGGTAAAACGTCAGCACTGCCAACAGCGCGAAGATGCCGAAGTGGGATTCGATCACGCCCTGCGCCTGGTTGATGTGCAGCGCGGCCATCACCATCAGTCCGGCCCCGAGCGCGCAACGCATGACGCGGCGGCCGCCAACGGCGCGATACAGCGCAGTGAGCACCACGCTGGTGCCGCCGCCCACGATCACCGCCTGCAGCAGGGTGTCGTGCCAGAACGCCAGGCCCAGCGAGAACAGGAACATCAGCCAGATCAACGCCAGCATGATGCGGTCGGCCTTGCGGTAGTGCTCCAGGAAACGCGTGCGGACGGGCATTCACTCTTACTCCATGTGGACTGGCCAGG
The DNA here is from genome assembly GCF_025466155.1 of Pseudomonas sp. 13B_2.1_Bac1. NCBI lineage: Bacteria > Pseudomonadati > Pseudomonadota > Gammaproteobacteria > Pseudomonadales > Pseudomonadaceae > Pseudomonas > Pseudomonas sp. 13B_2.1_Bac1. Next base: position 46,272 of record NZ_JANLOH010000095.1, on the reverse strand, counting down.
AACAAAGCATGCGGCGTGCCACGTGGGCCCGCAGTTCGAGCAAAGCAGGTATCAGGAATTTTGCAGGATCAGGGATGCCAAGAGTTTATCGGCATCCCTGCGGGGGACTTTAAGCGCGGCGAACAGCGTGACCCACAAGGCCTATTGGGGCACGCCGTGGGCGTCCAGCCTGGATCAGAAGCTGTACTTGGCCGTCATCATCATGTTGCGCGGGGTGCCGTAGGCGTCGCCGCCGTAGCTCACCGAGTTGGCGATGGACGAATAGTAGCGGCGGTCGAAGATGTTGTTGGCGTTGAGCTGCAGGTCCAGGTGCTCGTTGACCTTATAGCCGGCCATCAGGTCGGTGACCGCGTAGGCGCCCTGTTTGAGGCGGTAGTTGCCACCGTCATTGAGCGGGACGTCGTTGTACATGCGGCTCTGCCAGGAAATGTTACCGCCGATCCGGAGTTTTTCCAGCGGGCCCTGGAAGTTGTAGCGGGTGGTCAGTTTGAACAGCTGCTCCGGGGTGTCGGTGTCGAACTGCTTGTTCACCTTCTGCGGGTTGGCGTCATCCTTTATGGTGTGGGTCCGCGCGTAGGTGTAGCCCCCGCCGACCTGCCAGTTCTCGGTCAGGGCGCCTTGCAACTCGACGTCGATACCCTGGCTGCGAATCTCGCCCGAGGCTTCGTAGCACGTGGCCTGTGGGCAGGTTTGCGGGAAGATCTGGACGGCGCGGTTTTCCTGGTCGACGTTGAACAGCGCGAGGCTCGCATTCAGCGCACCGCCGAGGTATTCGCCCTTGATGCCGACTTCATAGTTCTTGCCGACGATCGGCTTGACCGGCGTGCCCGCGGTGTCCTTTTCGCTCTGCGGCGTGAAGATGTCGCTGTAGCTGACATAGACCGAGTGATGGTCGTCCAGTTCGTAGATCAAGCCGGCGTAGCGGGTCAGGTTGCGGGTCACATGGTAGTCGCCGTCGCCATCACGGTTGTTGTAGTCGTACCAGTCCAGGCGCGCGCCGAGGATCAGCTTCAGCGGGTCGGCCAGGCTCAGGCGGGTGGTCACGTAGACGCCGTCCTGGGTGGTGACTTCGTGGTCGTTGTTGGTGTGCACAAAGTCCGGCTTGCCGGCTGTAAGAGGCCAGTTGGTGTCGTACGGGCTGTAGTTGTGGGTGGTCAGGTCGTAGACCCGCTTGCTGGCCCCCACCACCAGTTCGTGGGTGCGCCCGAAGGCCTGGAAGGGCCCGCTGGCAAAGGCGTCGACGCCGGCCTGGTCCTCATCGAAGGCGGCCTGGTAGACCGTCCGGGCCGGTGTGTTGTTAACCCAGCGCGACTGGTAGGAACCGGAGAACAATGCGTTCTGCTGGGCGTAATTGGCGTTGACCTGCAGGTTCCAGTCATTGGCCAGGCGCTGGCGCAGTTCGGCGAAGACCGTGTTGATTTCCTGGTCCTTGTTTTCCCAGTCGGTGCCGGGGTTGTAGGAGCGCGGCAGGTTCAGGTGGTGGCCGTCCTGGCCGATCATCGAGGAACCCCAGAAGTAGTTGGTCTTGTCCTTCTGGTTGGAGAAACCCAGGGTCAGGGTAGTGTCTTCGCTGAGGTCGGCTTCGGTGACGGCATAGAACAGGCCGTGATCTTCCTCGACCTTGTCGATGAAGCTGTTGGCGTCGCGGTAGGAGGTGACGACCCGGCCACGCAGGGTGCCGCTGTCATTCAGTGGGCTGGAGGCGTCAAGTTCGCCACGGTAGTCGTCCCAACTGCCGGCGGCACCGGTGAGGGTGACTTTCTGCTCATCCAGCGGGCGCTTGCGGATCAGGTTGATGGCGGCCGAAGGGTTGCCTGCGCCGGTCACCAGGCCGGTGGCACCGCGCACGACCTCGACGCGATCGAACATCGCCAGGTTCGGCTGGGCACCCACGCTAACGCCGTTGTAGCCACTCGGGATGCCGTCGTACATCAGGTTGTCGATGTCGAAACCGCGTGAGGTGTAGGACTGCCGGCCAGGGCCGCTGGAGTAATTGAGGAACAACCCGGGCGTGGCGTTGACCACGTCGTTGATGCTGGTCATGGCCTGGTCGTCCATGCGCTGGCGGGTGATAACGGTGACGGCCTGTGGCGTTTCACGCATCGTCAATGGCAGCTTGGTCGCGGTTTTCATCGCGCCGGTGGTGTAGGACTGCGTGCCTTCAGTGGTTTCGCCGAGCTGGCTGTCACCGGAGATTTGCGTGGCACCCAGCTCGAGCGTGGCCGCTGGCGCTTCGGTGTCGGCAAAGACCGCTTGGGAGCTGGCCAGGCAGACCGCCAGGGCCATCAGGTTGAATGAAAAACCGTTACCGCCGTGTTGTTGCACAGACATGAAGCTGACTCTCCCCAAGCGCCCTCCATGGCGAATAATAAAGATGATGATAATTATTCGCATCAGTGTGCCAGAAGGTTCTGTCGCAAAAAAGCCATTGGGGAGAATTAGTTAACGAATTTTTCACATCTGCAGCGGATGGCATTTGGCTATGCGCTGCAGGAATCACCCCTGTACCGGGGTGTCAATCGCGTCGCGCAATCGCCACTCGGCTGGTTGCCTTGACTTCCCTCAGCGCCAGGCTCGATTGGATCGACGCAATCCCCAATTGCCGGCGCAAAACGCTTTCGACGAACTCGCTGTAGCTGTCGAGATCCTCGGCCAGCACCTGCAACAGGTAATCGGCGTCGCCGGTGATCTTGTGGCACGACAGCACTTGTGGCAGGTCTCTGACCACCGCCTCGAAGGCGTCCGGCGCATGGTCGGTATGGATCGCGAAGCGCACATGCACAAACGCCAGGATGTCGAGCCCGAGCATCTTGCGGTCGAGGTTGGCCTGGTAGTCCTTGATCACGCCTTCCTCTTCCAGGCGTTTGCGGCGCCGCCAGCAGGGCGTGAGGCTCAGCGACAGGCGCTCACTCAGTTGCGCGTTGGAAATGCTCGCGTCCTCCTGCAAGAGGGCGAGGATGGCGAGATCAGTGTCGTCGAGAGCGACCTGTTTGGTTTTATTTTTCATGATGGGCAGCCGAATAGGTAAAAATTCCCGATAAACCTAACAGCGGCGCAAGTAAAAGCAAAGAAAGCCCGGCTCTGCCAGAACAAAATAGAGCCTGTCTTTTACTGGCGGATACCGACAAATGCTGACTGTTTTTAGTGATGACCACCGTTTGCACCATGGCACCGAACTCAAGGACGGCGTGCTCAAGCCCTCATTCGAACAACCCAGTCGCGCCGACACCGTGCGTGACCGCGTCCGGCATGTCGGGCTGGGCGATATCATCGTGCCGCGCCATTTTGATCGGGCCTGTTACGTCAACGCGCACAGCGAACGCTATGTGGCGTTCCTTGAACATGCCTGGGCCGAATGGACCGCCATCGGCCGCAGCCACGACGCACTGCCGCTGGTATGGCCGGTGCGTGACCTGGCCAATCAACAGGTGCCGGAATTCATTGATGGCAAGCTCGGCTTCTTTGCCATGGACGCCGGCTCACCGATTACCCGTACCACCTGGAACGCGGTGAAAACCAGCGCTGACATCGCACTCACCGGCCTGGCCCTGATCGATGAAGGCCATCACAGCGCCTTCGCCTTGTGCCGTCCGCCGGGACACCACGCCGCCCGCGAGTACATGGGCGGTTATTGCTACCTCAACAACGCCGCGATTGCCGCGCAACAGGCCATCACCCAGGGCGCCCAGCGCGTGGCGGTGCTGGATGTGGACTTCCACCACGGCAACGGCACGCAGAACATTTTCTACTCGCGGCCGGACGTGCTGTTCATCTCGCTGCACGGTGACCCGGCCGTCTCCTACCCGTACTTTTCCGGCGCCAGCAGTGAGCGCGGAGCCGGCGCGGGGGAGGGCTTCAACCTGAACTACCCATTGCCGAAAAACACCACGTGGGCCGACTACCGGGTCGCGTTGCTCGACGCCTGCCGCCAACTGCGCGCCTTCGCCCCCGAGGTGCTGGTGATCTCCCTCGGCGTCGACACATTCAAGGACGACCCGATCAGCCACTTCCTGCTCGACAGCCAGGACTTCGTCGGCATGGGCGAGATCATCGCCAGCGTGGGCGTGCCGACGCTGTTCGTGATGGAGGGTGGCTACATGGTCGATGAGATCGGCATCAACGCCGTCAACGTGCTGCACGGGTTCGAAAGCGCGACCGCCTGATTCCAACAACCCTCGCTGCTCGACTTTTTTCTGCCAAAACTCAAAAACATAACAAGAGGTTTTGTGATGAAAACAACCACGCCCGGGCTGGATGAAAAGCCTGCGTTGCAACGCACCCTGAACAACCGCCATATCCAGCTGATGGCGATGGGCGGTGCGATCGGCACCGGCCTGTTCATGGGCTCCGGCAAGATCATCGCGCTGTCCGGCACCTCGATCATCCTGATCTACATGATCATCGGGCTGTTCGTGTATTTCGTGATGCGCGCCATGGGTGAGCTGCTGCTGTCGAACCTCAACTTCAAGAGCTTCGCCGACTTTGCCGGCGCGTACCTGGGCCCGCGTGCGGCGTTCTTCCTGGGCTGGTCGTACTGGCTGAGCTGGAGCGTGGCGGTGGTCGGGGATGCGGTGGTGGTCGGCGGATTTTTCCAGTACTGGTTCCCGGACGTGCCCGCCTGGATGCCGGCCGTGGGCATGCTGCTGACGCTGTTCGCGCTGAACGTGCTGACGGTCAAGCTGTTTGGCGAAGTGGAGTTCTGGTTCGCGATCATCAAGATCATCGCCGTGGTCACGCTGATCAGCGTCAGCGTGGTGATGATTGCCAGTGCGTTTGTCTCGCCCACCGGTGTGACAGCCTCCCTGGGCCACTTGCTGGATCGACAGGCAGCGTTCCCGAATGGGCTGTTCGGCTTTTTCGCCGGTTTCCAGATGGCAATCTTTTCCTTTGCCGGCACCGAGTTGATCGGCACCGCAGCCGCCGAAACCCGTGCGCCGGAGAAGACCTTGCCGAAGGCGATCAACTCGATTCCGTTGCGCATCATCCTGTTCTACGTGCTGGCTTTGGCGTGCATCATTGCGGTGACGTCCTGGCAGCAGGTATCGCCGAGCAAAAGCCCGTTTGTCGAACTGTTCCTGGTGGCCGGTTTTCCCGCGGCCGCAGGCATCGTGAATTTCGTGGTGCTGACCTCGGCGGCGTCGTCGGCCAACAGCGGGGTGTTTTCCGCCAGTCGCATGCTCTTCGGCCTGGCCGACCTGGGCGATGCACCGGGCATCTTTCGGCGACTGTCGACGCACAGCGTGCCGTTTATCAGCCTGGCGTTCAGCACCGTGTTGATGCTGCTCGGCCTGGTGCTGCTGTTTGTGGTGCCGGAGGTGATGACGGCTTTCACGATTGTGTCGACGGTGTCGGCTATCCTGGTGATTTTTACCTGGTCGACTATCCTCGCGTCCTACATCGCTTACCGCAAAAAGCGCCCGGACCTGCATGCCAAATCCACTTACAAGATGCCCGGTGGTGTGCCGATGGCATGGTTTTCCCTGGGGTTCCTGGGGTTCGTGCTTTGCCTGTTGGCGCTGCGCCCGGACACGCGCCTGGCGCTGTGCGTGATGCCCGCGTGGTTTATCTGGCTGGGGATTGCCTATCAACTGTCGCGTTTTCGTCAGCGCTTCAAGGCACAGGTGAACCGGACTGCGGCGCTATGAGCTTGCCGCGTGCGGTGTTGATCAAGTAAGCGCGGCGCTTGAAGTGCTTGAGCGACTCGGCGTTGATCATGTGCTCGGTTTCCGGGTGCAGCGGACCGTTCAGGGGCACCATATCGCAGGTCTTGGCCAGGCTTTCCAAGGTTTCGTGATCGGTCAGCTTGAGCTCTTTTTCCACGGCGTCCGGCAGGCGGTGACGGTGCCCACATGCATGCCTTCCACGTCGTAGGAACGACCACGCACTCGGTGATGTTCCAGCCACCCTTGAGCACCCACTGGGGTTGATGGCAGGTAGTTGAGCACCAGCGCCAGTACGCTCATCACCAGATGCTCGGCGACGCTGTTGCTCAAGGTATTTGCGCAGGCCCACTTCGCCGCAAGTACTGCCAGGCAACGTGCCGGGCCGAAAGTCTATGGCCTATGGCGTCGGCACGGTCTGGCCGTTGGGGGCGCGTTACAGGTGCGGTAGGTCATCACCCTTCGCGATGTCGTAAAGGCGATAGCGAAAGGTTGCGCCTCACAGGTGGTCCGCATCGATCACCGCCCTGGCAAATGCCTCAGGGGCTTCCTGCGGCAGATTGTGGCCGATCCCACCCTTGACCAGGCGGAACTCATACTTGCCGGTAAAGCGCTTGGCGTAGTCTTCGGGCGCCGGGTGCGGGGCGCCGTTGGCGTCGCCTTCGAGGGTGATGGTCGGCACGCCTATGGCGGGGGCCTGGGCGAGTTGCTGCTCCAGCCCGGCGTATTGGGTTTCGCCCTGCACCAGGCCCAGGCGCCAGCGGTAGTTGAACACGGTGATGGCGACGTGATCGGGGTTGTCCAGGCCTTTGGCGCTGCGTGCGAACGTGGCGTCGTCAAACGCCCATTTCGGCGAGGCCAGTTGCCAGATCAGCTTGGCGAAATCGTGAGTGTTTTTCTGGTAACCGGCGGCGCCGCGCTCGGTGGCGAAGTAGAACTGGTACCACCACTGCAACTCGGCCTTGGGCGGCAGCGGGGTCTGGCCGGCGGCCTGGTTGCCGATCAGGTAGCCGCTCACCGACACCAGCGCCTTGACCCGCTCTGGCCACAAGGCCGAGACGATATCCGCCGAGCGCGCGCCCCAGTCATAGCCACCGAGCACGGCTTGCTGGATGTGCAGGGCGTCCATGAAGTCGATCACATCACGGGCCAAGGCCGCCGGTTCGCCGTTGCGCAGGGTCGTGTCCGCGAGGAAGCGTGTGCCGCCATAACCTCGCGCATAAGGGATCAACACCCGATAGCCCTTGGCGGCGAGCAGCGGGGCAACCTGTGCGTAGCTGTCGATATCGTAGGGCCAGCCGTGCAGCAGGATCACCGCCGGGCCAGTGGCCGGGCCGACTTCAGCGTAGGCCACCTCCAGTTGCCCGGCCTTGATGTGCTTGAGCGCACCCAAGCCTGCCTGAGGGCTCGCAACCGGGGCGCGCGCGAGCGGCTCGGGCATTTCGGCCTGCGCCAGGCCACTGGCACCGAAGGACACCAGGGCCAGGGCCAGGAACAGCGGGTGACGTGTGGGGCGACGGTTCAACTGAGCGTGCATGGCGAGCCTCCTACGGCTTGATGTGTGCCTGATGCTCAGTTGAACGTTGCGCTGTATCTGGGTTGTTTCAGGAAACCCGTCGAATCAAACGCTGTGTATCACTGCCGGTCGCGTACACAGTGCGATACATACCTAGAAGGCCACCTTCACGCCCAAGGTGCCTTGGCGCCCGTTGAACAGGTTGCTGTCGAGGTTGCGGTCACAGCCGACTTCGCCATACAGGTTCACGCCATTGGCCACCTCCAGCGTAGCGCCGGCACTCAGGTCGAGGGTGGTGGACTTCTGCTCGGTGTCGATATCCGTGGCGTCGTTGAAGGTGACGGTGTCAGTCCCGGCGCGTGAGTGCCAGACATTCGCGCGCACATAGGGCTGCAGTGGCAGGCCGCTGACCGTGTACTGGCCGCGCAGCCGCACGCCCAGGCGCGTGGTAATGCGGGTGTCGGCATCGTACGAGACATCGGCGATGCCGTCGTTTTGCTTGTCCAGCCAGGTCTTGCCGACGATCACCTGGGCCTGGGGCTCGACCACCCAATTGTTGACCAGCGCGAACGGCCAGCCGAGTTCGGCGGATGCGCTTACGTTGTGGCCCTGGGTATCCATTTTCACCCCGCGATCCGACGCGTTGTTGCCATCGAAGCGGGTGCCCATCATGACCAGGTCGAGGTAAGCCTGGTTGGCGCCGATCAGCGTCCAATAGAGCCCCAGGCTGTCACCGCGCAAGGTGGTCTTGCCGGCGTCGCGGTCTTCCCAGCCGCCATTGAAGCCTTTGACGTTGCCCCTGAGGGTGCTGTGGCCGACAAAAAAACCGGCGCGCTGGGTCTGGCCGCTGTCGCCGCTGCTGGCGTAGACGTCGCTGCCGACCTGGAAAGCCGTGACCGAACTGTCCAGCGTTGGGCTGACGGTCCCGGCGGAATGCTGGCGACTGCTGCTGCCGTATACCCGTCCCCAACCCGCCGGGAACGTACCGACCGGTTGTGGCTGGTCCTGGTCCCCCATGCGCTGGTGATAGGTGCCCAGCATGCCCCGCACGATCTGGTCGGCAGCCGGAAACAGCGCAGCATAGATCGGCACTTCCTGGCGGTAGATCGGGATCGGGGTCAGCCCGGGGTTGGATGGCAGTGGCGGCTCGCCGGGGCCCGGCACGGGCACGAGGACGGGATCGGCCGGCGTCACGGGGACGGTGGAGCGCAAGTAGTAGTTTTCCGCCGTGCCGGCCGATACGCCGCCCTTGAACAGGCGATAGTCGAACGCCCCGGCGGACACCGGCCCTGCGAGGCTGAACGCGGTGCCGCTGCCGCTGGCGCCGTTGATGGCCTGGACGACCTGGATGCCGTCCTGCAGCGTAGCGCCGCCGGCCCCGCCCAGGTTGCTGACGCTGATCGCGGTAGTGCCGCCGAGGGTGCCCTGGCTGACCACCAGTTTATCGCTGGGGGAACCGTCGGCGCCGAGCACGCTTTGCAGCGCGAGCCCACCGCCGTTGCCGTTGTAGTTGCCATTCACGGTCAGCGTGTCGCTGGCGATGGCGCTGCCGCTGGTCATGTCGATCAGGCCACGGTTGTTCACGGTCACCAGCTGGCCAGCGGTGAACGCACTGATAACCCCGGTATTGACCAGCAGCGTGCTGCTGCCGTTGACCGACATCGTGCCGGTGCCGGTGTCGGCATCGCCCAGCACGAAAGTGCCGCCCAGTGTGAAGCGGGCATTGTTGTCCAGTATCACCTGTTCCCAGTTGGCATAGCGTCCGGGCGTGCTGGCCTGGGTATTGTCGAACGTCAGCGTGTCGGTGCCCGTGCCGCCATCGATCAAAGCGGTGGATGACAGCTGGGTTTCAGTCAGGTTTTGCAGGAGGGCGGTGTCGTTATCGTTGCCCATCAGGATGGGCCCGCGGATTTGCCCGCCGCCGATCCAACTGAACAGGTCATTGCCGGCACTGGCCAGGATCTGCCCGTTGATGGTGCCGCCGGTCACCGTGATGATATCCGCGCCGCCACTGGTGCTGATGTTGCCGCCGATCAGGCTGGTGCCCGAGACCAGGATGGTGTCTTCGCCAAAGCCGGTCACCAGGTTGCCGATGATCGTGCCGCCGCGCATATCGAAAATGTTGTTATCGAGCTTCATGTCCACCCGGCCGATGGTGCCGCCGCTCATCAGTGCCTGGTCGCCGTCCTCGAACGCACCGGTGATCGTGCCACCGCTCATGAAGAACTGATCGCGCCCGTCGCCCTGGGCCAATGAGGCAATGGTGCCGCCGCTCATGGAGAAACTGTCGATGCCTGCACCCTGGATGATCGCGCCGGCCTGCCCGCCGGTGACCTGCGCCACATCATTCCCCGAGCCTTGGGTCACCGAGCCGGTGATGCTGCCCAGGTTGAGGCGGAAGATATTGCTGCCGTCGCCTTGGTTCAAGTTGCCGTCGATCCCGGCGCTCGGGCCTTCCACATCCACCAGGTCATTGCCGGCGCCATAGGTCACCGCCCCGGTGATACGGCCGGTGGCAGAGAGATTCAGGGTGTTGTTGCCGCCAGTGTCGGTAAAGCCCGGCGCGGTGCCGCTGTCACAGGCAGAGGTGTCGTCGCCGGCGGTGTTATTGATGACGCAGGCCCCGTAAGAGCTCAGTGGCGTCGCTGCCAGGGCGACCAGGTAGAGCCAGGCAAAGGTCCGTGTGCGCATGATCCGTCCTCGATTGAGGGGATAATTGCCCCGGCACCTGCAACGGCAGGCGCGGGCCAGACCATGACAACGAAATGCACGATACAGATCAGGAAATACCGGTCACCTGTTCGAAAACACCGGCCAATGCAACAGGTTGGCATGGCTTTCTCGACTGCGCTTCAAGCGGCACAGTCCTGTTGCAGCATAGCCGTGTATGGACAGGGCGCCAGTGTTAGAAATAACAGGTATAGACGAGTCAGAAGGATGGCGGCAGCACGATCTCGTAGGGTTCGCGCATTCGCTCCAACAACACCTGGGCGAGAATCGGCGCCAGGCCGATCTGTGGGTCGCCGGCCAATTGGCTGGCATACGCGTGGGCGGCGTGGAGTTTACGCGCCACGCTCCACGTATCCAGGCGTACCTTGCGCGCGCGCTGCCAGGGGATCACCGCACCTTCGCGGGCGGGCCAGTGCCAGGCCCAGATCGGCACTTCATACAGGTGCGCGCCTACCAGGCTGCAAGCCTTGGCGCTGGCACGGCCGACGGCGTCATGGTCGTCATTGCCGTCGTTGCGCCAGGTGGAAAACACCACGTCACCGGGGTGCAGGTAACGGGCGATGAACTGGCTCAATTGCGGTTCGCGGGCGGCGAGGGCGTTATCGCAAAAGCCACCGCGAATCCACTTGAGGCTGTGCAGCGGCATGCCCAGGCGGCGCAGTGCTTCGGCGCTTTCCTGGGGCCTGACCACGCTCAGGCGGCTGGCCGGCCACACATGCGAGCCGGGGTGGCTGGCGCTGCCATCGGTGATGGAGATCAGTTGCAGCGGGTGTTCCAGGGTGCTGAGCAGTTGCAGCAAGCCGCCGCAGGCCAGCACTTCATCGCCGGGATGGGGGGCGATGATGACCACGCGTGCGCCAGGAGGCACCAGTGAATGAGGGGCGATCGGCGGGATTTGCGCCAGCTGCGGTGCGCTGTTCCAGATTTGGGCGGGGCCACGGCGGCCGTCGCCTAATGAGGCAAGCTTCATGGGTGACAGATCCTTGTCAATTGATGCTGGGTCGTGCTCCGTTGACGGGACGACGCTCTTTTTACCCACCACAGGGTCCGTCGTGGTGGTTGCATGGCAATCCAACCCTGGATTGCCAGCAAGGCGTCCTCAGCATAGCCAAGGTTTGGTCGCTTTTACATTCAGTAATGGCGTTTTTTTCAAGAGGCCAGCATCAGGCTCTTCAAATAATCGCCAAAGCCGCCCTGGGCCCGCGCTTCCAGGCGTGCACTGGTGATCACCTGCGGCGAGTGGCTCCAGGCGATCGAGGCGCCGCAGCGCTCCAGGTTGCGCACCAGTTGCACATCTTCATGACAGGCCAGCGGTTCGAAACCGCCGGCCCGCACATAGGCCCCAGCGCTGATGCCCAGGTTGGCGCCGTGGATATGCCGGTGGCCGTCGCGGGCCTGGTAGGCCTGGTTGTAGCGGATCTGCGCGGCCGGGTCGAACCCTTCGCTCCAGGCGTCCACCGTGACCGTGCCGCACACGGCGTCGGCACCCAAGGCCAACTGTGCGACTAGCCAATCGGGGGCCACGCGGCTGTCGGCGTCGGTGCACGAGATCCAGCGCGCACCCTGGTTGAGCAGATGCCGCGCGCCCACCCCGCGTACGTGGCCGACGTTGCGTGCCTGCACTTCCAGACGCTGCACCTGGAAGGCTTCGGCAATCGCGGCGCTGCTATCGGTGCAACTGTCGAGCACCACCAGCACCTGCACCGCTTCGCCCGCCAGGCCTGGATGGCTGGCCGCGATCAGCGCGGCGTCCAGGCACTCGCCGAGCAGCGCTTCTTCATTGTGTACCGGGATCAGGATACCAATCATCGCAGGCCCTCCAGCGTGGCGACCGAGGTCGCGTCGCGGCTCCACAGGTCGAGGAGAAAGTCGTGTTCGTGATGCCGGGCAGCCAGCGGCATCGCCAGCCGTTCGTGCAGCAACGCATGCACCTGCTCGGCGGTCTGCGGGCAGCCGTCGATGGGCGGGCGCCAATGGCAGGCGAGCACTTGCCCGTTGGGGGCGAGGCTGGTGAGGGCGCGGTCGATCAGGGCGCCGAGGTCATCGGCGTCGAGGTAGTAGCACAGCTCGCTAAGCACGATGAGGTCGAACTGGCCCTGCGGCCATTGCTCGGGCAGGCGGCTCTGTTGCACCTGGGCATGGGCAAAGCCCAGCAGGCGACCACGGGCCAGGGCCACGGCGGCCGAAGCGGTGTCGCAACACAACAGGCGATCGCAGCGCGGTGCCAGTTCGGCGCTGAGTTCACCGTTGGCGCAACCGGGCTCGAAGATCGAGGCATACCGTGGGCGCGTCAGCATCGCCAGGGTCAGCGCGCGCTTGCGGCGCTCATACCAGCGTTGGCGAAAGGCCCAGGGGTCATCGTTGCCAGCGAACAGTTGATCGAAATACGGCGTGGCCACGCTCATACAAACACCACTTCAAAAGGTTGCAACAGCCGCTCGACCACGTACGGCGCCAGTACCGGCGGCAAGCCGATCTGCGGATCGCCTTCCAACTGGCTGGCGAATGCATGGATGGCGTGGCGCTTGCGGGCCACGGCTTCGCAGGTCAGCGGAATCTTGTGGGCGCGGTGCCACGGCACTTGGCTGTCTTCGGGTGACGCCCAGTGCCAGGTCCAGACCGGCAGCTCATACAGCGTGGCGCCCACGGCCTGGGCCGCCTGGGCGCTCGCGCGGCCAACGGCTTCATGGTCGCAATGGCCGTCTTCGCGCCAGGTGGTGAACACCACGTCGGTCGGCTTGAGGTAGCGTTGGATAAACGCAGTCAGCTCGTCTTCGCGTGCTGCCACCTGGCTGTCGCTGAAACCGGCGCGTAGCCATTTCAGGCTGTGCAGTGGCAACCCCAGGCGGTGCAGGGCCTGCGCCGATTCCTGCGGGCGCACCACGCTCAATCGCTCTACCGGCCAGCGCCGGGATCCGGGGTGACTGGCACTGCCATCGGTAACGGAAATCAGCTGCATGGGCCGGCCCAGCGCCGCCAGGCCTTGCAGCAGGCCGCCACAGCCGAGCACTTCATCATCCGGGTGCGGAGCGATGATCACGGCGCGATGGCCCTCGGGCACCAGCTCTTCGACACTGATGTGCGGCAGCTCCGCCATCAGGCTAGAGGCCTGCCAATGTTGCAGCGGCGTGCCCTGGCCGACGATCGGGTTGGGTCTCATAACTGCCACCTCCCTGTGGGTTCGCCGGCAACCAATTCGCCCAGGCCGGCCAGGTCGCGCTCGGCATGGCTCTGGCGCACATACACCGGCAGATCCGTCATCAACTGGGCAAAGTGCGGGTCCTTGCAGTACGGCCCCGCACCCACGGCCCGGCCGACATGGCGCATGACCTGCTCGACAGCCTCTTCGATACACGCGCGGGTCTGCTGGGCCAGTTGCTGGGCGTCAGCCTTGGGGGCGCGGTCGATCTGTTCGGCGCTGGCGCGCAGTACGCAGGCGGCGCCGTTCAAGGCGCTGTCGACGGCGCCGAGGTGGGCGAGGGCATGCGGTTCCGGGCGTTTGCTGCAATGTTCGCGCAGGGCCTCCGCCAGGCGTTGCGCGGCGCCGTACCAGCACGCGGCGATGCCGACGCCGCCCTGCCAGAAACCCGGCCGGGCGAGGTAATCGCCGGGACCACCCACGGCAATCCCGAGGGCCCCGTCAAACAGCACCTCGACACTGCCGGTGGCCGCCATGCCCACGGCATTCCAGCCTTCGTTGGTGACGGTGATGCCCGGTTGATCCATCTGCACCGCCACCAACTGCTGACGGCCCTGTTCATCCCAGGCCGTCAACAAGCCATGGCTGACCACTGCCGCGCCTGAGCACCAGGCTTTGCGCCCGTCCAGGCGCAAGCGATGCCCGTCCTGGCGCACCTGGACCCTGGCGGTCGGCGGTTCGGCCGCCCACATTCCCCATGTGCTGCCCAGAGGCGGCAGTGGGCTGTCGAGTTCGGCAATGATCGCCAATGCATCGGTATGACCTTCGAACAACTTGCACAAGCGCAGGTCGTGGCCTGCCACTTGTGCCAGGCGACTGAATCGCGCCAGGGTCTCGCCGCTGCCAGGCAGCGGCAGTTGGTCGAGGCCTTCTTCCTGAAGTGCCTTCAGCGCTTTGCCCAGGTCTTGCGTGTCCGCGTAGCCCTGGAAGCTCTGGAGGAATCCATGCAGTGCCATGTCACACCTCTTCGTCACGCTGCAGTTCGAACAGTAACAGCGAGCGGCCGGTCACCGCGTACTCGTGATCAAAGTCAAACCGTTCCTGGCCGCGTACCGCCGGCTGGTTGGTGTCGAGCATGCAGGTCCAGAACTCACCTTCAGGCACCGACGGCAGGCGGAAATTGACCATGTCGTGGTGCGCGTTCACCACCAGCAACAAGGTGGCGTCGGCACCGGCACGTCGAATCCCGGTTTCCTGCGCGCGACCATCCATCAGCATGCCGAGGCAGCGGCCATGGCTGTCTTCCCACTGTTCGGTGGTCATCTCGTTGCCGTCCGGCGACAGCCAGGTCACATCCTTGACGCCGATGTCTTCGTTATAGTCGCCCACCAGGAAGCGGCCACGACGCAGGATCGGATAGGCCAGGCGCAGCTTGATCAGGCGTTTGACAAACTTGAGCAGCGCCTTGCCGTCATCGTCCAGCTCCCAGTTGACCCAGCCGATCTCGCTGTCCTGGCAGTAGGCGTTGTTATTGCCGTGCTGGGTGCGGGCGAACTCATCACCGGCGACGATCATCGGCGTGCCCTGGGCCAGCAGCAACGTGGCGAAGAAGTTGCGCATCTGGCGCAGGCGCAGCGCGTTGATTTCCGGGTCTTCGGTCGGGCCTTCGACGCCGTGGTTCCACGACAGGTTGTTGTTGCTGCCGTCCTGGTTGTTCTCGTCGTTGGCTTCGTTGTGCTTGTCGTTGTACGACACCAGGTCATGCAGGGTGAAGCCGTCATGCGCGGTGATGAAGTTCACCGAGCTGTAGGGGCGGCGACCCCGATGGTTGAACATCTCGCCCGAAGCGGTCATGCGCCCGGCGAAGTCCGCCAACTGGCCGTCGTCGCCTTTCCAGAAGGCACGTACGGTGTCGCGGAAACGGTCGTTCCATTCGACCCAGCCCGGCGGGAAGTTGCCCACCTGATAACCGCCGGGGCCGCAGTCCCAGGGTTCGGCGATCATTTTCAACTGGCGCAGTACCGGGTCCTGGCGGCACGCCACGAGGAAGCTGTGGCGCTCGTCAAACCCGTCGCGGTAGCGGCCGAGGATGGTCGCCAGGTCGAAACGGAAACCGTCGACGTGCATCTCGGTGGCCCAGTAGCGCAGGGAGTCTGTGACCATCTGCAGCACGCACGGGTGGCTCAGGTCGAGGGTGTTGCCGGTGCCGGAGTCGTTGATATAGAAGCGCTTGTCATCGGGCATCAGCCGGTAGTAAGAGGCGTTGTCGATGCCGCGCATGGACAGGGTCGGGCCGCGCTCGTTGCCTTCGGCGGTGTGGTTGTAGACCACGTCGAGGATCACTTCCAGCTTCTGCTCGTGCAGGTGCGCAACCATCTCCTTGAACTCGGCGATCTTGCCGCTGGCCAGGTAGCGCGGGTCGGGGGCGAAAAACGCGATGCTGTTGTAGCCCCAATAGTTGGTCATGCCTTTTTCCAGCAGGTGCTGGTCGTTGACAAAGGCGTGTACCGGCAGCAGTTCGACCGACGAGATGCCCAACTGGCGGATGTGCTTGAGCACGTCATCTTCCATCAGGCCGGCGCAGGTGCCGCGCACCGATTCGCCGACCGAAGGGTGGCGCATGCTGATGCCGCGCAAGTGGGTTTCGTAGATGATCGTACGGTCCCACGGCACGCGTACCGGCTGGTCATTGCCCCAGGTGTGCGCGGGGTCGATGACCTTGCACTTGGGCACGAATGGAGCGCTGTCGCGTTCGTCGAAGCTGAGGTCGTCGTCCGGGTGGCCGATGGTGTAGCCGAACAGTGCCTCGGACCATTTGAGTTCGCCCACCAGCTGTTTGGCATAGGGGTCGATCAGCAATTTGTGGTGGTTGAAGCGATGACCGTTGGCCGGGTCATAAGCACCGTACACGCGGTAGCCGTAAATCAGCCCGGGGTGGGCGTCGGGCAAGTAACCGTGGAAGATTTCGTCGGTGTATTCGGGCAGTTCGATGCGTTCCAGCTCAACTTCGCCGGCGTCGTCAAACAGGCACAGCTCCACCTTGGTGGCGTTGGCCGAGAACAGCGCAAAGTTGACGCCCAGTCCATCCCAGGTGGCGCCGAGGGGGAAGGGCAAACCTTCACGAATCCGCGACGGCTCGTTGCCCGGCGTCGAAGGGGTTTTATGGGGTTTGCTCATGGTGTTGCTCCTGCAAGGGTCTTTTTTCGGGCCGAACGCGGCCGTGCTGACGAATATTCAGCTGACAATCGGGGTGGAAAAATCACCGCTTACCGGCAGGGCCGGCAAGCGGTGCGGGGGTCAAGGCTTGGGCTTTTTCGGCGCCGCTGGCTTCTTCGCCGCCGGGGCTGCCGGCTTGCTCGCGGCCGGTGGCGCAGGCTTGGCCTTGGCCGGCGGTTTGGGCGCGGTCTTGGGTTTGGCCGAGGCCTTGGGCTTGCTCGGCGTCAGGGCTTCGGCTTCGGCAAGTTTGCGCGCCATCTCCCAATGACGTGCGTCCTCCCCATGGGGTTTGCCTTCAGATTCCCAGATCTGATGCGCCAGCTCGCGTATGCGTTTGTCTTCAGTACTCATCACAATGCTCCTCACAGAAAATTTTCAGCTTTCTTGATCATCAGGATTGATAAAGACATTGACCGGGAAATCCCCCAGGGCAGCGCTGATCAACAGCTCCTTGTCTGGTGTGACTGCGCCTGTATGAAAAAGTCCCTTCCAGTTTTGAGTTGGCGCGGCGAACGGTAATTTCACCCGTGTATCGCCCCAAACCTGCGCATTGATCTGGGGATGCACACCGTTTTCAAGCAGGTCAAACGGCCAGCGCGGCACCACCACCAACAGGTGGCGGCCCTGGTGTTCGCGGTGGAACGCGACCACCCGCCCGGCGTGTTGGCCGAGCACTTCCAGCGGCGTATAACTGCCTGCGCGGAACAGTCCGGGATCGGCCTTGCGCAAGGCCAGCGCCTGGGCAATCACGGCCTGCTTGATGCGCCCGTCTCGCCAGTTGAACAGCAGTTCGCCGGGGTCCGGTGGGGTATCCAGCGCGCGTTGCCGTGCGTTGAAATCCACCGGGCGACGGTTGTCCGGGTCCACCAGGCTGAAGTCCCAGAACTCGTCGCCCTGGTACAAGTCCGGCACACCCGGCACGGTGATGCGAAGCAAGGATTGCGCCAGGCCATTCACCGCACCGGCGGGGGCGATCACCTGGGCCGCGTTGCCGATTGCCGTGCGCAACGGACGGCCTTCCTCGCTCAGCAGCAGGCGTGACAGGAAAGCTTCGACGCCCTGTTCATAGGCTTCGTTGGGCGCGCTCCAGGCGCTCTGCAGCTTGGCTTCGCGCAAGGCTTTCTGTTGCCATTGCCACAAGCGCTGATGGTAATCCTCGAAGTCATCGGCCTGGTCCAGCGGCCAGCTGCCGAGCAGCACTTGGTAAAGAATCAACTCATCGCCGGCCGACGGCGCACTGGCGTCAGTGCGCAGCGGCGCGGCGAGCCTGCGCCACTGCTCGACCTGCTCGACGTACCACGCTGCGCACTCGCTGAGCACCGCCAGGCGCGCGCGGGTGTCTTCGCCACGTTTGTGGTCGTGTGTCGCCGTGGCCAACAGGTTATCGGGGAAGGTCTGCAGGCGTTGCTGGTTGACCGCATGAAACTCGGCCAGCGGCGCGCTGAATTGCTCGGTGCTGAAACCCACGTCATTGCGCGACAGCAGCACGCCCGAGCGATAGAACGCGGTGTCTTCCACGGCCTTGGCGGCCGCGGGCGACGTCAATTGCTGGAAGCGCACGCAGGCATGCTTGAGCATCTTGCGCTCGCGACCCACCGGGCGATGGCGCCAAGGCTGGCCGCCAAGCCATTTTTCCAGGTGTTCGAGCACCGGCCAGTCGCCTTCGCCGAGGGTGCTGCGGGCACCGTCCATGGCGCGCTGGAAGACTTTGTCGTCAGCCGCGCTGCGGCCCAGCGCGCTGATGTAGGTGCGGTACACCGGGAAGTGCACGATCAGCTCCTGCAAGGCACGGCGAATTGCACCGAGGGTCAGGTCGCGGGTCATCACATCGTCGCGCGCGACTTGCAGCAGCGCCCGCGCCACGCTTTCGAAATCACCCCCGAGGGAGCCATTGAGGATCTGCTGGCGCGCCAGTCGCGCCTCTTCGATAAACGCCGAGGGTCGTTCGCTGTGCTGCGTCCACAACGCGGCCAGCGGCGCAAAGCCCTCCGGGTGGTGTTGCAGCAGCGACAGCTGGTTCATGAATTCGTAGCCGGTGGTGCCGTCCACGCGCCAGTCTTCACGCAGGGTTTCGCCTTCGCCGAGAATCTTTTCGACAAAGATCGGCAGGTGCCGCTCCGGCGACAGCGAATCCACGCGCCGGCGCAGTTTGCGGCAATAGCCGCGAGGATCGGCGAGGCCGTCGATGTGGTCGATGCGCAAACCGTCCACCAGGCCTTCACTGATCAGCTCGAAGATCTTGCCGTGGGTGGC
This sequence comes from Pseudomonas sp. 13B_2.1_Bac1, assembly GCF_025466155.1. Taxonomy (NCBI): domain Bacteria; kingdom Pseudomonadati; phylum Pseudomonadota; class Gammaproteobacteria; order Pseudomonadales; family Pseudomonadaceae; genus Pseudomonas; species Pseudomonas sp. 13B_2.1_Bac1. The sequence goes on along the minus strand of NZ_JANLOH010000095.1, from coordinate 27,758 downwards.
TTCGAACACGGCGCTGCGTTCGACGCGCAGGCCGCCGAGTTCGTTGACGTCGAAGAAGCGCCGCCAGTTGATGTCGTCCGCCGCGGTGCGCCAGCTGGCCAGGCGATAGGTCTGTTGCTCGAGCAGCTGGTGCAGGCGCTTGAAGCCTTCAGGCTGGCGCCCGTCGAACTCGGCCAGCCGGCTTTCGATGGCGGGCATCACTTCGGTGGCGCGCTCGGCCAGCGCCTGCTTGAGCCAGGCGGCTTCGGCGTAGGCGTCGTCCTGGTAGGCGAGGGCGCTGAAGCGGTCGGCCAGCGGTTTGAGCAATGGATCGTTGCCGAGGATCAACGCGTAGTCGCGTGGGCAGATCGGAAAGCGGTGTTGGTAATGCTCGACGTAGAACGCGCCATGGGCTGCATCGAAATGCAGGGTCAGGGTGCCGGTCTGCAAGGCTTCGCCGTAGTCGCTGCCGAGGAACGGCATCAACAATTGGCCCTTGAGCAGCGGGTCGGGGGAGTGCCATTGGATGTCGAAGAATTCGCTGTAGGGGCTCAGGCGCCCCCATTCCAGCAGGTCCAGCCACCAGGGGTTGTCGGCGCCGCCCACGGCCATGTGGTTGGAGACGATATCGAGGATCAGCCCCATACCGTGCTCACGCAAGGCCGCGACCAGACGGCGCAGCGCCGCTTCACCGCCAAGCTCGGGGTTGACGCTGGTCGGGTCGACCACGTCGTAGCCGTGCATGGAACCGGCACGCGCGCTGAGCAGCGGCGAGGCGTACAGGTGGCTGATGCCCAGTTGGGCGAAATACGGCACCAGAGGCACCGCATCATCGAGGGTGAAACCTTTATGGAATTGCAGGCGCTGGGTAGCGCGCAGGGGCAGTGCTTTCATCGGTCACGCTCATAGGCTTGGTTGCGCGCGACGGCCAGCAGTTCGAGGCGGCGGGCGGCGCCGGCATTGTCGAGCAGGCTGGAAGCCTCGCCCGCCAGGCGGCGGCGCCAATTGGGATGGGTATCGGTGGTGCCGGGCAGGTTGGCTTGTTCTTCAATGCCCAGCGCGTCCTCGAGCGGCAGCAGCACCAGCGGCGCACGGGTGTGGCCGAGGTAGCGCACGCTGGCGTCGATCATGTGGTCGGTTTCATTGCGAATTTCTTCGACGAAATTCTGCGGGTCCTGGCTCAAGGCCTGGCGCAGTGCCTGGCGTTCGCGCAGGCGGTGTTCGCTCCATTGCTCCACGGTGGGCGCATCGATCAGGCCGAGCTGGATATTCCAGTCGATATCGCGGCTGTGCCACCAGCCGTTGAGGGTCGGCAGGTCATGGGTGCTGGTGGTGGCCAGGGCGTTGTCCGGCCAGTCGAGGATCGGGTTGAACTGGCCATCGTGGCCTTGTTCGAACAGCAGCACGCGCATGCCGAGGATCGAGCGGCCGCTGAGTTTTTCGCGCAGGCCGTCGGGCACGGTGCCGAGGTCTTCGCCGAGGACGATAGCCTTGTGGCGGTGAGACTCCAGGGCCAGCAGCCGCAACAGGTCATCCACCGGGTAATACAGGTAGGCGCCTTCGCGCGGCGAGGCGTCCATGGGAATCACCCACAGGCGCTGCAGGCCCATCACATGGTCGATGCGCAAGCCGCCGGCGTGGGCGAAGTTGGCGCGCAGCATTTCGATGAATGCACGAAAACCGTTGCGCTTGAGGCCTTCGGGCGAAAACGCGGAAATCCCCCAGCCTTGGCCGGAGCGGTTGAGAATATCCGGCGGCGCGCCCACGGTCAGGTCGGCCAGCAGTTCATCCTGTCGGCTCCAGGCCTGGCTGCCGCCGCCATCAGCGCCAACCGCCAGGTCGGCGATCAGGCCGATGCCCATGCCGCTGCCTCGGGCGGCTTGCTGGGCACGTTCCAGGCAGCGCGCGATCAGCCATTGGGCAAAGGCGTAGTAGCCGATTTCCTCGCGGTTGGCTTCAGCGAACTGTACCAGTGCCGGGCTTTGCGGATTGCGCCATTCCTGCGGCCAGTGACGCCAGTCGAGGTCCTCGCCGGCGGCGGCACGCTGCGCCTGCACGGCTTCAAAGCGGCAGTGGTTCTCCAGCGCTTCGCCACCGGCCTGGCGGAAGCTGAGGAAGTCGGCCTGTTGCGGGTGCTGGCCGTGGCGGAAATCTTCATACAGCGCGCGCAGCAGGCGTTGCTTGGCATTGGCGGCGGCGGGCCAGTCGATCAGCGTGTGTTGCTCCAGCGTGTGCAGTTCATCTTCCAGGCCGAGCGCCTCGATGGCGCCGCGCACTTCGCGTTCGCCGAGGATGCAGGCCGGGGAGGCATACAAGCTGTTGAGGAACAGGCGACTGGAGGGCGAGTACGGGCTGTAGCGGCCGGTGTCGGCGCTGAACATCGCGTGCATCGGGCTGATCGCCAGGGCGTCCGCGCCACGTTCTGCGGCGGAGCGCGCCAGGTGCTCCAGGGCCAGGGTGTCGCCGAAACCACCATCCCCCAGGCGGCGCAGTGCGTACAACTGGGCACTCAGGCCCCAGGCGCGCGCGGGCTGGGTGTCCACCGCTTCGGCCACGCTGTAGCAGTGCGTGGGCGCGACGGCCAGGGTAAAGCTCTGGTCGTTGATATGCACCTGGTGATACCCCAGGGCGATCACGCCGGGCAGAACCGCGTTGCCGTCGAGGCGCAGCTCCAGGCTTTCGCCGCCTTCGAGGTTGACCCGGCACAGGGTATCGGGCTCGAAGTAACGTGCCAGGTCGAGGCCTTCGCCGGTGTCGATGGTCATCAAGGGGGGCAGGTGTTTGTCGTGTTGCACCTGCTCCAGTTCATGCAGGCTGGCGTCGATCTCGGCATCGGTGTCGGCCGGGTGGCCCAGGCCTTTGAGAACGGCGCGCAGGGCGTCGGGTTTCACTCGTTGCGGGCGGCCGTTTGCGTCGATCCAATCGACGGCCAGGCCCGCGCGGCTGGCGAGGATTTCCAGGTTCGCTTCGCTCAAGGGTGCTCTCCAACAGGGGATAGGGTCACGCGTGCGCTGTACGGCGGCAGTTGTGCGCCGTGCTCGGCAGGCGTTTGGAACAGAACGTGGGCGGCCGCCGGGTGATCCACCGCGGTGGTGCTCAGGTTCAGGTCGATCTGTAACAGGCTGCTGTTGCCCAGGCGCCAGCGCGCACTGACGGCGCCGTCGGCCAATACCTGCGCACCCAAGGCCACGGTGCCGGGTAGGTGCGGCACGATATGCGTGTGGCGCAGGTTCAACAGGTGCCGGTAGAGCTCGGCGTGGGGGTGATCGGCCAGCGCCGGGGAGGATTGCTTGAAAGTGGCCAGGGCGTTCGGGTCCGGGATGCGGTCACGACGCTCCGGGTCCTGGAAGGCGGCAAAGTCGGCGAATTCGCCGCGTCGGCCCTCACGCACCGCTTCGGCCAGTTCGCCGTGGTGATCGGTGAAAAACAGGAACGGCTCGCTGGCATTCACTTCGTCGCCCATGAACATCAGCGGGATCATCGGTGACAGCAGCAGCAGGGCGGTCGCCGCGTTGAGCGCCTGGGGCGGGCACAGCTGGTGCAGGCGCTCGCCCATCGCGCGGTTGCCGATCTGGTCGTGGTTCTGCAGGAAGGCTACAAAGGCGGTGGGCGGCAGATCGCCGCTGGGTTCACCGCGCTCATGGCCGTGGCGGGTGGTGTGGCCCTGGTAGACAAAACCCTCGCCCAGGCAACGCGCCAGTTGGGCGGTAGGTTCCTTGGCAAAGTCGCTGTAGTACGCATCGGTTTCGCCGGTCAGCAGTACGTGCAACACGTTATGAAAGTCATCATTCCATTGCGCGTCGAAATCCTGCTTGAGCAGGCTGGCCTGGTTGAGTTCGTTCTCCAGCACCAGCCACACATGCCGCCCGGTGTCGACCTGCTGGCGCACCCGCTGCGCGAGCTCCTGCAGGAAACCTGGGTTGTCGATGGCGTGCACGGCGTCCAGGCGCAGGCCGTCGAAGCGGTATTCCAGCAACCACATCAGCGCGTTGTCGAGGAAGAAATCGCGCACTTCACGGCGGTCGAAATCGATACCGGCGCCCCACGGCGTGTGCACGTCTTCCTGAAAGAACCCGGCCGCGTACTGGCCCAGGTAATTGCCATCGGGACCGAAGTGGTTGTAGACGACATCCAGGATCACCGCGAGGCCATGCTCGTGGGCGCAATCGACCAAGTGCTTGAGCTGTTCGGGGGTGCCGTAGGAGGACTGGGGCGCATACGGCAGCACGCCGTCATAGCCCCAGTTGCGTTCGCCGGGAAATTGCGCCAATGGCATCAACTCAATGGCGGTGACGCCCAGCTCGGCCAGGCGTGGCAGGTGTTTTTCGACCTCGGCATAGCCCCCCATCGCACCCACGTGCAGCTCGTAGATCACCGCTTCGTGCCAGGGGCGGCCTTGCCAGTGGCTGTGACGCCACGGGTAGGCGAGCGGGTCGACGACCACGCTCCAACCATGCACGTCCGCAGCCTGGGCCCTGGACGCGGGGTCGGGTACATCCATTTCTCCATCGATGTTGAAGCGGTAGCGGGTGCCGGCGGGGCACTTCACTTCTGTCTCGAACCATCCCTCTGCCTGCGGCAGCATGGCGATGGATTTGCCGTCTTCCAATTCAACGCTGACATAAAACGCGTCTGGCGCCCACAAGGCAAAACGCGTGTGTTGCGCGTCCAGCATGATTGCGCCGTGGGGCCAGGTTTCCAAAGTCCGTAACGGCATCTATGAAGACCTCCCTTGATTATTTAGTCGATTTCCCCAAGGCCTTGGCCACCAGTTGTTCATACAGTTCGGCGTAGGGTTCTACCGCCTGGCACCAGTTGAAGGGCTGGGTCATGGCGCGGCTGCGCATGGCGTTGAGCAGGCCCTTGTTGGCGAACACGCGGAACGCGCGGCTCAGCGCCTCTTCGTAGCTTTCTACCGTGGATTCATTGAACAGGAACCCGGTGACGCCATTCTCGATGGTGTCCGCCAGCCCGCCGGTGTTGCGTGCCACCGGCAGCGAGCCGAAGCGCTGGGCGTACATCTGGCTCAGGCCGCAGGGTTCGTAGCGTGAAGGCATCAGCAGGAAGTCGCTGCCGGCGAACATGCGGCGGGCGTCGGTTTCGTTGAAGCCGATACGCACGCCGACCTGCCCAGGGAAGCGCAGCGCCAATTCACGCATGGCTTGCTCTTCTTCGGGCTCGCCGCGACCGATGATCGCGATCTGGCCGCCGTTTTCGACGATAAAGCTCGACACGGCCTCGGTCAGGTCCAGGCCTTTCTGGTAGACCAGGCGCGAGACCACGGCGAACAGCGGGCCGGTGGAGTCATGCAGGCCGAACAATTCGCGCACATGGCCGGCGTTGATCGCCTTGCCTTCCCAGTCGCCAATGTTGAAGTTGTGGGTCAGGTGCGTGTCGGTGGAGGTTTCCCAGCTTTCATCAATGCCGTTTGGAATGCCACTGAGCAGGCCTTGCTGGGTCTTGGCGGCAAGGAAACCGTCGAGTCCGCAGCCGAATTCCGGGGTGGTGATTTCCTGGGCGTACGTCGCGCTCACGGTGGTGATATGGCTTGAGTAAGCCATGCCGGCCTTGAGGAACGACATCTTGCCGTAGAACTCCATGCCTTCCTGTTGCAGCGCGTGGGGTGGAATGCCCAGCTCCGGCGTCGAGGCCAGGCTGACCACACCCTGGTAGGCCAGGTTATGGATGGTGAACAGGGTCGGGGTGCGTGACCCACGCCAGTGCATATAGGCCGGGGCCAGGCCAGCGGGCCAGTCATGGGCGTGCACCAGGTCCGGGCACCAGTGGATCTGCGCCAGGTTGGCGGCCATGTCGGCGGCTGCCAGGCCCAGGCGGGCGAAGCGAATGTGGTTGTCGGGCCAGTCTCGGCCGTTATTGGCGCCGTAGGGCGTGCCTTCGCGCTCATAGAGCTCAGGGCAGATCAGTACATAGATAACCAGGCCGTCCTTGAGGTCCATGCGCCCGATCTTGCACGGTGGCAGCGCGGCATGGCCGCCCAGTTCACCAATGATATGGATCGGGTTGTCACTCTCCATTACCTGCGGGTAGCCGGGGATCAGCACGCGCACATCGTGCAGGTGCGCCATGGCACGGGGCAGGGCGGCAGACACGTCGCCCAGGCCGCCGGTCTTGACCAGGTCGGCGAATTCGGAGGTGACGAACAGGACTTTCTTGCGATTGGGATTATGACTCGGGACCGGCCGCACCGTGTTGAGGTCGACTAAAGCTGTCGACCCGCCAACTGGCTGACTAACACGCTCTCCTTGAATACTTGCAGCGGCACTGATCATAGTTCTCTCCACGTGTTGGTCGGCTAGTGGCCCGCTGCCACTAGCTCCGTTGACCGCATCCTGCGGCCAGGCGCACAAGCGCAATGACAAACTGGCAAGGCGTATGCCAGTTGCACGGTTAGCTCAAAAAGAATGGATAGACGGCATCTGGTGTGAACCGCTTGTGCGCGCCTTACCCTAAACCTGACCTATGGCAGAGTTGGAAAGTTTCGATTTTTTCGCGGGGTTTTTGTTTTGAAACGGACCCATCGGTCATCAGTCTAGGACAGATCCTAGAGCCTGTAGGGTTTGTGGGGGATTTTTGTAGGACAAAATACTTGTAACGATATGCAAAGCTGGGAAAACGGGGGTGGGGTTGGTGGGCGGGGTAGGCGGAGGTAGGGTTGCAGGGGGTGTGACGGTGAAGTGCTCCGATGTGGTGCGTGGGGTGCATCAGGTTGGGCGGGGGGGCAGGTTTTGGGGCTGCTGCGCAGCCCAACGCAGGGCAAGCCTGCTCACCACAGGGGAGCGGCTTGCTAAGGGGGAGGGGTTCCCTCATGAAGTGTGCTTGCTAAGGGGGGGACGGCTCCCTGATCAAGTGTGCTTGATAGGGGAGAATTGCTGCTCCCCCTTTCAGTTGAGCAGTCGGAGGGGGGCCTGATTGGCCCAGGCCTGGATGTCCTCGATCATCTGCTGGTAGAACTGCCGGTAGTTCTGCTCGCTGACATACCCCACGTGCGGTGTGGCCAGCACATTGTCCAGTTGGCGAAACGGATGGTCGGCGGGCAGCGGTTCTTCGCTGAACACATCCAGCGCGGCGCCGGCCAGTTGGCCGTTTTGCAGGGCCCGCACCAGTGCCTGCTCATCCACAATCGGACCGCGCGCGGTGTTCACCAGGCGTGCGCTGGGTTTCATCCAACCCAGCGCCTCGGCATCCACCAGGCCGCGGGTGCGGTCGCTGAGCACCAGGTGAATGGTGAGAATGTCGGCCTGTTCAAACAACTCGCGCTTGCTGACCCACGTCACGCCCGAGGCGGCTGCGCGTTCCGGCGTGAGGTTTTCACTCCAGGCAATCACGCGCATGCCGAACACCTGGGCGAACTGCGCGACTTTCTGGCCGATGCTGCCCAGCCCCAGGATCCCCAGGGTCTTGCCATACAGGTCGCCGCCCAGTCCCACCTGCCAGCCGCCCGCTCTCAGCGAGTTGGCTTCGGCCACCAGGTTGCGCGTGGAGGCCATGATCAGTGCCCAGGTCAGTTCCGGCGCGGCCTGCTTGTAGCTGTCGGTGCCACACACCTGGATGCCCAACGCCTTGGCCGCCGGGATGTCGATGGCCGCGTTGCGCATGCCGCCGGTCACCAGCAGTTTGAGTTGGGGCAAGCCCTGCAGCAGGGCCTTGTCGAAAGTGGTGCGCTCGCGCATCACGCAAATCACCTCGAACCCCTGCAGCCGCTCGATCAGGGTGGCGGTGTCCGCCGGGTAGTCATGCAGGAAATGCACCTGGCCTACCGACTCCAGCACCGACCAGTCCACCACGCCCCTGGCTACTTTCTGCCAATCATCAATGACTGCGATCTGTACCGACATTCACGCGTGCCTCGAAAAAGGTTGGATTAAAGGGCGTTCAAGCCCTGCAACAATGCTTTATTGAACTGTGCCGGTTCTTCCATTTGCGGTGCATGGCCCAGGCCCGGGAATTCCACCAGGGTGGAACGCGGGATCAGCTTGGCCACCTGCTTGCCGAGTACCGCGTAATTGCCGAGCTTGGCCTTCACCTCCGGCGGCGCCAGATCCTTGCCGATCGCGGTGTTGTCCGCGGTGCCGATCCACAGCAGGGTCGGCATCTGCAGGTCCTTGAACTCGTAGTAAACCGGCTGGGTGAAGATCATGTCGTAAATCAATGCCGAGTTCCATGCCACCTGGGTATGGCCCGGGCCTTTGTTGAGGCCGGCGAGCATATCCACCCAGCGGTCGTATTCGGGCTTCCAGCGCCCTACATAGTAGGTGTTGAGTTCGTACTTGCGAATGCCTTCGGCGCTGAGTTTAAGCTCGCGCTGGTACCACTGGTCGACGCTGCTGTAGGGCACGCCGAGGGCTTTCCAGTCTTCCAGGCCAATCGGGTTCACCAGCCCAAGCTGCTCGGTCTGGGCCGGATAGAGCAGGGCGTAGCGAGTGGCGAGCATGCCACCGGTGGAGTGGCCGATAATGGTCGCCTGGTGAATGCCGAGCTTTTCCAGGAGTTGATGGGTGTTTTGCGCCAGTTGCTGGAAGCTGTACTGATAGTGATCAGGCTTGCTGGAGGTGCAGAAGCCGATCTGGTCGGGCGCGATCACCCGGTAACCGGCCTCGCTCAAGGCCTTGATCGAGCCTTCCCAGGTAGCGCCGCAGAAGTTCTTGCCGTGCATCAGCACCACGCTGCGCCCGTTGGCCTTGCCGGTGGCGGGGATGTCCATGTAGCCCATCTGCAGGGACTTGCCCTGGGACTGGAAGTTGAAGTGCTCAAGGGGATAGGGGTACGCAAAGCCTTGCAGTTCAGGCCCGTAGGCGGGGCCTTCAGTGGCTGCGAACACCGGGGTGACACTGGCGGTGAGCAGGCCGGCAAGGCAAAAGGTGCGGATCAGAGGCATGGGCGGGGCTCCAGACAAGATGTCTCGGATGCTGTTGGGAGGCGATTAAGTGGGGATTAACACCCACTGCAAGGTCAGGGCTGCCAGCACCCCGTAACGCACGCCCTTGGCCAGGGTCACCAGCAGCAGGAAACGCCACAACGGCTCGCGCATCACCCCGGCGACCAGCGTCAGCGGGTCACCGATGATCGGTACCCAACTGAGCAGCAGTGTCCAGTGCCCCCAACGCTGGTAATGGTGCCGGGCTTTGGACAGTTGCGGGTCGCTGACCGGAAACCAGCGCCAGTGCTTGAAGCGCTCCACCCCGCGCCCGAGCAGCCAGTTCACCACCGACCCCAGCACATTGCCCAGTGTCGCGATCACCAGCAGCCACCACAGGCTGTAATGCCCGCTGAGCAGCAGGCCTACCAGCACGGCTTCGGATTGCAGGGGCAGCAGGGTCGCGGCGCCAAACGCGGCGAGAAACAGCCCCAGGTAACCGGCAAGCATCGGTCAGTGTGCCGGGTACTCGGCCACCACCACATCCTGGCCGTCGCGGGTCAGGCCGATGACCTGATACGCCTCGCTGCGACCTTCGACTTCCATGCCCGGCGAACCCATGGGCATGCCCGGTGCGGCGATTCCCAGCAGGTCGTTGCGCTTGCGCAGCGCCAGGACCTGCTCGGCGGGCACATGGCCTTCGACAAACTTGCCGTCGATCACGGCGGTGTGGCACGAGCCCAGGCGCGGCGCCACGCCAAGACGTTGCTTGACGTCACTCATATTGGCTTCGACATGGTCATTGACCTTGAAGCCGTTGCTTTCCAGGTGGCTGATCCACTTCTTGCAGCAACCGCAGTTGGCGTCGCGGTGTACGTCGATGGGGATCAGGTCGGCGGCCTGGGCCAGGGTGGTGGTGAACAGGGCCGACAGCAGGGCCAGGCGCAGAGTGGTTTTCATCAGGAGGCTCGCAAGCAGGAAGTGGCGATTGGGATGGCGGCGATCATGACGACGTCATCGCAGGCAAGCCAGCGCCCACCGGCGAGCAACCTTCGCGGTAATGTTTCAAAATTATACGAAGGGCGGGTTTTCCAGCCGATGCTTGAGTTGGTCCAGGGCAATCGCGGACAACTCGATCATGCGCTCATGCAGGGTGGCCAGCTGCAATTCGGTCTCATAGGTGAGCACGCGCTTGAACAGCGTGCCGCCGCGAAACGGCTGCAGGAAGTAGTGAATGGAGCCATCGACGGCGAGGGAGGTAAACACGGTCTTGAACTCGCCGGGGCGGCGGGCGATCTGTACGCGGTAACTCATGGGCACGCGCACGCCCAAGAGGTCGATCATTTCGGTAAAGCGCGTGCCGACGGGGAGTGAACCGGTGGTGCCGGTGTCAGCACTCAGGGATGTGGGGTGCCATTCGTGCCAGCGATCCGGCTGGGTCACATAGTCGTAGACGGCATCGATGGGGGCCTCGATAAAGCGTTCCTGACTGATCCGCTCCAAGCGGACTGACTGCTCTGCAGCGCGCATGGCACACCTCCTGTGTGGCTGTGAACTGTCAGAATAGTCCGACTCCCGCGCATTGCACGGGAGTATCCAGGCCATTTATCAGCTCACCTTGAAACGCCCCATCAAGGCAATCACGCGCCCATTGGCGTCCAGCAGCGTCTGCGTATTGGTTTGCGTGGCATGGCCGCTCTCCACCAGTTCCTCGACCATATGTCGGATCTGCACCATGCTGCGGTTGATCTCCTCGGTCACCGCGCTTTGCTGCTCGGCGGCCGTGGCGATCTGCGTGCTGAGGTTGTTGATATGGCTGACCGAGCCTGCCATCTCGTCCAGGCCGGTGTTGACCCGCGCGGTGGCATCCGCCGCCGATTGGCAACTGGCCTGGGTGTTTTCCATGGCCGCCACCGACGAACTCACCCCGGTAGTCAAACGCGCGAGCATTTCGTTGATCTGCGAGGTGCTGGCCTGGGTGCGCGCGGCCAGTGCTCGGACTTCGTCGGCGACCACGGCAAACCCCCGGCCTTGTTCGCCGGCCCGTGCCGCTTCGATTGCGGCGTTGAGCGCCAGCAGGTTGGTCTGGCCCGCAATCGCGCCGATTACGCCCAGGGTTTCGGTGATGCGCGCGGCGTCCTGGCGCATGTTCTCCACGGTGTGGGTGGCGCTGGCCACTTCGCCGATCAGGGCGCTGACACTGCTGGAGGCTTCGCCGACCACCACGCGGGAACGGTCGGCGTGTTCGTTGGCGCGTTGAGTGAACGAGGCGGTTTCTGCGGCGTTCTGCGCAACTGTGTCGGCGGTGGAACTCATCTCGGTGATGGCGGTGACGGTCTGGTCGGTCTCCGAGGCGTGGCGCACCAGGATCTGGTTGGTGTGCGCCGAGGTTTTCTGCAGTTGTTCAAGGCCCGACGACATGGCGCCGGTGGCCTGCGTGACCTCGCCGATCATGTTTTGCAGGTACACGATAAAGCGGTTGACCGAGTGGCCGATGGCGCCCAGTTCGTCTTCAGCGCGGATGGTGATGCGTCGCGTCAGGTCGGCGTCACCGGCGGACAATGCGTCAATATTGGCTTTCAGCGTGTTCATGCGTTGCACCAGTTGGCGGATCGCATAGGCCGCCAGCAGCACCAACAGCAGCACCATGGGGATTTGCACCAGGGCCAGGCTGCCGAGCACGTCGTCGCGCTGGGCGGTGATCAACGAGGTGGGCAGGGCGGTCGCCAGGAACCACGGCGTGCCTTCGATGGGGCGCATATAGAACGTGCTGGCCACGCCCTGGTTGTCGAACTCGCTGCGCTGCAAGGCCTGGTCACGGTGGGCCAGGGCTTTGCTGACCTGGGCGGCAAATGCCGAGGTGCCGGTGAGTTCGCTGATGTTCTTCAACACCACCGGGCCACTGAGGCGCGTGCTGTTGCTGATGATCTTGCCGTCGCCTTCGACGATCAGCATCTGCCCGCCGATGTCTTTTTCCTTGCTGGCCACCAGTGCGTTGAAAAAGCCCAGGGTCACGTCAATGGTGGCGACGCCATACGCCGCACCGTCCCGCTGGATCGCCATGGCGCAGTTGGTGCGCGGCTCCTGGCTGGCGTCGTCCTTGTAGGCGGCAGCCCAGGCACATTGGCCACGCGGCGCGGCGAGGCCGCCCTTGTACCAGCTCTGGTCGTAGTAATTGGGGGCAGGGTCGCTGTTCCAGAACGTGTTCACTACGAGCTTGCCCGACGCATCGCGGTGCCAGAACGTGCTGTGCTTGTTGCGCCCCGGCGTGCGCTGGTTGGGCAGCGGCCAGATGCCGCCGCCGAAGACTTTCAGCTCGCCGTACTGGTCCACCAGGCCGGGCAGGACCTTGTCGATGGCATCGCTGTCGAGCAGCACAATGGTCTGGGTGATGCTGCGTTGCTGGGCCTGGACCTTGTTCAGTTCGCCCTGGATCTGCTCGGCCACTTCACTGATGCGGTTGAGCACCACCTGTTCTTCGGTGTACTGCAGCTTCGGCGCAACCAACTGGCCGATACCCACGACCGTCAAGACCAATAACACCAGGACGAACAGCACCAGAAACAGGGTGTAGCGAGTTTGGATGGAGCGCAGTGGGGGCATGGGATTCGTCCTTACGAAGCGTTTATTGTCGACGCGGCTTTTTGGAGCTTCGTAGGGCTATCGGCTTGGCAGGGACGACCTTTAGGTACGATCGTACAAGAAAAAAGGGGGCGCCCTTTTCGGGCGCTCCACTGTCAGGCGTCAGATATCCAGCATCGCCATTACCGCCTCGGGATAACGCAGGCCGGCGGTGGCATCGGCCGGGAAGATCGCCTCCAGCGCGGTCAGCTCGCGGGTGCTGAGGGTCAGCGAGACGGCGGCGACGTTTTCTTCCAGGTACTTGCGCTGCTTGGTGCCGGGGATCGGCAGGATGAACTCGCCCTGTGCCAACACCCACGCCAGTGCCAGTTGCCCGGCCGTTACGCCTTTTTCGGCAGCGAGTGCCTGGACCTGTTGGACCAGCAGCAGGTTTTTCGCAAAGTTGTCGCCCTGGAAGCGCGGGCTGAAACGGCGGTAATCATCGGCAGCGAAATCATCCGGGCTTTTCAGCGCGCCGGTGAGAAACCCGCGGCCCAGTGGACTGTACGGCACAAAGGCGATGCCCAGGCGTTGGCAGGCAGCCAGGCAGCCGTTGAGTTCCTGATCGCGGCTCCACAGTGAATACTCGCTTTGCAGGGCACTGATGGGGTGCACACGATGAGCGCGCTCCAGTGTGGCGGCGGACGCTTCGCTCAGCCCCAGGTAACGCACCTTGCCCTGTGTGACCAGATCGGCCATGGCGCCGACGGTTTCTTCGATGGCGACGTAGGGGTCGATACGGTGCTGGTAGTACAAATCCAGGGTGTCGATGCCCAGCCGTTGCAGGGTGCCGTCGATAGCATTGCGAATGTATTCGGGCCGGCCATTAACCCCGCGCAATGCCGGATTCGCCGGGTCACGCACGATGCCGAACTTGCTCGCCAGGAACACCTGGTCGCGCTTGCCGGCGATGGCTTTGCCGATCAGTGCCTCATTGGTGTGCGGGCCGTAGATGTCGGCGGTATCGAGGAAGTTGATCCCCAGTTCCAGCGCGCGATGCAACGTGGCGACGGCCTCCTGCGTATCACTGCCGGTGGTGTAGAAATCCGTCATGCCCATGCAGCCGAGGCCGATGGCGGAGACGTGCGGGCCGTTTTTACCGAGTTGACGAGTGTGCATGGGTGCAGCTCCAGGGTGGGGAAGGGCTGCATTGTCATCCTCGACAAAACCTTGATAAACCGGCTAAAAGCACTATCACTATTCGTAATTTCTAAATAATCACCCAGGAGCCGGCCCGTGGACCGTTTTAATGCGATGCGTGTCTTCACCCGGATCGTCGAATTGGGCGGGTTTGCCAAGGCGGCCGACAGCCTGCAATTGCCGCGCGCCTCGGTGACCATCCTGATCAAGCAGCTCGAAGCGCACCTCGGCGTCCAATTGCTGCAACGCACCACGCGCCAGGTCAGCCCGACCCTGGACGGTGCGGCGTACTACCAGCGATGCGTGCAATTGCTTGCCGACCTTGAGGAAACCGAGGCGGTATTTTCCACGCGCCGGCAGAACCCGCGCGGCACCTTGAGCGTTGATATGCCCTCGGGTATCGGCCGGTTGATCGTGATCCCGGCGCTGCCGACGTTCACGGCGCGCTGCCCGCAGATCGAGTTGGAAATCGGCCTCAACGACCGCACGGTGGACCTGATCCGCGAAGGCGTGGATTGCGTGTTGCGCGGTGGCCTGGCCCTGGATGAATCACTGGTCGCCAGGCCACTGGCAATGATGGACCAAATGACCCTGGCCAGCCCCGGTTACCTCGAACGCTTTGGTACACCCGCGACATGGGACGACCTGGCGGGGCACCAGATGGTCGAGTATGTCTCCAGTGCCAGTGGCAAGCGCTTCGGCCTGGAGTTCCAGGTGGGCAGTGAACTGCGCGAGGTCAACCTGCCCAAGGTTGTGGCGGTGAACAGTTCCGATGGCTATTTCGCCGCGTGCGAGGCCGGTTATGGCTTGATCCAGGCGCCGTGCTATCACGCCAGGCGCTCACTGGCCGAAGGTCGGCTGGTGGAGGTGTTGCCGAGGTTTACGCCGCCGCCGATGGCATTGACCGCGCTGTACCCGCCGCATCGGCAATTGTCGCTGCGGGTGCGGGTATTCATTGATTGGCTGGTGGAACTCTGCGCCGGGTCGGGCACTGGGTTGCAGCGTTAAGCCTGGGCCTTGCGGTAAGCGCCGGGCTGCTGCCCGGTGACCTTGTGAAACGCGCGGGTAAACGCCGCCACTGATTGATACCCCACCGCCAGCGCTACATCGGCCACGGTCTGGTCCTGCTTGAACAGTTGGCAGGCATGGCGCACGCGCATCATCAGCAACACTTGCCCCGGCGATTGCCCGCACAGCTCATTGAACCGCTTGAAAAACGCCGAGCGCGACAGCCCGGTGCAGGCGGCCATGCTTTCCAGGCTCCAGGGTTGCTCGGGGTGGGCGATCAATTGCTCGAGCAAATGCGCAAATGTCGGCTGCCGGGCCAGCGCGGCAAGGCCGCCAAGTTCGGTGTTATCCAGCACCTGCTGGCGCAGCACATACAGAAACAGCAGATGGCAGAGGCGTTCCAGCAAGGCCGAAGAGGGCGGAGTGCGTGCGCATTCTTGCAGGATCAGGTCGAACAGGTTGCGCGCCGCCGTGAGTGACGGATCGCCGGCTCGCAGCACGATCCAGGCGGGCAGGGTGTCGACAATCATCGCCGACAGGCCGGACTGGAAATGGAAGAACCCGCAGACCAAGCCCACGCCGTCGGTGGCGCTGCTGTCCAGCGGCTCCATTGGGCGACGCGGGCATTCCTGCGCACCTGCCGCCGTGGCTTCACCCGACAGTCGATACTCAAGGTCACGCAGCAGGAACACCGCGTCGCCGTTGTCCAGCGCCACCGGTTCGGGCTCGCCATCGATGTGCAACCAGCACTGACCCTGCACGATCAGGTGGAAACTGGCCCGGGCCAGGCCGTGGGTACTGGCGTGCCAGTCGCCGCAATAACGCCCGACGTGGAACAGGCTGGTGTTGAGTTCGAGGCTGTCTAATAACCAATCGACAAGTGCACTGGACGAATTCATCTAATGGAAAGACTCAAGAGCAAGTAATCGCTACTTTAGCCTATTGAGGGGTTTTTTTATAACCAACAGACTGGTTACACCACCCACCAGGAGACCACTCCATGTCCCGTGTACCGCTGCTCACCCCCGAAACCGCTCCGGAGGCGGCCAAACCCTTCCTCGAAAACGCGCTGAAAGGCTCGGGTTTTATCCCTAATCTGCTGGCGGTGCTGGCCAATGCTCCGGCGGCGCTGGAAACCTACATCACCGTGTCGGGCCTGAACGCCAAGGCCGAACTGAGCCTGGCTGATCGCGAAGTGGTGCAATTGATTGCCGCGACGACCCATGGCTGCGACTTCTGCGTTGCCGGTCACACCGCCGTGGCGCGCAACAAAGCCAAGCTGCCGGAGGCGGTGATCGAGGCGCTGCGCCAGCGTGGCGAATTACCCAATGCGCGGTATGAGACACTCGCCGCCTTCACCCGTGAAGTGATCGCCACCCGCGGCGATGTCAGCGATGCCGGTTATGACGCGTTCCGTGCGGCGGGCTACTCCGAAGGCCAGGCCCTGGAAGTTATTTTGGGCGTCAGCCTGGCAACCCTGTGCAACTTCGCTAACGTGTTTGCCCGTACCCCGCTGAACCCGGAGCTGGCGCAATACCGTTGGGAAAAACCGGCCAGCTGAAGTGGCGATGGTCCCTCTGCGTTAACAAGGAGAAACATGAATGCTTGACCCTATCTTGAGCCGTTGGCTCGATGTTCAAGCGCAGGCCCTGGATGTGGGCAGTTGCGATCCACAGGAAGTGCTGCCACGGCTGGCAGAAGCCAATGTATTGCGTATCGGTGTGCCCACGGCACTCGGCGGGCTGGGCGGGGATGTGGCCGGCGCCGTCGAGGCCATCGCCAATGTCGCCAGCCATTCGCTGGCGGCGGCTTTCGTGTGCTGGGGCCAGCGTTCGTTTATCGAGTATTTGCTGCAGAGCCCGAATGCGCGGCTGCGCGAGCAACTGCTGCCGGACCTGCTCAGCGGCAAGCTGGCGGGGGCGACCGGATTGTCGAATGCGATGAAGTTTTTGTCGGGCATCGAGACGTTGCAGATCAGCGCCGAACCCAACGACCACGGCTGGACCCTCAACGGTCGTCTGCACTGGGTGACCAACCTGCGCAAGAACGGCTTTGTGGCCGCTGCGGCGATTGAACATGCCGGCGGTGGCGCACCGTTTATCCTGGCGATTCCCGATTCAGTGGCCGGCTTGCAGCGCTCGCGCGACCTGGAGTTGCTCGGCCTGCAATCGAGCAACACCGCGGCGTTGGGCCTGGAAGGCGTGGAGCTGAGCCGCGACTGGTTGCTGCATGACGATGCGCGCAAGTTTCTGCCAGCGGTACGCCCGGCGTTCCTTGGCCTGCAGTGCGGCATGTCGATTGGCCTGGCGCGGCGCTCACTGGCCGAAGTCGCCAACCATCTGGGGGCCAGCCGTACGGTGTTGCGTGAAGAACTCGAGACATTGCGCGTGACCCTCGATCATTTAGTCAGCGAGTTGAAGAGCGACCTGTTGGCCGGGCGCTTTGCCGCCGAGCCTGTGCCGTTGTTCAAGCTGCGTATCGCCTTGGCCGAAACCGCCGCCAGCGCTGTGCAGCTGGAGTTGCAGGCCAGCGGTGGCAAGGCCTATCTCACCGCGCATGGCAGTGGGTTTGCGCGACGCTGGCGTGAGTCGGCTTTCGTGCCCATCGTCACGCCGAGCCTGGTGCAATTGCGCACCGAGTTGCAGCGTCAGGCCAACCTATGAGCCCGGCGGTATTGACGGCCCAGGGGATTTGCCTGGGGTACGCGAGTGGCCCGGTATTGCAGGGATTCGACCTGCAGTTGCAGCCTGGCGAAGTGGTGTCGATCCTGGGTCCCAGTGGTGTCGGCAAGTCCAGCTTGTTGCGTGTGCTGGCCGGTTTGCAAGCGCCTCAAGGCGGCAGCGTACGTGTGCTCGGTGAGCCTTTGAATGGCCCGCATCCACGCGTCGCGGTGGCGTTCCAGGACCCCAGCCTGTTGCCCTGGCTGAGCCTGGAAAAGAACGTCGCCTTTGGCCTGGATTTCGCTCGCCAACCGCACCTCAGCCCTGAAGAGCGCCGCCACCGTGTCGACCACGCCATCGCGGCGGTGGGCCTGGAGCACGCGCGCCAGCAGTTTCCGGCGCAGTTGTCCGGTGGCATGGCGCAGCGCACGGCGTTGGCGCGCTGCCTGGCACGCCAGCCGCAGGTATTGCTGCTGGATGAGCCATTCGGCGCCCTCGACGAGGTCACCCGCGCGGACATGCAGCACCTGTTGCTCAAGGTCAATCGCGAGCAAGGCGCGGCGGCGGTGCTGATCACCCATGACATTGATGAAGCGCTGTTGCTGTCCGACCGCATCCTGCTACTGGGCAACCGCCCGGCGCGGACGCTGGGCGAATGGCTGATCGACCTGCCGCAGCCGCGTGAAGAACAGGTGGAAGCCATCGGCACGCTGCGCATCGAGATTCTCAAAACCCTACGGCAGGCGAGCCGCCCCCAACCCAACCCCCTTGACCTGCCGGAGCCCTGCCATGTGCCTGGATGACCTGACTCACTCGCGCCGTGATTTTCTCAAACTGTCCGCCGTACTCAGCGCCGCCGGCGCGTTGCCACTGTTGAGCAGCCTGCAGGCGCGCGCCGCCAGCGAGCCGGATGCGCCGGTACGCATCGGCTACTTGCCAATCACCGACGCCACGCCGTTGCTGGTGGCCCACAACAATGGCCTGTTCGAAGCCGAAGGCATCAAGGCCGAACGCCCGGTGCTGCTGCGCAGTTGGGCGCAGGTGATCGAGGCGTTTATCTCGGGCCAGGTCAACGTGATCCACCTGCTGTCCCCCATGACCGTGTGGGCGCGCTATGGCAGCAAGGTGCCGGCCAAGGTGGTGGCGTGGAACCACGTCGGCGGTTCGGGCCTGACCGTGTCACCGGGCATTACTGAGGTGAAGCAACTGGGTGGCAAGTCGGTAGCGATTCCGTTCTGGTATTCGATCCATAACGTGGTGGTGCAGCAGCTGTTTCGCGACAACGGCCTGACCCCGGTCGCCCGTGCGGCCGGCAGTGCGATTGCCGCGAACGAGGTCAACCTGATCGTGCTGCCGCCGTCGGACATGCCGCCGGCCCTGGCCAGCAAGCGCATCGATGGCTACATCGTCGCCGAGCCGTTCAACGCCTTGGCGGAGAACCTCAAGGTCGGCCGCGTGCAGCGCTTTACCGGTGACGTGTGGCGCAACCATGCGTGCTGCGTGGTGTTCATGCATGAACACGACCTGACCAACCGCCCGGAATGGTCGCAGAAGGTGGTGAACGCTATCGTCAAGGCCCAGGTCTGGACCCGCGACAACCGCGAGGAGGCGGTGAAACTGCTGTCCAAGGACGGCCCGAACCGCTACACGCCGCATGCCGAACCGGTGCTCAGCAAGGTGCTCGCCCCGGCGGCCGGCGACCGCGCGGCCTACCTGGCCGATGGCGCTATCCAGCACGCCAATTGGGATGAGCACCGCATCGACTTCCAGCCCTATCCGTTCCCCAGCTACACCGAGGAACTGGTGCGGCGCTTGAAAGACACGCTGATCGAGGGCGACAAGAAATTCCTCGCAGACCTCGACCCGGCCTTCGTGGCCAAGGACCTGGTGGACGACCGCTTCGTGCGCAATGCCATCGAAGCGGTGGGCGGCATGAAGACCTTTGGCTTGCCGGACGGCTTTGAGCGGACCGAGGAGATTGGCGTTTGAACAACCGCAGAGTCCCGGGCTGGTTGCTCGGGTTGAGTGGCCTGGCTGGTTTGCTGGTGCTCTGGTGGCTGGGGGTGAAGGTACTGGGCGACGCGGACGGTCTGTCCGCGCGCTTTTCGCTGGCGGCGACGTTCACCAGCCTGTGGGAATTGCTCGGTCGGGGTGAGCTGTATCTGCACATCGCCGTCAGCCTCAAGCGCATTTTTGTCGGGTTGTTCCTGGCCTTGCTGGTAGGGGTGCCACTCGGGCTGCTGGTGGGCAGTTCACGCAACCTGGAGGCGGCGACCACGCCCGCGTTCCAGTTCCTGCGGATGATCTCGCCGTTGTCCTGGATGCCCATCGTGGTGATGCTGATGGGGGTAGGGGACCCGCCGATCTACTTCCTGCTGGCCTTCGCCGCTGTGTGGCCGATCATGCTCAATACCGCAGCCGGTGTGCGTCAGTTGGATCCGCGCTGGTTGCAATTGAGCCAGAGCCTGAGCGCCACGCGCTGGGAAACCTTGCGCCGCGTGGTCATCCCCGGCGTGGTCGGGCATGTGCTGACCGGCGTGCGCCTGGCCATCGGGATCCTGTGGATCGTGCTGGTGCCATGCGAAATGCTCGGGGTCAGTGCGGGGCTGGGGTATTACATCCTGGATACCCGCGATCGGTTGGCTTATTCGGAACTGATGGCGATGGTGCTGTTGATCGGGGTGCTGGGGTTTGCGCTGGACGCGCTTGCACGCGGGTTGCATCAGCGATGGGTGCATGCGGGCTGACAGGCCCTGAAACGAAAGCCCGGCAATTCGCCGGGCTTTCGTGGGTCGGTTCATCGACCCGGCTCACGCCGCCACTGAATTCCGGGGTGGCGCTTTTTCCTGTTTGAAGATGTGCAGGTCACCAGGCAGATCGTCCGGTTTCAAACGCTGGGCTGGATCAGGCACGTGATTGGTTTTCCTGAGCCCGAGGCTTGGCCCCGGATCGGTCCTTTTAAACACCCCGACACCGATGCTGCCCGTCAACTCCGCCACGCCCGGGATACCTTGGCTGGTTTTCATGTGGGCGTTGCCCATCAAGGCAATCCATTTTTCGCCCGCCGAGTTTTGCCGGATGGTCTGCGCGGCGTAGTAGTTGAATTCCTTCAGCCTTGGCACAAAGTCCTCGGCCCTCATCGCTTGCTTGTACAGCTCGCGTTCATCCTTGTGCCGGGTCAAGTAGCAATGGTCCAGCGGCACGACTTCTATGCCTGCATCGGAAAACTTTTTAACCAGTTGATTGAACGAGGGAAACCGTGGGGTTATGCCATCCCCAAGGTAGCCGATGCCGTCGTCGACGAGCTTCATCTGTGCGTCATAAAAAGTGGCCTCCATATACAGCTTCTTCACGCCTTTTTGCTTGAAGGTGTCCACGTTGTCGAACAGGGTCTGGAAGCTCGCCAGGTCTTTGTGAACGTCACCAAAGACCACCCCATCTGCCGCATCCAGCGCTTTTTCGATCAGTTGTGAAGGTGTGACACTTTTGGGGATCTCGGGAATGGTCGGGCGCGCCGGCAGTTCGCCAGCGGCCATGCGTTGGTAGAAGGCGTCCATTTCCCGACCAAACTTTTCGCGGGTTGCGGCTTTTCTGCTGGGGGTGAAATGGGCGTCATTGCGCGCACCGTTGATGCTCGTTACATACTCTGCGTCAGGCAAGTGGTCGGTTTTGGGCGCGGTGGGGACGTGACGGCCCTGCCGGTCGATGGGGTTATACCGATGAGCGCCGGCGTTACCTTGCCGTCCTATGGCGACCTCCATCCTCGGCGAGGGCGGCATCATTCCATCCAGGGGGTTGAAGTCGTCCAACGGGGTGCCGTAAGGCCTCATCTGGACCGGATCGTAGGCATAACGCTGGCCATTCGACAAGATGGTGTCGGCCTCGTAGGTCTGGCCCCCGTACTTGAACGTACCGTATGTCAGCGGCCCATGTTCGCGGCTCACCGCATTGGCCAGGTTCAAGGAGCCTGTCGCGCCCTTGAGCTTGTCCACACCCTTGCCGATCAGCTTGGCGCCCCCTTGCACCAGATCGCCGAGCCCTCCCAGCGGGTTGAGTTCACCGATGACGGTGGTCCCGAGGATTTTCGCGACGCTCAAGGCCTTGCTCGCCATGCTGGCAGCCTTGGCGCCGACCCTGATCACCTTGCCTGCGCCAGCAGTGACCAGCCCGAAAATGTCCATGCCCAGGTCGATTGCGCCGTCCAGGTAGTTACCGTTTTGGAAGTTGACGATCGCCGACCGGAGGGGAATCAGATCGAGAAAGAAATCCGCCAGTTTCCACTCGTTTTCTATTTGCTGGTCGAACGTCGTGGTGCCCTTGGCCTCCTTGACCACGTCGTTGTTATCAATATGCAGGTGTTCGACAAAAGCATCGGCAATCGCCTGGGTTCGCGTGCTTGCAAAGCTGTTGGGAACGGGGCGCGGCTCGCTTGCTTGACCGCCTGGCGCCAGGGCTGCGGCAACGGTATCGGAGGGTTTGAACGGCTCGATCGGGAACACCCGGTTGGCGTCGCGCTCCCGCTCTCTGGTCAGGACACTGTCAGGCACAGCGGTGATCGAGCCCTGTTTAAGATCGATCTCATAGACCTTTTCGCCGTCTACCCCGGTGGTTTTAACCAGTAATGCCTGGTTTTTTTCTGCAAGGGTTCGGCCGGTAAAGCCCATGCCCAACTGGTAGGTATGATTTTGAAAGAACTCGAGCTTGCCGTATTCGAATTGTTCCCTGTCAGGCAGAGGGAGTTGGGCAATCATCTGTTTGACGGCCGTCGTGAGACCTTGTTTGCGCAGGTCGATGGCCTCGGCAAATTGACTGTCGAACTCGGCTTTTACCCCCAGATTGAGGGACTTGCCTCGAGTCCCCTCAACGATCCGATCGTCGCTGGATTCCCACTCGTATTGATGCAGCCCGCTCATGGCGATATCCAGCAGTGAATGTCGGCCGGCCGGCGCACGATTGGGGTCGAAAAGCGGTGGGCTGTACTGTTGTGGGGTGTGCTTGACCGTCAGGAGTTTCTCTTCAAAAGGTACATTCTCGCCAAACCTTTCTTTCAGCTTGGCCAGCGCAATCTCCTTGCGGCTGGGAATCGGGGCCTCGATCTGGCTGCTGGCATCGACGCGAGCGCGGGCCTGCTGATTGAAGGCACTCCTGGCCTTCTCGATGTCGGTGATGTTGTAACGGCCAGCCTCGGTTTCAGAAAGCACGCCGTTGACGACCCCCCAGACCCTCAGCGCAGCGGTCTGTGCCTGCTGGGTCATGGCGAGGTCTTGCAGGCCGGCATTTTCGGCACCCAGCATGACTTGGGCAAAGGTCATGCTGGGGACTCTACCGGGTGTCTGGTGTTCTATCGTCGCCGCCGCGATCGACAGGCTGACCCAGGCAGGGCTGCCATAGGTGACATTGGCGGGGACATCTTTGATCAGCAATTCAGGCGCTGTCCTGGCCAGTAGCAGGTAAGCACCGACCTTGGCCATTCCCGAGGTGGTGTAGCCTTCGGTCTCCAAATGCTTGCTGAGGTTGTCCACTATCGCGCAAGCAGGTTTGCCCCAATGACTTCGCTGGACCAGATCGAAGCCGGCAACCTTGGTTTTATTGGGCTCATCAATCGATTCCGGGTCCAGAAATAGATTCATCGCCGCCAACGTGTAGTCGTTTAGGCTGGCGTCGGTGGCAATACCGTTCAATTGGGTTTGCAAGGCTTGACCCAACCCTGGCGCGCGCGCGGTGCCAAGGAGTGCTTCCAGCGCCTTTGCCGGGTCCCTCATGGCCTCGGCGGACAGTGGCTGGTTGCTGTTCAAGTACTCCAGAACACTCGGGCTTGCTCCCATTCCCGGTGGATTCGGATGCTGGGTCGCATAGAGCCGGGCGGTATCCAGGAGCGAGCGCTGCGCCTGGCTACTCAACGGCACTGGCCAGGACAGCGCGCCGCCAAAGTTGCCCAGCGGGTGTTGCATGGAGCGGTCAAGCACGGCGTCGGCCAGCGCGGTCAGGGCAAAATGGCTGTTGGGCATTTTCAGCCCGTAGTCGCTGATGAAGCCTTCAAGCGTCGATGCGGTGTCTATTTGCGAGGCGTAGGTTGAGGCCGGATGAATATCCATGGGAGCGGTTGTCAGGGCGGCGACGATTGCCTGGGGCGTGGTGTTCACTCCCAAGCGTGTGGCTATTTCGTTGAGTTTTTGCCCCAGGGTCCTGAGGTTCTGTTTGTCCGCCAGGGACCGTTCCAGCCCGGTATGGGTGGCGTCGGTAGGTGAGCGCCGTTGGCGCCCTGTGGGTGTCTGGTCGGCGCCCTCTGAGGGCTGAGGTGTCGGTGCAGGGCTGACGAGTAACCCGGGTGTCGCAGCGGGAGTGGGAAGCGGGAGAGTTTGAGCGCTGGGCTGGTGGGGAGGTGCATAGGCAGATATTGACATGGGTGGGTACCTTTCTGACTTGCCAAGTAAAAGCGCCTGTCATTAGGAGGTTCCCTGTTCCTCAGGCGCCTCTTTGGGTGTGGAAAACACCCGCCGAGGTTCCTCCTGAGGGGACTGCTGTGTGTAAGACCGAGTGTCGGTGAATCAGAGAATTTTCTGATACCGCCCAGGCGTCAGCGGTGGTAGTACCCCGGCCCGCCTTCTGAATAGCGATGGTCGTGCCAGCCGCCTCCGTGCGGGAAAAAGAAGCAGCCGCTCATGCTCAACATGACCAGCAAGGGGATCAGCAGTGCGATACGACGAAGCATGTCCAAGTCCTCCGGGGGCTTACAGGATCAATCAGGCGTCAGACAAGCCAAAGCTTTTCATCGCCTGTAACATAGGACCCTGCCGACCCGCGTCCATCCCCGTTGCCGGGTATGTACTTGGCATGTTCGGCGATACAAAGTGGATACATTTTTCAGGTTCAGGAACCCGTCATGACCCAAAAGCAACGTTTGAAATACTCGATTCTGATCGCCCTGGCGGTACTGGCGACGA
Organism: Pseudomonas sp. 13B_2.1_Bac1; assembly: GCF_025466155.1. Taxonomy (NCBI): domain Bacteria; kingdom Pseudomonadati; phylum Pseudomonadota; class Gammaproteobacteria; order Pseudomonadales; family Pseudomonadaceae; genus Pseudomonas; species Pseudomonas sp. 13B_2.1_Bac1. Next base: position 3,531 of record NZ_JANLOH010000095.1, on the reverse strand, counting down.
TGTTTGGCCTGTCCTATCTGCAGAACATCGGGGCGATCAGTGAGAAGACGTTCCAGACCATCGCCATTGCGGTCGCAGTGGTCGTGGTGGTAATCAACGGCATCATGCGCCGCAAGGTCAAGCTCTAGGCCTGCGACGCACCGTCAGGCGCGACCTTCGAGAACCTTCGCAGCCTCTTCATGGAGGCTGTAGCTTTTATCTGCATTGAGGGTGATCACGCCCTCGCTGCACAGGCGCTTGAGCACCTCGCGCACACTCAGAAACGAGAGCGGGATGCCCAGTTCGAGCAAATGGCTGTGCACGCCGCGCACGCCCAGCGTGCGCTGGTTGTCGGCGGCGGTGAGCAGGGCGTCGATGACCTTCAGCCGAATCAGGCTGGTGCGCAAACCGAAACACTTGAGCAAATGGCGAATACGCTGGTTGCCTTGCTGTTCGGGCGCTTTGCCGAACGTCTGTGCGCCGCTGCCGTAGTGGGCGTCGGCTGCCGGTGAATGTCCGTCCGTGGGCACTTGCGGGTTGTACATGCAAAACTCCTTATCAGAGCCTGATCAGGAAAATGATGGCGCTCTTAGTTAATAAGACGTACGAGCGAGCAAAATCATGAAGTCTCGGATGTAGAAATTTTGTCGGTATCGGTTTTGTCACAGTCGCGCCGCCTTAAATAAACCTCGGCGCGCGCTAAATTGTCCGCGGCTTTTTGCGTCCTTACGGTGGGGTAGCTACCCCTGGTGAGGGTGTTCAATTTGACTGTGGAGTCTGCGTGATTATTTCCAACGGGTTGTCCAGGGTGTGCGTGGCGGGGCTGTTGCTGGGTTTGAGCCTGGCCGCATCGGCGCGGGAACAGTCGACACAAGCGTCGGCGGATATTCGGCGGACCAGTTTCGGCGTGCCACATATTCGTGCCAGCGACGAGCGCGGCCTGGGCTTGGGCATTGGTTACGCGTATGCCCAGGACAACCTGTGCCTGCTGGCCAATGAGGTGGTGACGGTGAATGGCCAGCGCGCCAAATTCTTCGGTCCCGAGCAGTCGACCCTGGAGGAACGCAACAACCTGGCCAGTGACGTGTTTTTCACCTGGTTGAACACGCCGCAGGCCGTCACCGCATTCTGGAACGCGCAAAGCCCGCAGATCCGCCAGCGCATGGAAGGCTACGTCGCCGGCTACAACCGATACCTGAAAGAGCAGGGCGCTCCCGCGCAATGCCAGGCGGCATGGGTGCGGCCGCTGGAGGTTGGCGACTTGGTGAAGCTGACGCGCAGGTTGTTGGTTGAAGGCGGTGTCGGCCAGTTTGCCGAAGCCCTGGTGGGCGCGGCGCCGCCTCAGGCGACCGCCAGCGTGCGGCCGACCGCCAAGGCCTTTGCACTGGCAGACGCCCAGCAACAGCGCTTTAGCCTGGACCGCGGCAGTAACGCGGTCGCGGTCGGCCGAGAGCGTTCGTTCAATGGCCGTGGCATGTTGCTGGCCAACCCGCATTTCCCGTGGGTGGGTGGCATGCGTTTCTACGAGATGCACCTGACCATCCCCGGCCAGCTCGATGTGATGGGCGCCGCATTGCCCGGCCTGCCGGTGATCAATATCGGTTTCAACCAGCATGTGGCGTGGACCCATACGGTGGATACCTCCAAGCACTTCACGCTGTATCGCCTGACGCTGGATCCCAAGGACGCCACGCGCTACCTGCTCGATGGCAAATCCATTGCGCTGGAAAAAACCACGGTGACCGTGCAGGTCAAACAGCCGGACGGCAGCATTCAACCCGTGGTGCATCCGGTCTACAGCTCGCAGTTCGGCCCGGTGGTGCAATGGCCGGGCAAGCTCGATTGGGACAACCACTACGCCTTCAGCCTGCGCGATGCCAACCTGGGCAACGACCGCGTGCTGCAGCAGTGGTACGCGATGAACCAGGCAAGCGACCTCAAGGCCCTGCAAACCTCCGTCCACACGCTGCAAGGCATTCCATGGGTCAACACCGTGGCCGCCGATGACCAGGGCCAGAGCCTGTACATGAACCTGTCGGTGGTGCCCAACGTCAGTGCAGCGAAACTGGCGCAATGCAGCGACCCGCGTGCCGGCCTGCAGATGATCATCCTCGACGGCGCCCACAGCGCCTGCGCCTGGGATGTGGACCCGCGCGCGGCCCAGGCCGGCATCTTCGCCGCCGACCAATTGCCACAACTTGCGCGCACCGACTACGTGCAGCACTCCAACGACTCGGCCTGGATGGCCAACCCCAAGGCGCCGCTGACCGGCTTCTCACCGGTGATCAGCCAGGACCACATCGGCCTTGGCCCGCGTGCGCGTTTTGCCCTGCAGCGACTGCAGTCCCTGGAGAAGCAACCGATCCGCGTTGCCGACCTGCAAAACATGGTCATGGACAATGAGGTCTACCTCGCCGGCCAGGTCATGCCTGACCTGCTCGAGTTCTGCGCCAAGCAACTCGGCGCCGACGCCACCACGTTGCAACCGCTGTGCAGCCGCCTGAACACCTGGGACCGGCACGCCAACCTCGACAGCGGCCTGGGCCTGGTGCACTTCATCGATCTGGTCGAACACCTGCAGCAAATCCCCGACGCCTGGCGCGTGCCCTTCGACCCGACCCAGCCGCTGACCACACCACGCGGCCTGGCCATCGACCGCGCGCCCGTTGCCCAAGCCCTGCGCGAAGCCATGCTGGCTTCCAGCGCAGCGGTGGCCAAACTCGGCCTGGGCGCCGACAGCCGATGGGGCGATATCCAGGTGTCCGGCCAGACCCCGGTGCATGGTGGCCCGCAGGAGTTGGGGATCTACAACGCCATGCAAACCGTGCCTCGCGCCGACGGCAAGCGCGAAGTGGTCAGCGGCAGCAGCTACCTGCAAATCGTCACCTTCGACGACCAGGGCCCCCATGCACAAGGCGTGCTGGCATTCTCCCTGTCGAGCAACCCCGCGTCCGCGCATTCCAAGGACCAGACGCAGCTATTCTCACAGAAAAAACTGCGCACGCTGCCCTTCACCGACGCCCAGATCAAGGCCGACCCGGCGTATCAGGAACGGCGCGTACAGGAGTAGGGCAGGCACGCAACCCCTTGATCCCCATGCGAAATATTTTTGAAATCAAGGGGTTGCAGGCAAAAGCAAATGAGTACATAATGGCGCCCATCGAACGCAACGAAGCATTAAAAACTTCAATGTATTCAATGAGTTAGAGTAGAGGCAGGGTTTTATAGCCCACTCAAGTTTTTATGCGGTGAATGTCAGTGGTTAGGGCGTTGATCGTTTGAGGCCGAGTAGCAAAATGGTTATGCAGCGGATTGCAAATCCGCCTACGCCGGTTCGATTCCGACCTCGGCCTCCACTCTTAGAAACCCCGTAGATTAACGTCTACGGGGTTTTTTATTGCCTGCGGTTTGGTCATTGCTTCCGCAGCTTTAGGGATCGCTGCCGCATCCCTAGCTTTTTTTGGGAGATTTAAGACGCCTCTATCGGTGTGTCTCTTCCTGATTGGACGTGGAGTTGTACTCTAAGACTAAGGAGTCTGAGCGTCCACTAAC
>NZ_JANLOH010000010.1:0-102050 GCF_025466155.1 Pseudomonas sp. 13B_2.1_Bac1 | reverse complement strand
CGCGGTCCTCTGCGTCTTGCCGTGAACCGCCGGCACCGGGTTGGAAATCAGCTGATCCCCAGCCTTCAACGGCACATCCGGAATCACCTTGATCGGCGTCGCCGCGCTTCCCAGCAACAACGGTTTGGCCGCTTCGACATGCGCTTCCAACTGAGGCCCGACCAGATGATCGGCCAGCCTCTCCAGCCATTTGCGTGCTTGGCCAGACTTGATGGTCCCCAACACCTGCATACCCAGGCGCACCTGAACCCCCATGCCCCGCGTCGCCCAGATCAGGAATAGGTTGATCAGCACCTCGCCGGTAATCTCGCCGAGCAATTCATACATCTGCGGCGGTGGCAGCATGCGTATCCAGGCGACCATGGCCGACAGATAGATAAACAACAGCGGCTCATCGCTGAGCAAAAGCAGGCCATGGGCAATGGTGTCTTTGCCCAGTTTCAGCAGTTCGTTGAGTTCGGCCTGCGAGATGTAATGCAACAACTTCTGGCTATTGGTCTTGATATCCGCCAACAGTTCGTACAGTTGCGGGAAGTTGTCCCAAAGGTTGAAGAGCCCCTTGGCAATCCCGGTTGAAAACGCCAGGCCTTGCATCGCGCTGCGCTTGAACGGCGTGGCGTTGGCGAAGTCGCTCCATTGCGGCTTGAAGGTCTTCTTCCATTCATGACGCAGGCTGGCTTCCAGCATCTTGATGACCGACTGATAAGACGCATACAGCGCCTTGACATGATCCTTGGAAACATTGGGGTAGAAGGTGATTTGGTAGCGTTGATCGCGGGTGCAGTCCTCGATTTCAAGAATGCCGCTGGGGCCAATAGTTCGATGGATGGGCGGGCCCAAGTGGCTGCCGTCCGCAGCAATCGCCTGCAGCATCACCGGTGTATTGCCAATAGGCACAAACCGCGTGCTCTCGAACATATGCACTAGGGTCAACGCGCCCTGGGCCTTGCAGGTGACAACCGTGCGACTGGGCTTTTTGGACGACGCGGGAGCGACAAGGGAAACCTCTTCCCCGACCTTGAATACCTGCTCCACTTCCAGTGCAGAACCACTCCAGAAGTGCTCGGCCCACTCGTCAAAAGTGTTCAGGCAATGTCGCAAATCATGCAAAACGCTGTCGACGTCCGGCTTGTTGCCATTCATGGGCGACAGGACGAAGTTGGCGATAACCGGATTCATGAGGCGGGCCCCTTGAGTGGGGCACGAAGTGAGAGGTGCATCGGCGGTCCCTCGCGCTGATTGATCAGGCGAGAGACTTTGGAGAGGTTGGTAGGGGAAAGAAGTCGGCTTTATTCGCCAGGGTAGGTAGGAGGTTTCGGCAAAACCTCAGGTTCACCGAGGCCTTGTTATAGGAGGGGGACTACAGGTTGAACAGTCCTACAGCTTCAACTGCCCGATCGCCTTACTCAGTTCCCCAGCCAGCGTCGCCAGTTCATTACTGGTCGTCGCGGAGTCCACGGTCTGTTGCACGGTGTTCTCGGTCACATCACGGATGCTTACCACCGCGCGGTTCATCTCTTCGGCGACGTGGCTTTGCTGTTCGGCGGCGACGGCGATCTGGGTGTTGCTTTCGCGCATTTGCGCCACGGCGCCGGTGATTTCGGCGAGTGCGGCGCCGGCCTCCTGGGCTTGTTGCACGCAGTCGTCAGCCTTGAACGAGCTTTCCTGCATGAAGTCCACTGCGTCGCGCGTGCCGGCTTGCAGCGCCGAGACCATGCGGGTGATTTCGTCGGTGGAGCTCTGCACGCGCTTGGCCAGGTTGCGCACTTCGTCGGCAACCACGGCGAACCCCCGGCCCATTTCGCCGGCGCGCGCGGCTTCGATGGCGGCGTTGAGCGCGAGCAGGTTGGTCTGTTCGGCGATGCTGTGGATCACGCCGACCACACCGTTGATTTTCTGGCTGTCCTCGGCCAGTTTCTGGATCATTTCGGCGGTCTGTTGCACGCCGGTGGACAGCCCGGCGATTGAGCGCTGCACGCGGGTGACCACTTCCTGGCCGCTGCCGGCGAGGGTGTCGGCGGTCTGGGACAGGTCGCGCGTGGCACCGGCATGTTGAGCAATGTGGTAGACGGTGGCGGTCATCTCGTTGATAGCAGTGGCGGCCTGGTCGGTCTCGCTTTGCTGGCCGAGCATGCCGTGCTGCACTTCGTTCATGCTGCTGGCCAGCCGTGCGGCACCCTCGTCGAGTTGCCGGGCGGTGCGTGCCACCGTATTGACCACCCGTTGGTAGCCGGCTTGCATGGCGTTGAAGGCGCTGGCCATCTGGCCGACCTCGTCCTTGCAGGCCAAGGGCACACGGGCCGACAGGTCGCCGGTTTTCTCCACGTGCAGCATCACGTCCTTGAGGGTATTGAGCTGGCTGAGCAGGAAGCGGATCAATAGCTGCGAAGCGCCGAGCATCGCCAGCATCAGAATCAATACGGCCACCGCATAGTTGGCGAAGCGTTCGCCGAACACCCGGCTCAGGCTGGGGGCATAGGCCAGCACGGCGACCTGTTGGCCGTCGGGTCGCGCGATCACTTCGGCGCCCATCAGCGGGTTCTCGCCAAACAGCGGCATACGGTTGAGGTCGACCCAGCCGTTGGCGCCGCTCAGGGCTGAAAGATCCTGGTCCGCTCGTTGTGGGATTTGGCCTTGTGCATACGTCAGCCAGTGCTCATCTGTGGGCAGGGCCTTTTCCGCCGGCCAGGCACTGAGCAGACGCGCCTGGGCCTGCGCCGAGGCCTGGGACGCATCGCTGCGCGCCTGTTGTTCAAGCTGCACGGCGTACAGCACCAGCAGCAGGGTGGTGATGAAAGCGACCGCGTTGACGGCCCAGAATTTGTACTTCAGCGAGATATTGCTAAGCCAGGCACCCATGGAAGGTTTTCTCTGATAGCGGAAACAGCATTGGCAAGGTGCCATTATTGTGCCGCTACTCAGGAAGCCGGTTTTGACATGGGTCAATGCGCCGCATCAATCCACGGCAGGCAAGCCAAAAAACGCGCGCGCGCTGGCGGTGCTGTGCGCGGCCAGGTCTTCCACGCTTTCGTTGCGGTGCAGCGCGACTTCGCGCAGTACTTCCGGCAAGTAGGCCGGTTCGTTGCGGCCGTTTTTTGGTTTGGGCCGCAGGGTACGCGGCAGCAGGTAGGGGGCGTCGCTTTCCAGCATCAGACGGCCACGGGGAATTTCCCTCACAAGCGGGTGCAAGTGTGTCCCACGGCGTTCGTCGCAGATCCAACCGGTGATGCCGATGTGCAAGTCGAGGTCGAGGTAGCTGAACAATGCCGACTGTTCGCCGGTGAAGCAGTGCACCACGGCGGCGGTGAGGTGGTCGCGGTAGTCCTTGAGGATTTCCAGCAGGCGCTGGTTGGCGTCGCGTTCATGCAGAAATACCGGGAGTTTCAACTCGACGGCCAGGGCCAAGTGCTCTTCCAGGACTTTCTCCTGCTGCGGGCGTGGCGAAAAATCACGATTGAAATCCAGCCCGCATTCGCCCACGGCACGCACGCGGCTTTCACTGAGCAGGCCGCGCAAACGCTGGGCGCTGTCGCCGTTCCAGTCACTGGCGGAATGCGGGTGGATGCCGGCCGTACTGAACAGGCGCTGGCCGCTTTCATCGAGTTTCAAACACAGTTCCAGGGCCTGCTCACTGCCGTCGACGCTGGTGCCGGTGAGTACCAATTGCTGTACGCCAGCGGCATAGGCTCGCTCGAGAACGGCCAGGTGCTTCTCGTCGAAACTGGGGTTGGTCAGGTTGACGCCGATATCAATGAGTTGCATGGTGCTATCTCCGCCTGCGGCCGGAAAGCATATCAGAGCTGTAGATTTATAAGAAAATCGAAGAACTACAACGAGTTATAGCTGTCTTTGAACGTCGCAAGTGACATTGTGGTCGGCTGACCGCCTGACCCAGTGTCGCCGTTGCGTACCTTGCCAGCGCATAAAGCGCTCTGTTTCTGACGCCCACCGCCTCGTTTTTCGCGAGAGCGTTGGCCAGTATTCTTTCCGGAGAGCGGATGATCCGACCCTCGGCGTTGCTTATGTTGTGCCTGACGTTATTGCTGCCCATGGCGGCGGTTGCGCGTCTGGACGGGCCGCTGGAAGTGACCAAGCCCAGCAAGGTGCGCGACCTGGCGGAGATCCGCTCCAGCCGCACCTTGCGCGTATTGGTCAACCAAAGCCGCAATAGCTCTGGTGAAGTGCAGGGCCAGGCTATCGGGGTGGAATATCACCGCCTGCGCGCCTTCGAGCAGTACCTCAATGGCCACGCCCGTGATGGCCAGGAAATCAACCTCAAGATCATTCCCAAGGCCAAGGACCAACTCCTTGGCGCGCTGGCCCGTGGCGAAGGCGACCTGGTGGCCCCTGGTGAACTGCTGGATGTGAAGGCCGCACACAAGATCAGCACCAGTGACCCGATCGCCAGCGGTGTGCCGTTGTGGCTGGTGGGGGTCAAGGGCGAGCGGCGGTTTACCAAGTTGGAGCAACTGTCTGGCCGGACGGTGGCGCTGACCACTGGCAGCGCGGCGGCGGATGCCATCAGTCAGGTCAATCAGAAGCTGGCGCTGCACAAGCAGCCGTCGATCAAGGTGGAATGGGTCGACCCGACGCTCGCGGTGGAGGACGTGCTGGAGATGGTCCAGGCGGGGATTTTTCACCTGACAATCGTCGAGAAGCCGATTGCCGAGCGCTGGTCGAAGATCCTGCCCAAATTGCGCTTCGATAAGCAGGTGGCGATCAGCGAACCGGGTGACGAGTACTGGTTCGTGCGCCAGGACGCGTCGATGCTGCGTGCCAGCATCGATCGATTTCTCAAGACTTATCGGACGCCCTCCGACCAGGATGTCGCGTTCCAGCGTATCTATCGGCGCCTGTACCAAGTGCGCAATCCGCTGGCCCGGATCGACCGCCAGCGCCTGGAGAAGCTGCGCCCGGTCCTGCAAAAACATGCGCGCGAGCAGGGCATGGACTGGCTGAACCTTGCGGCATTAGCCTTCAAGGAGTCGGCACTCGACCCGGGCGCGCGCAACAGCGGTGGGCCGACCGGCCTGATGCAGATCACGCCGTCGGCGGCGCAGCGGGTGGGGGTCAACAATATCGAGAACCTCGACAGCAATGTGCAGGCCGGCGCGCGCTACCTGGCGATGATCCGCCGCAAGTTTTTCGCCAGCCCCAAGCTCAATGAGCGCGAGCGCATGGCCTTTGTACTGGCGGCCTACAACATGGGCCCGGAGCGCGTCCAGGGCATGCGCACCGAGGCCAGGCGCCGGGGCCTCAACCCCAACCAGTGGTTCTTCCAGGTTGAACGCATTGCCATGGAACAGGTGGGCATGAGCGGCGTCAGCTATGTTAATAGCGTTAACAAGTATTACTTGGCGTTCGATCGGGAGCGGGAGTCCCTGGAGCCGCCAGCGCCGAAAATTGCCTCCCGGAAGTAATCGATTAATTCGATATTGATAAGGCAGTTTTTGCGCTTTTAACATTCTTTAAACTGATTAATATGGCGGCCAACCAACCCCAGTTTCGAAAAGGATTACACGCATGAGCCCACTGATCAAAAGCCTTCTGACCACCCGTGCCGGTTACGGCCTGACTGTCCTGCGCATTGTTGTCGGCATTATCTTCGCGGCCCACGGCTCGCAAAAACTCTTTGGCTGGTTCGGTGGCTACGGCCTGGCCGGCACGGCGCAGTGGATGGAAAGCATCGGCCTCGCACCGGGTACCCTGATGGCACTGTTGTCGGGCGGGACCGAGTTCTTCGCCGGCCTGGCACTGATCATCGGTTTGCTCGCTCGTCCGGCGGCATTGGGCTTGACCATCCTGTCGCTGGTGGCGATCTTCTCGGTGCATATCCATAACGGTCTGTTCATGGCCAATAACGGGTATGAGTTCGCATTGGCGCTGCTCGGTGGTGCGCTGGCAGTGCTGCTGGAAGGTGCCGGCAAATTGTCTGCAGACCGCGCCATCGCCCGCTGATCCACGTCTGGAAAATCGACAAGGCCCGCCCATGTGCGGGCCTTTTCGTTGCCCGCCATTCTTGACACCGCCCCTGCGGCTTCTCTAGGATGCCGCTCATGCGCCGATTTAAACAGCTAATTGCGGGGCGCCACCGGGACTCTATGCAGCCCGACAGAAGCTGGTTCTCCCATGCCGAGACAGCTTTGAAATTCCGCTAAAGCGCTGGTTCGGTGTTGCCTCTCACCTGCCCGCAGACTTTTGAGGCAGAGACACGACACGATGAATGCACTACGCCCCCTGATACGCCTGGCCCCGATCACCGCGGACCTGACTCAACGCAATCCGAAAATTCTCCTGGGCGGCAAGCACCAGCCGACGCTGTTGCGTTACCTGGATGGCTGGCCGCGTCGTACCGGGCGGCCATCGGCGTTCCTGATCCAGTTTGTGGAAGACGGCGACTCTCTTGCCCGTTTTGCCAACAACAGCTTTGACCTCGCGGTCATCCAGGCTCCGAGCGCCGTCAATGCAGCTGAAGTGATCGGCCATCTGACCCGCATTGCCCGGCAAGGGCTGATTGCCAGGCGTTGAGGTTCAGCGACGTGTGGCCTCGCCGTTCAAGCGTCGTCGACGATGGCCGAGAAACACCAGCCAGGCGATCAGGCACAACATCAGCGGGATCGCGAAGGTCACGCCCAGCTTTATCGCCAGCTCCAGGCGATTGACCTGTGCGTATGCCTCGACCTTCAAGGCGTGCAACTCCATGGGCAAACGCAGGCGCTCCTTATTGAGGGCCTGCAACTGCGTCCTGGTGTCCACTGCCTGAGTGCCCAGGTGGATCACTTGTGGCGTCAACTGCCGCCATTCCTGTTCCGTTCGCTGCAAGCGTTGTTCCACCTCATAGGCCTTGCCGCGATAGACCTGTTCGGCGGCGTTGCGCATGGCCTCCAGCAGGGTCGGTGAGTTGCTCGCGGGTGTACGCGGCCGAACGTTGGCCAGTGCTTCAAGGGCGGACAGGTTATCCAGTGTATTCATGATAAACAGTGCGTTGCTGTCAGGCGTCGCGGGGCTGAGCTGATCGGTGAGCATGTCGGTGTCGGCGACCACCACGACATGGATCTGTGTCGCTTTTTGCACGCCCGGCGGTTGACCCTTGATGCCTTCCGGAAATGCCGAATAAGCCGGCCCCTCGATACGGGCCGCAATTACATGGCGTTTGCCTTGCTTGGGCAGCGCGTCAGCCAACGCGTCGCGCGCGGTGTCGTCCACGAAACGCTCGGTATCCATCAGCTCGGCGTGCTCGGAGCTGTAGAGCAGGGGGGTAAATGTCGTGCGACTTTTAGCCAGGCGAGAGACGGCGCCGCTGCTGGATACGATCACGGTGTTCAATTTCCAGGTGCTCACATCCTGCGTGTTCATCGCCTGCCTTGGTAGGTTTAACCGGGCTGGGTATCGCTCCGCGTTTCTTCCGGGGCCCGGCTCAGTCCACGAAGAATAGAGACCGTCGACCAGCAGCTTATCCGCTGGCATCTGGATACCCCAGGCGGCCAGTAGTTCGTGCAATCGAGTATTGGCTGGCGCACGGCCTGAGCGTTGCTCGCCCAGGGGGTCGATAAACATCATCAACCTGCCGCCCTTCAATACAAATTGTTCAATGCCATACAGGGTCTGCTCGGACAACGCGGCGGGCTGCACCACCATCAGTGCCTGGACATATTCCGGGATGCGTACGGTCGTCGACTCCAGCAGCGCGAGGTTAAAGTGCTGCTGCACGGTCTTGAGCAGCCGCCCTGCGGATTCCTCCATCGCTTGCCCTGAGATCAGACCGACAATGGGGCGCTCAGGGTGTTGCAACTTATAGATCAAGTGGCTGATTTCGTAGTCGAGCAAGGGCTCACGATCAAGGCTGAATGATTCGATGCGTTGCGCACCGTGACCGGCACGGGTACCGATGAGGCCCAGAAAACCGGCCTCATCGTCGAGGCCAAATAGCTCCGCTTTGTAGGCATCCTCTGAAAAACGTGCAGGTTCGATAAGGTGCAGGTTGAGCATGCCTCGGGCGGCTTTTTCATATTCCTTGAGCCGGTCCTCGATACGCTTGCCATAGCGTTTCATCGCGGGACTTCTTGCTGGGGCGTTGTTGGCGTTGAAGTAATACAAGTCTACCGGGCTTTCCAGGGAATTCAGGAAGTGCCGTACGGTGGGGGATAAAGTGTGGATCTGTGAACGGGAATAGTCCCAGCGAATGTCGGGAAGTTTAACTATCCAGACCAGGTTGAACGCGAGGAATAGTAAAAGCAAGACCATAAGTGTCATGCCGGTACGCAGAGTGGATCGCATGGGGCTTTCCTTCTCAGCGATGCTTGTAATTAAGGGTGATGGTCGCCGCAGTGAGGAAGGCCAGGATCATGCTGATGAAGTAAAGAATGTCGCGAAGTGCAAATTTTCCATCGTCCAGGCTGCTGAATCTTGACAGCGGATTGAGGGAACTCAAACTGTCGATAAACCAAATGGGCGCTTGATGTTCCAGTGCATCGAGTAAAGATGAAAGTCCACTGACGGTGAGCAGTAAGCCCATCGTCAGTATGACGACGACGGTACGCTGACGGACGCAAGTGAAGATGAAACAACCGACAGATAGATAACTGCCCGCCAGCAGCCAACTCGCCAAAAATTGCGAGGCTATAACGGCGTTGTCCGCCCTGCCCAGATAATTGGCGATGATGACCAGGGGAAACGTCAACAGCAGAGCCACGCCGACTACAACCCAGGCAGCCAGGAACTTGCCGATCACCCACTCAAAGGGCGTGACGGGTAATGTCTTCATCAACTCGAGAAAACCGGCATTCGCTTCATCCGACCAGAGTTGCGCCGCCAGGGCGGGGATCAAGAGTAAGTAAAGCCAGGGATGCAGTTGGAAAAAAACCTGCAACGTGCTGCTGTCTTGCTCCAGCCACGGGCTGAGGTGAAAACCCAAGGCCACGGACAGTACTAAAAAAATCGCCACGCTCAGGTAGGTGCCTGGTGTGCAGGCATAACTGGCGAGTTGGCGCTTGAAAATGACGGGCAGCAATTTCAAAGAGTGGCCTCTCGGCTCAGGTGGTGGACCACATCGTTCAGGCGGCCTGACTCCTGGTGCAGCGAGCTGATTTGCCACCGACGACTGGCGATGAGTGTGTGAATGTGTGAGGAGATGTTATGTCCCGGCATGGCCAGCACGGTCACCGTGCCGGGGGCATGGCGATGCTCTTCGATGCCCGCCACGCCTGGCAGGACGGCGAGCGCCAGCAGGTCCAGAGGCGCGTGCGCGGTCAGGGTAACTGCCTGGAAATGACGGGAATCGCGTTGCAGATCAGGCAGTGGCGTATCGGCCACCAGACGCCCGCCCGCAAGCACCAGCGCCCGTGTGCAGAGTTCGGACAACTCATCGCAGTGCCGGGACGCGATGATCACCGTCATCTCCTGCGTCAACGACCTGATAAGCGCCCTGAAGGTGTGTTTTTGATCGGGTGCCAGCCCTTCGGTCGGTTCATCCAGTAACAACAAGGCCGGCCCATGCAGGATGGCTTGGGCAATCGCGACTTTACGTTTCCATCCAGTACAAAGTGTGTCGAGGGGCGCGTTGAGAATGGGCCATAACTCCAGTCGCATGGCGGCGTGTTCCACGCGCGCGCGTTTTTCTGCGCCGTGGAAACCACGAATGCTGGCAATGAAATGCAGGAACGCGTTTGCCGACATCGTTGGATGACCGAGATCCCGGTCCAGTTGATAGCCGATCGCTTTCTTTATCTTGAGAACTTGCGGGTTGATACCCTGGACAGTGACATGGCCACTGGAAGGCGAAGTTGTACCGGAAAGTATATTCAATAGTAGCGTTTTAGCAGCAGGGTCTTCTCCAAAAAGCCCCAGGCATTCGTGTTGATTGGCGCTGAATGAGAGATCACTGATAATGTTTTTCTTGTCGATGTATTTTGTCACGTTGCTTATTTCGATCATGTGTTTACCGAATAAGTTTGGTATGACGTTAAGGGGTAGATTTTAAAAAGGGTACGGATAATCATCGCTTTTGGGAACGACGATCAGCATTAATAAGAGAAGTCCTACGTGTGTGCCCGGTACATCGCTGAAACAATTGGAGTGTGTGTTGACTTTTAAATTTCGAATGTTTATTGGATGTTTGTATAGACGTTCTGCGCTGTGTAACGAGGACTGATAATCATGATGCTGCTACGTACCCTAGTTCTTGAACGCGATGGTCAGGATGCACCGGTCAACGGCGCACTGCTCTGTGGGTTTGCTGTTGGTCAGATTGCCTCCAACTTCCTCGTTTACAGCCTCGATGAAGAAGTTGAACCGGGGAGTTCCAGGGTTTACATCGCGGCGTTGCGTAAAAAAGCCGAACGGTATTTTCTCGGTGGTGTCGAGTCCAGGGACGACTTGCAAGTTGCCATGCATGTGTTTAAGCAAATTCTGACGTTGGCCGCGTCGGGTGCAAAAGCCGCTGGCGTCACGGAAACCCAGTTGCCCTATCATTTTGTCGATTTGAAAGGTTGCAAGCTGCCGCCTGCCAGGCCCGAGGATCACCACTCGGTGATCATCAAGAAAGCGCTGGTGATGAAGGTGATTACCTTGGGCATTTCCGCGCCCGCGTTGCCGGCAATCGAAAGCGCGTCATTGATCGTGCCCTCCATTCGCTTTTCATCGAAATTAAGCTCGTCCCCCAGGGCAGCGATCACGGCCGACCCTGCCGGTGTACCTGAGCATGAACAGCCTGTCGAAGAGCCGCGCCCGGTGGCGATCGAAATGCCGGCAAACCGCGTGCAGGCTGCACCTGTGATACCGCCCGCGCCGGAGCCGCGGGGGCAACCTGGATTGCCCGCGGCCATGGACCAAAACGCCATGTTCGAGGTGGACAGTACACTGACCAACCTGGCGCGTGTCGCACAGGAGTTGACCCAACAAAAGCTCGCCGTCATCGAACAGCAGGCGGCGCTTGATCAATGGCAGGCTCGACTGCAGCAGGAACAAAGCCAGTCCGATGAGAGGGCTCGAGAGCTGGAGCAGCGCATTGCCCAGTTGCATGACCAGTCGCTGGCGGTCAGCCAGAGAACCGAAGCGCTGAAGGTCATGACGTCTCAGGTGTCGAACCTGCGGCAAAGCTTGCGCGCGATGCTGCTGGACCTGGACCAGGTCCTGGATGGCTAGACCGGCCTGGCTACTTTCCCGGGTTCATTTATCATCAACGCCAGCCAGCCGACGCCAGGGCATGATTGCCTGGCCGATCGGCACCTATGGACATTGCCTGGGGATGCATGCGTTTGAGTACCAAGCTGATTACCAAAGAAGGTCATGAAGCGCTGAAGAAAGAGCTGGACTACCTGTGGCGCGAAAAGCGCCCGGACACCACGCGCAAAGTGACATGGGCTGCCTCGCTGGGCGACCGCAGCGAAAACGCCGACTACCAGTACAACAAGAAATTGCTGCGCGAGATCGATCGTCGGGTCCGTTACCTGCGCAAGCGCCTGGAAGACATGCGCGTGGTGGAGTACATGCCCGAGCAGGAAGGGAAGGTGTTTTTCGGCGCCTGGGTCGATATCGAAAACGAGCAGGGCGAGACCAAGCGTTTTCGGATTGTCGGCTATGACGAGATTTATGACCGGATGGACTATATCTCCATCGACTCACCGATGGCCCGCGCGTTGTTGCGCAAGGAAGTCGATGATGAGGCCATCGTGCAGACGCCCGGCGGCGAAGTGTGCTGGTGGATCACCGGGATCGAGTATGTGAAGTGAGCGCCGTTGGCCCGCGTCCCTTGAAGGACGCGGGCCATTGTGTTTTCAGCCTTCGCGCAATACGGTCAGAGGGCTGGCATTCAGTGCGCGGCGCGTACCGAAGACCCCGGCCCCGCCGATCAACACCGCACCGATCACCGGCAGCACCAACAACCACGGGTGCGGGTGCCAGGCCAGGTCAAAGGCATAGCGGTACAGCACCCAGGTCACCAGCTCGGTTCCCAGCGCCGCCAGCAACCCGCTGACGGCACCCAGCAAGCCGAACTCGATGCGCCTGGCCTTGACCAGCAGCTTGCGCTCGGCGCCCAGGGCGCGCAGCAGTGCACCTTGGCGAATCCGCTCATCAAGGGTGGCCTGCAGGCCGGAGAACAACACCGCCATTCCGGCCGCCAGCACAAACAGCAGCACGTACTCCACCGCCAGGGTCACCTGCGCCAGGATGCTGCGCAACTGCTCCAGCAGTGCCTCGACCTGCAGGATGGTCACGGCCGGGAAGGCACGCGACAGATCAACAATCTGCTGGTCGTGCCCAGGCGCCAGGTAAAAGCTGGTCAAGTAGGTAGCGGGCAGATCCTTCAGCGTGCCTGGCTGGAAAATCATGAAGAAGTTCGGCTGGAAGTTGTCCCAGTTGATGGTGCGCAGGCTGGTGACCCGCGCTTCACGGTTTTCCCCGCCCACGGTAAACACCAGGTGGTCGTTGAGTTTGAGCTTGAGGCTTTCCGCGACCTTGGCTTCTACCGAGACCCCGGGGATTTCATCGGTGGGTTGCTGCGACCACCAGGTGCCCGCTGTCAGGGCGTTGCCCGGTGGCAGGTCGGCGGCCCAGGTGAGGCTCAAGTCACGTTGCACCGCGCGGTCGCCGCTGGAGTCCTTGCTGACAATCTCCTGCACCGGTTCGCCGTTGATGCTGATCAGCCGGCCCGGCACCACGGGGTACAGCGGTGCTGACTGCGCCTGCAGCACCAGCAGGCGAGCGCCGAACGCGTCTTTGTCGGCCGGCAGGATGTTGAGGGCGAAATAGTTGGGCGCATCCTTGGGCAACTGGTTTTGCCAGGTGTCGAGCAACTCGCCGCGCAGCAGGGCAATCAAGCCCATCGACAGCAGGATCAGGCCAAAGGCCAGGGACTGGCCAGCCGCCGCCAGCGGGTGACGCAGCAATTGTCCCAGGCCCAGGCGCCAGGGCAGGGAGGCGCGAGCCAGCAGGCGTCGCAGGCTTTGCAACAGCAACAGGAGCAGGCCACCGAGTACCAGCGCTGCCACCACGCCACCGCCGAGCAGGGCGAAGGTCAGCACCAGGTCGAGGCTCAGGCGCCACATGATCAGGCCCAGGGCGAACAGGGCTGCGCCGTAGACCATCCAGGTGCTGGAAGGAATCGGCAGCAGGTCGCGACGCAGTACCCGCAGCGGCGGCACCCGACCCAATGCCGCCAGTGGCGGCAGGGCGAAGCCGGCGAGGGCGACCAGCCCGGTGCCGATCCCGGCGATGGCCGGCAGCAGGCCGCCAGGCGGTACGTCCGCCGGCAGCAGATCGTGCAGGAAGTAGAACAGGCCAAACTGCGCGAGCCAGCCGAGCAGGGCGCCGGTCAGGCTCGCCAGCAGGCCCAGTACGCTCAATTGCAGGCTGAACAGCAACATCGCTTCACGGCGCGATAACCCCAGGCAGCGTAACAATGCACTGGCGTCGAAGCGGCGGGTGGCGAAACGGTTGGCCGACAAGGCCACGGCGACGCCGGCCAGCAGCACTGCCACCAGGCTTGCCATGTTCAGGTAGCGCTCGGCCTTGCCCAGGGCGCCGCCAATCTGCTGGTTGCCGTCTCGCGAGTCCTGCAGGCGCTGGTTGGCGGCGAGGCCGGGCTTGACCAGGTCGCGATAGGTTTGCAGCGCTGTGCTGCCTTGTGGCCCGCGCCACAGTTCGCGGTAGCTGACGCGGCTGCCGGGCTGGACCACACCGGTGGCATCCAGGTCCGCCAGGTTGATCATCACCCGGGGCGTGAGGCTGTAGAAGTTACCGGCGCGGTCGGGTTCGTAGGTGAGGATGCGGGCCAGGCGCAGGGTCTTCATGCCGACATCGATACTGTCGCCGACCTTGAGGTCGAGTGCAGTCAGCAGCCGCGCCTCCACCCAGGCTTCACCGGGCTTCGGGCCACCTCCCGGGGTTTCATCGCCAAACGGCGCAGCCGCGCTTTTCAGCTCACCGCGCAGCGGGTACTGCTCGTTGACGGCCTTGATGCTGGAGAGCTGGATGCCGTTGTCGGTGGCAATCACGCTGGAGAATTCGACCACCCGGGCGTGATCCAGGCCCAGCTCGGTCCCCGACCGGATTTGTTCGGGCCGCGCCGGCGAGCTGCCTTCAAGTACCAGGTCGGCGCCGAGGAACTCGGTGGCGCGCAGCATCATGGCGCCATTGAGGCGGGCACCGAAGTAGCCAATGGCAGTGCTGGCAGCTACCGCCACCAGCAGGGCGAAGAACAACACGCGCAATTCGCCGGCGCGGGCATCGCGCAGCAATTGGCGCATGGCAAGGCTGAACAGGCGCAACAGCGGCAAACGTGCCATCAAGGCTCCAGGGGCGCGACCATCAGGCCGGCTTCAAGGCGGATCAGGCGTCGGCAACGGTGGGCCAGGCGCTCGTCGTGGGTGACCAGCACCAGGGTCGTGCCGCTTTCTTTGTTGAGCTCGAACAGCAGGTCGCTGATGCGCTCGCCGGTGTGGCTGTCGAGGTTCCCGGTGGGTTCATCGGCAAACAGCACGTCCGGTTCGGCAGCGAACGCGCGGGCGATCGCCACTCGTTGCTGTTCACCGCCGGACAACTGGCGCGGCGAGTGGGTCAGGCGTTGGCCCAGGCCGACTCGCTCCAGCAAATGGGTGGCGCGCTCGCGGGCGTCTTTGCGGCCGTCCAGCTCCAGCGGCAGCATGACGTTTTCCAGGGCGTTGAGGCTGTCGAGCAACTGGAAGGACTGGAACACGAAGCCCACGTGCTCGGCGCGGATGCGCGCACGCTGGTCTTCGTCGAGGGTGCTGAGGGCTTGCCCGGCGAGCGTGACTTCGCCGCTGCTGGGCAGGTCAAGGCCGGCCAGCAGGCCCAGGAGGGTGGATTTACCGGAGCCGGAAGCACCGACGATAGCCAGGCTATCGCCCTTGTTCAGTTCCAGGCTCAGTTCGTGCAGGATAGTCAGTTCACCTTCCGCGCTGGGAACCACTTTGCTAAGGTTCCGCGCGGTGAGAATGCTTGCGCCCATGGAGAATCCGATGCGAATGTGGTTTTTGAGTGCTGGCCTGGCCTTGATGTGCATGGCCCAGAACGCAGCGGCGGGTACAGTCCTGATCGTTGGCGATAGTATCAGTGCCGGTTTCGGCCTGGATACCAGCAAAGGGTGGGTAGCGTTGCTGGGACAACGGCTCAAGAAGGAAGGTTTCGACGATAAAGTGGTCAACGCTTCCATCAGCGGCGACACCAGTGCCGGAGGCTTGGCGCGGCTGCCGGCGGCGCTTGCAGAGCATAAGCCGGATGTCGTGGTGATCGAGCTTGGTGGCAATGACGGCCTGCGCGGCCAACCGCCTGCGCAATTGAAACAAAATCTTGCGTCGATGATCGATCAGTCCAAGGCCGGCGGCGCGAAGGTGCTGTTGCTGGGCATGCAGTTGCCACCCAACTACGGCCCGCGCTACACCACGGCATTTGCTGAAGTGTATGGGGCGCTGGCGAAGGAAAAAAACGTCCCGCTGGTGCCGTTTTTCCTCGAGGGCGTCGGTGGTCATCCCGAGCTGATGCAGGCGGATCAACTGCACCCGGCGGTCGGCGCCCAGGGCAAGTTGCTGGAAAATGTCTGGCCGACGCTAAAACCGCTGCTTTGACGCTTTTCTACCGGCAGGCTTTCGGCTAAGGTGGCGCCCCCCCGATTTGGAGCCCTTGATGTCGCGTCCTGCCTGGTCCCTGTTTAACTACCAACTGATCGAGCCGGACGAGCAGCTGGATCTGTTCGCCTGCCAGGAAGTGCGGGTGCATCTGGTCACGCGGCAATTGGAACTGGGCGGCTCCATCGATCGTACCCTGTGCGGTACGTTACTGCCGGCGCAACCGCGGTGGTCGCTGGTCGATCGTTCGATTTTCCAGGACCAGCGCCTGTGCCCGTTGTGCCGGGCAATTCTGGAGTCCCAGAAGCGCGGCACGCCGCCAATCTGGCCGGAGCTGCGTTTCGAGCTCTAGATGCAGCTGCAAGCTTCACGCTATAAGCTGTAAGCTAGCGGCTGAAAGCTTGTAGCTTGCAGCTCGCTTTTAACCTACCCGTCGTTCTGCGAAGGATTTTCCGGATGTTGTCGCGCCTTTCCGTCGTCACCTGCTGCCTGTCTCTTGCTGCGCTTTGTGCGGCCGGTTCTGCGTCAGCCTTGCAGTTGCCCCTGCCTCCGCCGGGCGAGGACATCGTCGGTCAGGTCCAGGTGATCAAGGCCAAGTACGAAGACACCTTTGCCGACCTGGGCACGACCTATGATCTTGGCTATTCGGAGATGGTCGCGGCCAACCCGGGCGTGGATGCCTGGTTGCCGGGGGCGGGCACTGACATCGTGCTGCCGACGCGTTTCATCCTGCCGCCCGGTCCTCGGGAAGGCATCGTGATCAACCTGGCGGAGTACCGGCTCTATTACTTCCCCAAGGGCCAGGACGTGGTCTACACCTTCCCGCTGGGGATCGGTCGTGAGGGCTGGGGCTCGCCGGTCGCC
The DNA here is from genome assembly GCF_025466155.1 of Pseudomonas sp. 13B_2.1_Bac1. Taxonomy (NCBI): domain Bacteria; kingdom Pseudomonadati; phylum Pseudomonadota; class Gammaproteobacteria; order Pseudomonadales; family Pseudomonadaceae; genus Pseudomonas; species Pseudomonas sp. 13B_2.1_Bac1. The sequence goes on along the minus strand of NZ_JANLOH010000010.1, from coordinate 85,602 downwards.
CACACCACGATTACCGGCAAGATCCCCAACCCGACCTGGACCCCGCCCGCCTCGATCAAGGCCGAGCACGCCGCCAATGGCGATCCGCTGCCCAACGTGGTGCCGGCGGGTCCGGACAATCCTTTGGGGCCGTTCAAGTTCACCCTGGGCACCCCGGGCTACCTGATCCACGGTTCGAACATGAAATTTGGTATCGGCACGCGTACAAGCCACGGGTGCTTCCGCATGTTCAACAACAACGTGCTGGAGATGGCCAGCATGGTGCCGGTGGGTACCTCGGTGCGCATCATCAACGATGCCTACAAGTTCGGCAGCAGCGGCGGCAAGGTCTACCTCGAGGCGCATACGCCGCTGAACGACGACGGCACGCCTTCGGTGGTCGACAAGCACACGGCGGTCATCAACGCCTTGCTCAAGCGTGAAGACCTGGCCAATAACCTGCGGGTGAACTGGGATCAGGTGCGTGATGTGGTCGCGGCCGAAGACGGCCTGCCCACCGAAATCGGCGTGCCGGGTGCAGCGCCGATAGCGTCCAGCGCGCCGATCGATCTGCAGCAATAAGCCTGCTCGACCCTGAGCCCGCCACGGCCTTGCGCTGCGGCGGGCTTTTTATTGCGCGGCAATCGAGGCACGAATCGCGGGCAATAAAAAAGCCGACCCAAGAATGGATCGGCTTGATAACAACCCCGAGGGATTATTACTTGCGGCTTGCTTTTTCAAGCATGCGCAGAGCGCGCTCGTTAGCTTCGTCAGCAGTCTGTTGTGCTTTTTGAGCAGCAGCCAGAGCTTCATCAGCTTTACGGTAGGCTTCGTCTGCACGAGCCTGGGAGCGAGCTGCTGCGTCTTCAGTTGCAGTCAGACGAGCTTCGGTTTCTTTGGAGACGCTGCTGCAACCGGTAGCCAGAACTGCGGCCAGAGCCAGAGCAGAGAATTTCAGAACGTTGTTCATCGTGTTCCCCTTCAAGGACTTTCTATTAAATGGCTATTTCCTCAGAGTGAGTTCATAGCCGGCGTACATACTACTCATTACTTGTAGTAAGTAAACTGACGTAGCGCAAGAAGCAAAAAAAATTCTTGTGCCGAATCTATTTTGGCTAATCTTTTGGAGGTTTGTATAAAAACCGTCCAATTTTTTGCAGTCGGGCGAAAATTGGATCCAGGCTGAAAGGGCCGGCCCGCATGTGTTAAGCCTTGTAAACAGATGAAAATTTATATATCGAGGCCGACACTTTCGCGCTGCTTGCCTTTACCACGCCTGGCATCTTTTACGCATGTAGAGTGACTTTAAGAGCGGCAGTTCGTCTCAAGGTTCAACGGCCGGCAAATGTTCAGGCTATCGGTCACCGGTTGATCGAGGCCCTTTCTATATCCACCCATGGCAAGGATGACGAGTGCGGCTTGAGCAATGGCAGGATTGGTGCCTACTATTCTCTACGTGCTGGTTGTGAGCGCTAAAGGTTTTCTCGTTGTCGAAACCGGCACGGGGTGGCGTAGATGTTCCTTCGCCGGAAAAACATCGGTAAGGTAGGGGTCGCAATCTTAGACCCGCGAGGAGTAGTGATGAGCGAGGCGTTGTCCATCCACCATGACCAGGCTGGTCATCAGTTCGAGACCAATGTGGACGGTCATCGTGCCTATCTGACCTATATGGACCTCGGGAAGCAGACCCTGGACATCTATCGGACCTTCGTGCCCAACGCGCTGCGCGGCCGTGGCATTGCGGCGGCATTGACCGAAGAAGCGCTGAAGTTCGCCGAAGAGGCCGGCTACACGGTGATCCCGTCCTGCTCCTATGTCGAACGCTACATGGAGCGCCACCAGCGCCATGCCGCGAAGCTGTAAGCCACACGCTGCAGCATGAAAAACGCCGGGCTTAGCCCGGCGTTTTTGTGTGCGCTCGATTCAACCGCGCTGTCAGGTGCGTTTGCGCTTGGGCAAGACGTCCTTGAGCTTGGCGTGCATGCTGCGCAGGGTGTTCTCGGTAGCAGCCCAGTCGATGCAGGCATCGGTGATCGACACGCCGTACTGCAAGTCGGCGAGGTCCTTTGGAATCGCCTGGCAGCCCCAGTTCAGGTGACTCTCGACCATCAGGCCGATAATCGACTGGTTGCCTTCGAGGATCTGGTTGGCGACGTTTTCCATGACCAGCGGCTGCAGGGCCGGATCCTTGTTGGAGTTGGCGTGGCTGCAGTCGACCATGATGTTCGGCTTGATCTTGGCCTTGTTCAGGGCCTGCTCGCATAGCGCGACGCTGACCGAGTCATAGTTGGGCTTGCCGTTGCCACCGCGCAACACCACGTGACCGTAGGCGTTGCCCTTGGTGGTGACGATGGAGACGCCGCCTTCCTGGTTGATGCCCAGGAAGCGGTGAGGGCTGGAGACCGATTGCAGCGCGTTGATCGCCACGGTCAGGCCGCCGTCGGTGCCGTTCTTGAATCCGACAGCCGACGACAGGCCGGACGCCATTTCGCGGTGGGTCTGGGATTCGGTGGTGCGGGCGCCGATGGCCGACCAGCTGATCAGGTCCTGCAGGTACTGCGGGGAGATCGGGTCGAGGGCTTCGGTGGCGGTGGGCAGGCCCATTTCCGCCAGGTCCAGCAGCAGCTGGCGACCGATGTGCAAGCCGTCCTGGATCTTGAACGAGTCGTCCAGGTACGGGTCGTTGATCAAGCCTTTCCAGCCCACGGTGGTCCGTGGTTTCTCGAAATAGACGCGCATCACCAGGTACAAGGTGTCGGACACTTCCGCTGCCAACACCTTGAGGCGCTCGGCGTACTCGTGGGCAGCCTTGAGGTCGTGGATCGAGCAGGGCCCGATCACCACGAAGAGGCGGTGGTCGGTGCCGTCGAGAATGTCACGGATGACTTCGCGGCCCTTGGTGACGGTCTGCAGGGCAGCGTCGCTCAGGGGGATTTCGCGCTTGAGCTGATCGGGTGTGATCAGCGTCTCGTTGGATTCGACGTTAAGGTCATTGATCGGTAAATCAGCCATCGTGTTACTCGCCAGGGTCACGGGTGCCGGCCGCCAGCCATCCCCGTGCGGCGGGCACAGCATGATTTTGAATACAGGGGGGAGGAACCTTAGCGCGTAACACGGGCCCGCGACAATGGGCAAAGCCCGCTTTAATCCCGTGCTGGCCGCACAAATGCCTCATGGGAGAACTCGCTGGCATGGCGCGCCACCCACTCGCGGGCCAGGGCTTCGAGTTGTGCAGGTGTCGGTTCGGCATCTTCGTGCTGGCGGCAGTAGCGCTCCATCCGGCATGCTTGTTCGCCCATGCGCGCGCCGAACAACGCATGCTCATCGGTAAACGAGATGCCGATGCGATAGCCGTTTTCGACCTTGCGGCACCAGGCTACATACCCCGGATACCGGGCGTTGGCGCCCAGGGACGGGATGTGCAGGTCAACGGCTGTGCCCTGGCGCCAGGCGCGTGGCCAATGGCAGGCGATGCCGCCCAGGCCGACCGTGTGCAGGCGCTGGCGGGGGAGGGCAGGAGAGGGACGTTGGATTAACTCGACAGCGACATCATCAGGGTGAGGTAAAAAACGACCCATGTACACGGACTCCGAGCACCGTCCAGTTGACGGCGGTGGCAGCAGTATAGTGAAGGAACTGGAATTGACCGACCTGGATATTGACCAGCAATTGCTGGGATTGCCAGGTATTTCGCTGGTGGTGTTCACCAGCATCGGGTGTTCGAGTTGCCGTTGGGCGCGCCAGCAGCTACCGGGCTGGTCCCTGCCGATTGACCGCGTGTGCTGGGTGGATGCCGGGCACAACGGCGGCGCGGTCGAACGCTACCAGATCTTTCATTTGCCCGCGTTGTTCGTGGTGTGCGAGGGTCAATTCCTCGGGCAGTTACAGACACGTCTTACACTCACTGACCTTACCGACGCGATCAATCAAGCGCTTACCCGTACTCCAGAGGATCTGCCATGACAGCACAGTCGCCCCGCATTGGCATTATTGGCACCGGCGCCATCGGTGGTTTCTACGGCCTGATGCTGGCGCGCGCCGGCTTCGATGTGCACTTCCTGTTGCGCAGCGAATACGCGGCGGTCAGTGAGCATGGCTTGCACCTGAACAGCAGCGTGCATGGTCACTTGCACCTGCATCCGGTGCAGGCCTACGCACGGGCTGCCGACATGCCGCCGTGCGACTGGCTGCTGGTGGGCACCAAGTCCACGGGTAACGTTGAGCTGGCCCCGACTATCGCCCAGGTCGCGGCGCCGGATGCCAAGGTGGTGTTGCTGCAAAACGGCCTGGATGTGGAAGACAGCCTGCGTGAACACTTGCCGGCGTCGCTGCATCTGCTGGGTGGGCTCTGCTACATCGGCGTACACCGCTCCGCGCCTGGCGTGGTCGAGCATCAGGCGCTGGGGCGGGTCAACCTGGGGTATCACAGTGGCACCGCGGCCAACGACGACGCCCGTCGGCAGGCGATTGTCGAAGCCGGCGCCGCGTTGTTCCACCAGGCCGGCATCGACTCCCAGGCCATGGCCAATGTGCATCAGGCGCGCTGGCACAAGTTGGTGTGGAACGTGCCCTACAACGGCCTGTCCGTCCTGCTGGGGACCGGCACCACGGCGATGATGGCGGACGAATCCAGCCGCGAGTTGATCCAGGCATTGATGGCCGAAGTGGTGCAGGGCGCCCATGCTTGCGGGCATGAAATCCCCGCCAGTTACGCCGAGCAGATGTTCGCCATGACTGAAACCATGGACGACTACCTGCCGAGCATGTATCACGACCACGTGCATAAACGCCCGCTGGAACTGGCGGCGATCTATGCGCGGCCACTCGCCGCGGCCAAAGCCGCAGGTTGCGAATTGCCACGGATGCAGGCGCTGTATCAGGCCTTGAGTTTTATTGATCGGCATAACCGCTGAGTGAGGAAACACATCATGGCCAAGGGTTTGGGTGACAAGTTGGTGCTGGCGATTTCCTCGCGGGCACTCTTCGACTTGAGTGAAAGCCACAAGGTCTATCTGGCCGAGGGGGTCGAGACCTACCGCCAGTACCAGATCGAACACGAGGAAGAAATCCTCGAGCCGGGCGATGCCTTCCCGCTGGTCAAGAAGCTGCTGAGCCTGAATGCCAGCCTTGGCCGTGCCCGGGTCGAGGTGGTGCTGGTGTCGCGCAACAGTGCCGACACCGGCTTGCGTGTGTTCAATTCCATCCAGCATTACGGCCTGGATATTTCCCGCGCCGCCTTCGTCGGAGGGCGTAGTCCTTATCCTTATTTGGCAGCGTTCGGTTGCCATCTGTTTCTTTCCACCCATGCTGAGGATGTACGCAGTGCCCTCGATGCGGGGTTTGCGGCAGCGACGATTTTGTCCGGCGGTCCACGCCGTGCCTCCAGTGAGGAATTGCGGATTGCCTTTGACGGCGACGCGGTGTTGTTCTCCGATGAGTCGGAGCGGGTGTACCAGTCCGGCGGGTTGGAAGCGTTCCAGGCCAGCGAGCGCGAGTCGGCGCGCCAGCCGTTGCATGGCGGTCCGTTCAAGGGATTCCTGGCCGCGCTGAACCTGTTGCAGCGCGAGTTTGCGGACGAGGACTGTCCGATTCGCACCGCGTTGGTCACTGCGCGTTCGGCGCCGTCCCATGAGCGGGTGATCCGTACTTTGCGCGAGTGGGATATTCGCCTGGACGAGTCGCTGTTCCTGGGTGGGCTGGAAAAATCCGCGTTCCTGGAAGCGTTCGCCGCCGATGTTTTTTTCGATGACCAGGCCGGTCATTGCGAGAAAGCCAGGGAGGTGGTGGCCACCGGGCATGTGCCCCATGGCATCAGTAATGAAGTGAAGAGCTAAGTCAATCCAAGTCGTCCGGGCGCTGCTAAGCTGATTCAATCTCCGCCGTCCTGGCAGTCCAGGAGGTTCTATGATTCGCTCGATGCTCTTTGCCACGGACCTTGGTCTGTACGCGCCTTATGTGATGCAGCATGCGTTGGCGCTGGCGCGGACGTTCAAGGCAGATCTGTACGTGATCCACGTGGTCGAGCCGATCGGGTTGTTCGCCGAATCGGTGTTGCAGAGCTACCTTGATGAGAAGGCCCTGAGTGAATGGCAGAGCCAGGGGCTGACCACGGTGATGGCGACGATCGAGCAGCGGGTGCTGGACAGTTTTCGCGAGGAGTTGGGGGAAGGGGAGCAGGACCTGAAGGTGATTCACTCGGTACGGGTGATCCAGGGGGATCCGTGCGAGGTCATACTCGATCAATTGCGCAAACTCTCCGTAGACCTGCTGATCGTCGGCAGCCACAGCCACGCTACTTCGGCTGCCACTCCGCTGGGGCGTACCGCAGCTCGGGTGTTGCAGCTGTCTACCGTGCCGGTTTACCTGGTGCCTTCGTTACAACGTCGACGCAGTGATGACGTGTGACGGGTAAATAACGATAAAAAGTTCTAGATTTATCCGTCAAACCTTTAATATAGTTATATACCGTCGCTGATACCCGTGGCGTCTATTTGCTTTGAGGGACACATATGAAGCTTCAACAACTGCGCTACATCTGGGAAGTGGCGCACCACGACCTCAACGTTTCCGCTACCGCTCAAAGCCTCTACACCTCGCAACCCGGTATCAGCAAGCAGATCCGCCTGCTCGAAGACGAGCTGGGCGTCGAAGTGTTCGCGCGCAGCGGCAAGCACCTGACCCGTGTCACCCCGGCGGGTGAGCGCATCATCACCACCGCCGGCGAGATCCTGCGCAAAGTCGAAAGCATCAAGCAGATCGCCCAGGAATTCTCCAACGAGAAGAAGGGCACCCTGTCCATCGCTACCACCCACACCCAGGCGCGTTATGCCTTGCCGCCGGTGATCCGCGATTTCATCAAGCAATACCCTGACGTCGCGTTGCACATGCACCAGGGCTCGCCGATGCAGATCGCCGAAATGGCAGCTGACGGCACCGTCGATTTCGCCATTGCCACCGAAGCCCTGGAGCTGTTCGGTGACCTGGTGATGATGCCGTGCTACCGCTGGAACCGTTGCGTGGTCGTGCCTCAAGGTCACCCGTTGGCCAAGCTGCCGAAGCTGACCCTGGAAGCCCTGGCCGAATACCCGATCGTGACCTACGTGTTTGGCTTCACCGGCCGTTCCAAGCTCGACGAGGCTTTCAGCCATCGCGGCCTCACGCCGAAAGTGGTGTTCACCGCCGCCGATGCCGACGTGATCAAGACTTACGTGCGCCTGGGCCTGGGCGTGGGCATCGTGGCCAAGATGGCCGTCGATACCAACCTCGACAAAGACCTGGTGGTACTCGATGCCAGCGAGTTGTTCGAGTCCAGCGTGACCAAGATCGGCTTCCGTCGCGGCACGTTCCTGCGCGGCTTCATGTGCGACTTCATCGAAAAATTCGCGCCACACCTGACCCGTGAAGTCATGGCCAAGGCGATCCAGTGCCACAACAAGCAGGAACTGGAAGAACTGTTCGACGGTGTCGAATTGCCGGTTCACTGACATTGCACGGGCTGGCTTGGTGTGGCGAGGGAGCGTGCTCCCTCGCCACACCAAGCTGGTTCCTGCAGGCGTTTATTTGGCCTCGGTCACCGTAAAGTGCTGCCGCGCGCCCGCCACCAGAATCTCCACCTCATCCCCTTCGAATTTGTGCAGCAGGCTCTTGCCCAGCGGCGAGCGCGGGGTGATGACGGTCACCGGTTGCCCGACCACATCCACTTTCAAACCCGCCGCGTCCGGCGCCAGGAACAGCCACTGCTGGCGACCGTGCTCGTCTTCCAGCCCGAGTAGCGCGCCGATTTCTATACCGCGCTGATCATCATAAGCACGCAACGGCATACTCTGGCACAGCGTCAGCGCTTGCTTGATTTCCTCGACCCGCTTGGCTTGGCCCGCCGCGAGGTAGGACGCCTCGAGGCCCAGGGTGTCGTATTTGTTTTCGGCGATGTTTTCTTCGTGGGTCGCGGTTTCGTAGGCGGTCTGCGCGGCGCGTTGGGCAATGTCGAGATCGACGCTGAGCTTCTCCAGCACAAGCTGGTGGACGGCGTGTTTATTCATGGCTGTGCTTGATCATTCGCAAAATTGCAGGACATTTGCCCGGCTCTTTTCATTGGGCGCGTTCTGGTCCTGTTGCAGCCAGAACTGGCACTTGGGGTTGGACAGGTTGCGCGCGTTGGTGCGGGCCTGATCCAGGCTCTGCTGTTGCTCCTGCTTTTGCAGGTTCTGTTGATACTGCTCGAACATTCGGTTCGGCGGCTCCGGCGCAACCACTGCCGGTTTACCCAGTTGCTGGACGGCTTGGGCCACGGGCGCCAGGGTTTGCGGGAAGAGGTAGCGCGATGCCAGCCAACTGGTCAGCACAATGGCGATAAACCCCAGCCACACCCCCAGGGCGATGGCGAACGTAAGCTTGGGCAGCGACAACGATTGATCCGACATGATGGCCTCCTGGCAGGCAATTGCGGCGTGGCGGCGATTGTCGCACAGCCGCTGTGCAGAATAATCGCGATCAAGCCTTCTGCATCAGGGCATTTATGCGGACAATCGGGCCTTTGATCGTAGGAGCCCGGAATGAGAGCCCGCTGGGATATTTTTTGCAGCGTCGTCGATAACTACGGCGACATCGGCGTGACCTGGCGCCTGGCCCGGCAATTGGTGGTGGAGCACGCCTGTACCGTGCGTTTGTGGGTCGACGACCTGCGGGCCTTCGAGCGCATGTGCCCGGAAATCGATGTGCACCTGGACGAGCAATGGCAAGAGGGCGTGGAAGTGCGCTTTTGGCCGACCGAATGGCGGGACACGGCCTCCGCCGATGTAGTCATCGCCGCGTTCGCCTGCCAGTTGCCGCCCGAGTACATGGAAGCCATGGCCGCAGGCGCGCGTGCGCCCTTGTGGATGAACCTGGACTACCTCAGCGCCGAAGAGTGGGTGGTGGGTTGTCATCGCCTGCCGTCAGTGAAGTTCAAGGGGGTGCAGAAGTACTTCTTTTTCCCGGGTTTCCGACCGGGCACCGGTGGGCTGCTGCGCGAGGCTGGATTGCTGGAGCAGCGCCAGGCGTTTCAGCAGGACGCAGCTGCACAGCGCCAGTTCCTGCAGGCCCTGGGCGTATTGGCGACAGAGGGAGCACGCCTGATTTCATTGTTCGCCTACGAAAATGCCGGGCTCGGCCGTTGGCTGGATGTGTTGTCGAGCGACGAGCGGCCCACGCACCTGTTGGTCCCGGAGGGGCGCATCCTCGGTGATGTGCAGCGCTGGCTTGGCGTGGAAGCCCTGGTGGCAGGGGACGTGCATCAGCGCGACGCCCTGACCGTGCAGGTGCTGCCGTTCGTGCGCCAGGAGCAATATGACCGCCTGCTCTGGTGCTGCGACTTCAACGCTGTGCGCGGCGAAGACTCGTTCGTGCGTGCCCAGTGGGCCGGGCGGCCGCTGTTGTGGCACATCTATCGGCAGGACGAAGACATCCACCTCGACAAGCTCGATGCCTTCCTCGCGCTGTACACCGCGGCTTTATCACCGGCTGCCAGCGCTGCATTGATCGCCCTCTGGCAGGCCTGGAACACTGATGGCGATATGGCACAAGCGTGGAAAATGCTGCTGGAGCACTGGCCGGAGGTGAACCAGCATGCGCAGACGTGGTGTCTGGAACAAGGCTTGCAGGCCGATCTTGCGACGGCGCTGGTACAGTTTTATGAAAGTTGGATATGATACGCGACCTTGATTTTTGTAAATCCCATCCAAATTTCGGATATACGCAATGAAAACTGGTAAAGAACTGAAACCCGGTACAGTGATCCGTCTCGAAAACGACCCTTGGCTGGTTCAGAAAGCTGAGTTCACCAAGTCTGGTCGTAACAGCGCAATCATGAAGACCAAGCTGAAGAACCTGCTGACCGGTTACAAGACCGAGATCGTCTACAGCGCCGATGACAAACTGGACGACGTGATCCTCGACCGCAAAGAAGCGACCCTGTCCTTCATCAGCGGCGACACCTACACGTTCATGGACACCACCGACTACACCATGTACGAGCTGAACGCTGAAGATATCGAAGCCGTTCTGCCGTTCATCGAAGAAGGCATGGAAGACGTCTGCGAAGCTATTTTCTTCGAAGAGCGCCTGGTTTCCGTAGAGCTGCCGACCACTATCGTGCGTAAGGTTGCCTACACCGAAGGTTCCGCTCGCGGCGACACTTCGGGCAAGGTAATGAAGCCAGCCAAGCTGAGCAACGGTACCGAACTGCAAGTAGCCGATTTCATCGAAATCGACGACCTGATCGAGATCGACACCCGCGAAGGTGGTTCGTACAAAGGCCGCGCCAAGAAGTAATTCTGGCTCGCCAACAAAAAACCCGACTTAGCGTCGGGTTTTTTTATGCGCGGCTGTTTATCAGACGGCAACGTGCAGGCGTACTTCGACATTGCCACGGGTGGCGTTGGAGTACGGGCACACCTGGTGGGCGGCATCGACCAGGCTTTGCGCCTCGTCCTGGGCCAGGCCCGGCAGGCTGATGTGCAGGTCGATATCCAGGCCGAAACCACCGGGGATCTGGCCGATGCCGACGTGGGCAGTGATCGAGGCGTCATCCGGGATTTTGCGTTTAGTCTGGCTGGCGACGAATTTCAGTGCGCCGATGAAGCAGGCCGAGTAGCCGGCGGCGAACAGTTGCTCAGGGTTGGTGGCCTGGCCACCGGCACCGCCCAATTCCTTGGGGGTGGAGAGTTTGACGTCGAGGATGTTGTCGCTGGAAACAGCGCGACCATCACGGCCGCCGGTGGCGGTGGCTACTGCGGTATAGAGCGTTTGCATGGTGTCGTCCTCTTGGTTTTTTAGCGCTAAATGTTTGCGCGCTAAGTAGTTGGTGAGGCGAATGTATAGCGCTAATGTTTAGTGCGCAAGATAAATTTTAAAAATCTTCGCCTCGATGCACAAACGCTAGGAGCCGGCTTGCCGGCAAGCCGGCTCCTACAAGGGGGAAGGGGGGTTAGACGCTGGCTTGCAAATGACTGCGCAGGGCAATCAGGTCAGCCTGCAGCTTGAGCAACTGTTCCAGCTCCAGACCGCTGGCGCCCAGGATGCACTGCGGAATGCCCATGGCCTTGTCCTGCAGGGCACGGCCGGCGGCGGTCAACTCGACGACGACGACCCGTTCATCTTCGCGGCTACGGGTCCGGCTGAGCAGGCCTTCAGCCTCCAGGCGCTTGAGCAGGGGCGTGAGCGAGCCTGGATCTGTCAGCAGGCGGCTGCTGATTTCGCCGACGGTCAAGCCATCTTCTTCCCACAGCACCATCATGGCCAGGTACTGCGGGTAGGTCAGGCCGAGGGCTTGCAGCAGGGGTTTGTAGACCTTGGTCATCAGCAGCGAGGTCGAGTGCAGGGCGAAGCACAGCTGGTTATCCAGCATCAGGGACTCGCAGGGATCAGGATTTTTGCTCATGGCGGTGCCTCAAAAAAGCGTATCTGGCCTGGAATCTAGCGGGCAAATCTTTAATGCGCCAGATAATTCTGTCCGGGTGGTCAGACAAGCCCGCTCTGCAGCGCCAGATCCCAGGGCGGCACCGGGCTGAAGCGCGATTTCAGGTATTCCAGCAACAACCGGCTGCGGGCATTCGCCTGCTGTTCCAGGCGCAAAGCGTAAATCCCGGTGGTTTCCGGGCTGGGCAGGCCATCCTCGCAAAACAGTGGCAACAGTTCGCCGCGTACCAGGTATTCACTGGCCAGCCAGGTGGGCAAGTGGGCGATCCCCAGCCCGGCGAGGGCGCCGGACAGCAGCGCTTCGGCGTTGTTGGCGCTCATGCGGATGCGCTGCGGACGATAGGTGGCGCGGCGCCCGTCCAGCTCGAAGCGCCATGCGAACATGGGGGCCAGACCGTCCCAATCCAGGCCGTCATGCTCGCTCAGTTCGCGCGGATGAGTGGGCGTGCCGCGGCTCTTCAGGTAGGCCGGGCTGGCACAGGCGATGCGCACGATGCTGGCCAGCGGCGTGGCGATCAGGCGGGTATCGACGATATGCCCGGCGCGCAATACCAGGTCGACCTTGCCCAAGTGGGCACCCTGCATGTCGACAAAGCTGTCGATCAAATGCAGGTGCACATCGAGCCCCGGGTACACGTTGAGGAAATCCGCAATCACCGGCGCCAGGTGCCGTCGGCCAAATGCTGCGGGCGCATCCACGCGAATCAGGCCTTCTGGCGCATGGCTCAGGGACACCGCCTCGGCGCGCGCCAGTTGCAACTCGCTGACAATCCGCCGCGCCCGCTCGGCAAACGCCAGGCCGGCGGGCGTCGGCACCACGGCGTGGGTGCTGCGCTGGAACAGGCGACTGCCCACCGAGTTTTCCAGGCTGTCGATGCGCCGAGCCACCGCCGAGGGTGTCAGCGGATGACGGCGGGCGGCGGCGGAGAAGCTGCCGGTTTCCAGGACATCCAGGAACAGGCCGAGCTGATCGGTGAGAGTGTTGGGGTTCATAGGCGTACGCTTATGCGAAATTGGCACAGCCATTGTGCGTTGCTGTGCGTTTCCGTGCCAGAGGCGACTGCGTAGCATGCAAGGCCTGGAATGGGGAGTAGCGAACGGTGTTGGATCTAGCGATGTACCTGATATTGGGCGCGGCCCTCGGCACGGTGGGCGGCCTGTTCGGGATTGGGGGTGGCTTGATCGCTATCCCGGTACTTGGCGTGTTGTTCGGCCTCGATCAGCAACTTGCCCAGGGCACGGCGCTGGTGATGGTGGTGCCCAACGTGATGCTGGCGCTGTGGCGTTATCACCAGCGCAACCGCATCGAATTGAGGCATGCGCTGCCCTTGGGCGTGATGGGCTTCAGCTTCGCCTGGCTCGGCTCGATCTGGGCGGTGGGGCTGGACGCAGGCGCCATGCGCATCGGCTTTATCGCATTCCTGCTGACGCTGTCGGCCTACAACCTGCTGCGCATGTTCACACGCAACGCGCCGCCCACCGCGCAAATGCGTTATTCCTGGCCGTGGCTTGGCGTCTTGGGCGCAGCTTCCGGCTCCATGGGCGGGCTGTTTGGCGTCGGGGGCGCGGTGGTTGCTACCCCGGTGCTGACCAGCCTGTTCGGCACTACCCAAGTGGTCGCCCAAGGCCTGTCCCTGGCCCTGGCGCTGCCCAGCACCAGCGTGACGCTGGTCACCTACGCCTGGCACCACGAAGTGGACTGGATGATCGGCGTGCCGCTGGCCGTTGGCGGAATGCTCAGTATCAGTTGGGGCGTGAAAGTGGCCCATGCGCTGCCGGAGCGTGTACTGCGCGGCCTGTTTTGCGGCTTCCTGGTGGTGTGCGCGGTGATGCTGACGTTTAAAGTTTGAAGCCTTCGATGATGTAGTCGGCCAGGCAATCGGTGATCGGCGAAGTCAGCAATGGGTTGCGCAGCAGGCGCAGATTCATCGAGGGCAATGGGGGGAAGCCGTCCTCGCTGCCGAGTATGCACAGGTCCGGGGTCACCAGGCTTTCCATGCTGACCATGGCCGCCAGGCCCGCGCTGACAACGGCCTGGATCGCCGCCCCGTTGGAGCTGTGGTAGGCCAGGCGATAATTGCGCTCGGCCGAATCGAGTGCCGCCAGGGCCCATTGCGTGTAGAGGCAGTCGCCACCGGGAATCGCCAGTGGCAGGGCATCGTGCTCGTCCACGCAAAAGCACGGCGCTGCCGCCCATACCATGCGTTCAGTGCGCAACAGTTCACCGACATCATTGCCCGGCTCGCGGCTGATAACGGTCAGCGCCAGGTCCCGTCGCTGCATCAACACGCTTGATCCCTCGCAGTGCATCTCGATCTGGATCAGCGGGTAGGCCTTGGAAAACTGTTTGAGAATGCCCGGCAGGAAGCGCATCACGTAGTCATCCGGCGTGCCGATGCGCACCAAGCCGACCATGTGGGGCTCGCGCAACGTATTGAACACCTCGCTGTGCAGCTTGAGGATGCGTCGCGCGTAGCCCAACAGCACCTGACCCTCGGGCGTCAGCCGCACCTGACGCCCGTCGCGCTCAAACAGCTTGCGTTGCAGCACGTCTTCTTCCAGGCGTTTCATCTGCATGCTCACCGCTGATTGGGTGCGGTTGACCAATTCGCCGGCGCGGGTAAAACCGCCCTGGTCGGCGATGGCGACGAAGGTACGCAGCACTTCGGTGTCGATGCTCGGGTAGCCGGACAATTGATCAATCCCTGAGATGTATTGCATAAGAAACATTCGTTGGATTGATCATAAGGCCAAGCACACACTCGCGTCATCCCCACTGGAGGGCGAGAAGATGAAAGGTCAAAGAGGCTTTGTGTTACTGGCGAAACGTCCGTTTTCCGGGCTGTTCCATAAGGTTGTGCGGTGGCAGGCGCTGCATGCGGAGCGCCAGACACTGGCAGCCTTGAGTGATGATGCGCTCAAGGATATCGGGCTTAGCCGCGGCGACGTCGAGCAGGATCGCCACCTGCATTTCTGGCAAGACCCGCTGCGAAAATGACGCGGGATGCAGTAGGGTAGTCGGCGCGACCATATGGAGATTCGCATGCCCGCCGACCTGTCTTTTTCACTCAAGCAAGCTCGACGCCTGGCGCTGGCCGCCCAAGGTTTTTCCGGGCGCCAGGCGCCTGCACTGATCAAGGCCGCTCACATCAACCGCCTGGTCGAACGCCTGGGTGTGTTGCAGATCGATTCGGTGAATGCCGTGGTGCGTTCTCACTACCTGCCGCTGTTTTCCCGCTTGGGCACTTACTCCCCGTTGATCCTCGAACAGGCGGCCTGGAGCCAGGGGCGCCGGCGTTCGCTGTTCGAATATTGGGGGCATGAGGCCTCGCTGCTGCCGATGGCGTTGTACCCGTTGATGCGCTGGCGCATGCAGCGGGCGCAGCAAGGGCAGGGTATTTATTCGCAAATGGCGCGTTTTGGCCGTGAGCAGCAGGCAGTCATTCAACGTGTCCTGAAGACCGTGGAGCAGCAGGGTGCGCTGGGCGCGGGGAGTCTGTCGACTCGCGAGGAGCGCGCCGGCCCCTGGTGGGACTGGAGCGATGAAAAACACGCGCTCGAATGGCTGTTTGCTGCGGGGTTGGTCACCGTGGCCGGTCGACGTGGGTTCGAGCGGCTCTACGATTTGCCGGAACGGGTGATCCCAGGCGAGATCCTGCTGACAACGGTGGGCGAAGCCGAGGCTCAGCGCGGCTTGTTGTTGCACAGCGCGACTGCACTTGGCGTCGCTACCGAAAAAGACCTGCGCGATTACTTCCGCCTCGACCCTGCCGACAGTCGCAATCGCCTGGCCGAACTCGTGGAGGACGGGCAGTTGCAGGTGTGCCAGGTGCAAGGTTGGAAACAACCGGCGTACTGTCTGCCCGCGCCGAAAGTGCCACGCAAGGTGCCGGCCAGCGCGTTGCTCTCGCCGTTTGATTCGCTGGTCTGGGAGCGCGCGCGTACCGAGCGCCTGTTCGATTTTCGCTACCGGCTGGAGATCTATACCCCGCAAGACAAGCGGGTCTATGGCTACTACGTGTTGCCGTTCCTGCACAACGAACGCATCGCCGCGCGCATCGACTTGCGTGCCGAGCGCGCCAACGGGCGGCTGGCTGTACATGCGGTGCACGAAGAAGAACCGGGGCTGGATGAAGAGGGGATGCTGGCGCTGGCCGCGAACCTTCGACAGATGGCCGACTGGCTGGGGCTGGAACAGATCCAGCTCAATTGCCAGCGGCCAAGTGCCGACAGGTTGCGGGCGGCGATGATCAGTCGGGACAGGCTTGTTTAGAGCCCCATCGCGGGCACTTGTGGGCGCCGGGTTTGCCCGCGATGGCGTCAGCCCGGGCGATTCAGCCTCTCAACGCTTGACCTGTTTGAGCGTCTCCGCAATCAGGAACGCCAGTTCCAGCGACTGATCGGCATTCATCCGTGGGTCGCAGTGGGTGTGGTAACGATCCGACAAGCCATCCTCGGTGATCGGTCGCGCGCCGCCGATGCACTCGGTGACGTTCTGCCCGGTCATCTCGATATGAATCCCGCCGGCATAGCTGCCCTCGGCCTGGTGCACCTGGAAGAACTCCTTCACTTCGCCGAGGATCTGTGCGAAGTCGCGGGTCTTGTAGCCGCTGCTGGCCTTGATGGTGTTGCCGTGCATCGGGTCCGAGCTCCATAGCACCTGCTTGCCTTCGCGCTGCACGGCGCGAATCAGCTTGGGCAGATGTTCGCCGACCTTGCCTGCGCCCATGCGCGCGATCAGGTTCAGGCGGCCGGGGTCGTTATCCGGGTTGAGGATGTCGATCAGGCGGATCAGGTCGTCGGGGTTCATGCTTGGGCCAACCTTGACCCCGATCGGGTTGTTCACCCCACGCAGGAACTTGACGTGGGCGCCGTCCAATTGGCGGGTGCGGTCGCCGATCCAGAGCATGTGCGCCGAGCAGTCGTAGTAGTCGTTGGTCAGGCTGTCCCGGCGCACGAAGGCTTGCTCGTAGTTGAGCAGCAGCGCTTCGTGGGCGGTGAAGAAGCTGGTTTCGCGCAGTTGCGGTGAGCTGTCCATGCCGCAGGCGCGCATGAACGCCAGGGTTTCGTCGATGCGGTCGGCCAGTTGGCTGTATTTTTCCGCCAGCGCGGAGTTGGCGATGAAGTCCAGGTTCCACTTGTGAACCTGGTGCAGGTCGGCAAAGCCACCCTGGGCAAAGGCGCGCAGCAGATTGAGGGTCGCGGTGGACTGGTGATAGGACTGCAGCAGGCGCTCCGGGTCCGGCACTCGGCTTTTTTCGTCGAAGCCGATCCCGTTGACGATATCGCCGCGGTAGGCGGGCAGGGTGATGCCGTCGATGGTCTCGTCATTGGCCGAACGCGGCTTGGCGAACTGACCGGCCATGCGTCCGACTTTGACCACCGGGCAGCCGGCGGCGAAGGTCATCACAATCGCCATCTGCAAGAGCACCTTGAAGGTGTCGCGGATCTTCGCGGCGGAGAACTCGGCAAAGCTCTCGGCGCAGTCACCGCCTTGCAGCAGGAACGCCCGGCCCTGGGTCACTTCGGCAAACTGACGGCGCAACTCACGGGCTTCCCCGGCAAATACCAGCGGCGGGTAGCTGGCCAGGTTCTGCTCCACTTGCAGCAAGTGCGCAGCGTCCGGGTACTGGGGTTGTTGCTGGATCGGCAGGGCGCGCCAGCTGTCGGGGCTCCAGGGTTGGCTCATCATGAACTCGATAGGGTGGTTGACGGTCGGGCGTCAATGTTATCAGCAATTAGTGCGTGACCTGTTGCCGCCGGTTGGCCGACAATCGCGCCTTTGCCGTGCGGTAAACCCTTTAGGAGTAGTGATGACCGAGGAGCGTGTCGAGCGCCTGCTGGCCGAAGTCCATGATGATTTCGGCATGATCCGTGTGCTCGAAGTGGCCGATTACCGCTTTCTCGAATTTGGCGACGCCATCGAGCAAAGCTGCGTGTTCACCGCCGACCCCAGCTGGCTGGAGTACGACTACACCCGCGCGATGCTGATCGGCGCGTTGTGCCATGAGCTGCCGGAGAGTGCGCTGTTCCTCGGTCTGGGCGCCGGCACGCTGACCCAGGCATGCCTCAAGTTTTTGCCGCTGGAAGACGTCGAAGCCATCGAACTGCGCCCCGATGTGCCGCGCCTGGCCATCGAGTACCTGGGGCTGGACGACGATCCGCGCCTGTACATCCGCATCGGCGACGCCCTGCAATTGCTCGATACAGCCGAGTCGGCCGACCTGATTTTTGTCGACCTTTATACCGATGTCGGCCCAGGCGTCGGGCACCTGGCCTGGACCTTCCTGGAAAACTGCCAGAAAAAACTCAACCCCGGCGGCTGGCTGGTGATCAACCAGTGGGCCACCGACGACGGCAAGCCCCTGGGGGCGGCGTTGTTGCGCGGGTTGTACCACCGGCATTACTGGGAACTGCCGGTGAAGGAGGGCAATGTGATTCTGCTGGTGCCTTCGGAACTCGATCAGGCGCTGGACCTGGACGCGCTGTCGGCGCGTGCCGAAGCGCTGGCACCGCGATTGGGTTATTCGTTGCAGCCGTTGATCAAGGCGATTCGGCCGGCAACTTAGTCGCCTGTTTCAACGCTATCGCGGGCAAGCCCGGCTCCCCCAGGTTGAAATGCACACCCTGTGAGAGCGGGCTTGCCTGCGATAGCGCCATCAGCCGGTTCAGATACCCTTGAACACCCCGGGACGCTTCTCGATCATCGCCCGCACGCCTTCCTTGGCATCCTCGCTGTTGAGCAACTTAGCCACCATCGGTGGCAAGGCGGCGGCCGCGACGGTTTCGCCTTCGATGCGCGCCAGGCGTGCCGACATCAAGGTCGCCTGCACCCCAAGCGGTGCCTGGCGGGCGATGCGGCTGGCGAGCTCGATGGCGCGCGGCAGCAGGTCTTCACTCGCCATCACCTCCTGCACCAGGCCCAGGCGCAGGGCATCATGGGCGTCGAACTCATCGCCGGTGAGCAACCAGCGCATGGCGTTGCCCCAGCCGGCGACCTGATGAAAGCGCAATGTCGCACCGCCAAAAGGAAAGATCCCACGTTGCACTTCCATCTGCGCGAAGCGGGTATTGCTCGCGCACAGGTTGATATCCGCCGCCAGCATCAATTCGATGCCGATGGTCAGGCAGTAACCCTGGGCCGCCACGATCACCGGTTTGCTCACCCTGGGGCCGGCGAACACGCCCCACGGATCGCAGCCGCCCAGCGGCGGTTGCCAGCCTCCCGCCATCACGCCGCTGACGTTGGCCAGGTCCAGCCCGGCGGTGAAGTGGTCGCCGTGGGCGAATACCACCGCCACGCGCGCGTCTGCATTTCGATCAAATTCGCCATACGCCAGGCTCAGCTCATTGAGCAGATCCAGGTCGAACGCGTTGCGCTTGGCGACTCGATCCAGGCCCAACAGCAGGACATGACCCTGGAGTTCACGGCTGACGCGGCTGCTGCTGGGTTGATTCATCGGGGGTGCCCTCGGGCGCAATGGAAGGTTTCGGACCAAAGGTGTTGATCGCCAGGTGAACCGTTTAAGCGTTACGACCAACGGGGCCGGGCCTTTGAAAAATAGACCCTCGCGGGCCGCTGCGCAAAGACTGTGACGCAGCGCGGTTTATCGGCACTTTGCGATAAAAAAAGCTCCCTTTTTCAGCTATTTCCGGTATAGTGCGCGCCGGCCTTTAACCGGGCCGCGTTTAGGTAGCGCAATTCCCCGAAGTCAGCTTCGGCTGCACGTCCGCACAGCGGACTCTCCCTTGACGAATCTTTTTCATTCATTCGTTTTCGCAAATCCCCGCCGACAAAGCAGCCAGGGCGACTCTTGAGTCTCAACACGGCATGCGCAGCTTTGGAGCATGGGTCTTTGCGGATGCACTTAGAGGCAGACCCATGACCCAGGAAACCGGCGGCTTCGCCGCTTTTAATCTTAACCCGAATATTCTTGCAGCCGTCGCAGCGACCGGCTACGAAGAGCCTTCGGCGATTCAGCAGCAATCGATCCCGATCATCATGGCCGGCCAGGACATGATTGGCCAGGCGCAAACCGGTACCGGTAAAACCGCCGCGTTCGCCCTGCCTATCCTGCACTGCATCGATCCTGCCAAGCGCGAACCGCAAGCCCTGATCCTCGCGCCAACTCGTGAGTTGGCGCTGCAAGTAGCAACCGCTTTTGAAACCTACGCCAAGCAAATGCCAGGCGTTACCGTTGTGGCTGTCTACGGCGGCGCGCCGATGGGCCCGCAACTGAAAGCTATCCGTAACGGCGCACAGATCGTCGTTGCCACCCCGGGCCGTCTGTGCGACCACTTGCGTCGTGACGAGAAAGTCCTGTCGACCGTGAACCACCTGGTTCTGGACGAAGCCGACGAAATGTTGAAGCTGGGCTTCATGGATGACCTGGAAGTCATCTTCAAGGCACTGCCACCGACCCGTCAGACCGTACTGTTCTCGGCCACCCTGCCACAGTCGATCCGTGCCATTGCCGAGCGCCACCTGCGCGATCCGCAACACGTGAAGATCCAGACCAAGACTCAGACCGTTACCGCGATCGAACAGGCTCACCTGTTGGTTCACGCTGACCAGAAGACCTCGGCTGTATTGAGCCTGCTGGAAGTCGAAGACTTCGACGCCCTGATCATGTTCGTGCGCACCAAGCAAGCGACCCTGGACCTGGCCAGTGCCCTGGAAGCCAAAGGCTACAAGGCCGCTGCGCTGAATGGTGACATCGCCCAGAACCAGCGTGAGCGAGTAATCGACTCCCTCAAGGATGGCCGCCTGGACATCGTTGTGGCAACCGACGTAGCCGCTCGTGGTCTCGACGTTCCACGTATCACCCACGTGTTCAACGTGGACATGCCATACGATCCAGAGTCCTACGTTCACCGTATCGGCCGTACCGGCCGTGCTGGTCGCGAAGGCCGTGCACTGCTGCTGGTGACTCCGCGTGAGCGCCGCATGCTGCAAGTGATCGAGCGTGTAACCGGTCAGAAAGTCGCCGAAGTCCGCCTGCCGGATGCCCAGGCCGTTCTCGATGCCCGCATCAAGAAACTGACCAACAGCCTGTCGCCGCTGGTGGCTGACGCTGAATCGACCCACGGCGACCTGCTGGACCGCCTGACCGCCGATATCGGTTGCACCCCGCGTGCCTTGGCTGCTGCGCTGCTGCGCAAGGCTACCAACGGTCAGGCCCTGACCCTGGCAGCGATCGAGAAAGAACGTCCACTGGTTCCGAACAGCGCGCCACGTGGTGATCGTCCAGAGCGTTCCGGCGACCGTCCAGAGCGTGGTGATCGTGAGCGTCGTGCTCCGGTTCCATTGGCTGAAGGTCGTGCCCGTTGCCGTACCGCGCTGGGCGCGCGTGATGGTATCGCGGCCAAGAACCTGCTGGGCGCTATCCTCAACGAGGGTGGCCTGGCACGTGAAGCTATCGGTCGCATCCAGGTCCGTGACAGCTTCTCCCTGGTGGAGCTGCCGGAAGACGGTCTGGAGAAACTGCTGGCCAAGCTGAAAGACACACGCGTTGCCGGTAAGCAGCTGAAGCTGCGTCGCTACCGCGAAGATTGATCCGCCCCTGGGCTGATTGATCGCACATAAAAAATCCCCGACTGGTTCGGGGATTTTTTTGCCTGTTATTTTTGGGCGGTCTGCGCGCCCGTAGGAGCCGGTTTGCCGGCTCCTACAAAGGGTTGCTTTAGCCGAAGCGGTAGATGTCCATGCCCAGCGCCCCAAGGGTGAAACCCTGATGCGCCACGCTGAAAGCGCCACCGGCGCCGCGCGCAAAATACAGCGGCAGCAGATGCTCATCACTGGGATGGCTGCGCACGGCATTCGGTGCCTGGCGGCGATAGTCGTGCAAGGCGTTTTCATCGTTGGCTGCCAGCTTGTCGACGACCCAGTCGCGAAACTCCAGCGCCCATGGCGTGATGGTCTCGGGCCCGGCGCGCCAGTCAAGCTCACCGAGGTTATGGGTGATGCTGCCCGAGCCGATCAATAACACGCCTTGCTCGCGCAGGCTGGCCACGGCGTGCCCGACGCGGGTCTGCAGGGCAGGGCCCATGCGGCTGGGCAGGGACACCTGCACTACCGGAATATCTGCCGCCGGGTACATCAGCGACAGCGGCACCCAGCTGCCGTGGTCAAAGGGCCGGCGCTCATCAATGCGTGCGTTCAGGCCGTCGGCATGCAGCAGTTCGACAATTTCTCCGGCCAATTGCGGGTTGCCCGGCGCCGGGTACTGCACGGCAAACAGCTCGGGGGGAAAGCCGCCAAAGTCGTGCCAGGTTTCGGGTGCGGAGCTGCCGGTGACCAGCAGCTCCTGGCTTTCCCAGTGCGCCGACACCACTACAATCGCCCGCGGTCGTGGCAGTTCGGCAGCCAGACGCTGGAGGGCAGGGCCGCTGGCACCGGGTTGCAGGGCGAGCATGGGCGAACCGTGGGAAATAAACAGGCTGGGGAGCATGGGGAGGGTCCTGAGCGTTAACATGGGCCCATCTTCAATCAGATCATTGATCTAAATCTAATATAAGTTTTAGCACCATTTGATCGAATTTTCGGGGTGATCCATGGAGCCTAAGTTTTGGCAGGAGCGCTGGGCGCGCAATCAGATCGGTTTTCACTTGCCTGAGGTCAACCCTTACCTGCAACGGCACTGGCCGCAGTTGGCCCTCGCGCAGGGCGCCCAGGTGTTGGTCCCCTTGTGTGGCAAGAGCCTGGACTTGATGTGGCTGGCCAGCCATGGACTGCGGGTACTCGGCGTGGAGCTGTCGGAACAGGCGGTGAAGGCGTTTTTCAGCGAGCAGAACCTGGTGCCGCGCATCACACGGCGCGGCGTCTTCAGCGTGTACCAGGCTGATCTGATCGAGGTGTGGTGCGGCGATTTCTTCGCCCTGGACGCCGAGGCCGTGGCCGATTGCACCGCGCTTTATGACCGCGCCGCACTGATCGCCTTGCCGCCGTTGATGCGCGCGCAGTATGCCGAGCATCTGCACCAGTTGCTGTGTCCAGGTTGCCAGGGGCTGCTGATCACCCTCGATTACGATCAGACGCAAAAGGCCGGCCCGCCGTTTGCGGTGACGGATGATGAGGTCAAGGTGCTGTTCGGCTCGCAATGGACGCTGCGCGTGCTGGAAGAGCAGGACATCCTCGGCGAGAGCTGGAAGTTCGTTCAGGACGGCGTTACGCAGCTGGATGAGCGTGTCTATCAGATAACGATGCGTTGACCAGGCCTGGGTATTTACGCCGCTTCGGGTACGGCGCCAGACCTGTGGCGGGGGGGGATTGCCACCGGCTAAGCGATCCAAATGTGGGAGCCGGGCTTGCCCGCGATGACCATATAAGCACCCACAAAAAAGGGGCGATCAGATCGCCCCTTCTTGTCTTGCGCCGGCTGTCAGCCGCGACGACGCAGTGCGTCGATACGCTCTTCCAGCGGTGGGTGGCTCATGAACAGGCGAGCCATGCCCTGTTTGATGCCACCGTTGATGCCGAAGGCAGTCAGGCTGTCCGGCATATGCACCGGCAGGCCTTGTTCGGAGCGCAGGTGTTGCAGTGCTGCAATCATCGCCCCGGTACCGGCCAGGCGTGCACCGGCTTCGTCTGCACGGAACTCGCGTTTGCGCGAGAACCACATGGTGATCGCGCTGGCCAGGAAGCCCAGCACCACTTCAGCGAAGATCGTCGCCACGAAGTAGGCAATACCGCGGCCTTCTTCGTTCTTGAAGATCACCTTGTCGACAAAGTTGCCGATGATCCGCGCGAAGAACATCACGAAGGTGTTCACCACGCCCTGAACCAGCGCCAGGGTGACCATGTCACCGTTGGCGACGTGGCCGATCTCGTGGGCCAGCACGGCTTTCACTTCATCGTAGGAGAAGCGTTCGAGCATGCCCTGGCTCACAGCAACGAGTGCGTCGTTCTTGTTCCAGCCGGTGGCAAAGGCGTTGGCTTCATATGCCGGGAAAATCCCGACCTCGGGCATCTTGATCCCCGCCTCGCGGGACAGCTGCTCGACGGTTTGCAGCAACCATTGCTCATGCCGGGTGCGTGGCTGGGTGATGACCTGGGTGCTGGTGCTCATTTTCGCCATCCACTTGGAGATGAACAGCGAGAACAGCGAGCCGGCAAAACCAAAGACGGCACAGAAAACCAGCAGCTGATTGAGGTTCAGGTCAACCCCGTTGGCCGCCATGAACCCGTTGAAGCCGAAAAGGCTCAGGGTGATGCTGGCAATCAGCACGACCGCCAGGTTAGTGGCCAAGAACAGCAGGATGCGCATCATGGTTGTAGAGTTCTCCTCATGCTTAATATGTCGCGTACTGCGGGGTATATAAGGTGCGGCATGGGGTGATTCAACCGAGCGACTATTTCAAACTGTGTCCTACAGCCTGAATGTAGAGTCTTGAAGGGATTTTCCGGCTCGCTAGCCGCGGTTGGATCACTTCGCCGTTGCCTTGCAGCCCTGTAATTATAGGGTGCAAGTGCGAGAACGGGCGCCACAGGTGCCAAGGCTTAGGGCGCGGGTGGAGAAGTGTTGCCAGATACTCGCCGTACGACCGCATGTCGGTCGTACGGCGACATCTACCCTACTGGCGATAGGACTTGAGGAAGTTGCCGATGCGACCAATGGCCATGTCCAGGTCATCCACACGCGGCAGGGTCACCACACGGAAGTGATCCGGCCACGGCCAGTTGAACGCAGTGCCTTGCACCACCAGCAGCTTTTCCGACAGCAGCAGGTCGAGCACGAACTTCTCGTCGTTGAGGATCGGGCAGACCTTCGGGTCGATGCGTGGGAAAGCGTACAGCGCCCCCATGGGCTTCACGCAGCTCACGCCCGGGATCGCGTTGAGCAGTTCCCAGGTGCGGTTGCGCTGTTCCAGCAGGCGGCCCTGGGGCAGTACCAGGTCGTTGATGCTCTGGTAGCCGCCGAGGGCGGTCTGGATGGCGTGCTGGCTCGGCACGTTGGCACACAGGCGCATGTTGGCCAGCATGTCGATGCCTTCGATATAGCTCTGGGCGTTGTGCTTGGGCCCGGAAATGGCGATCCAGCCAGAACGGAAGCCCGCCACGCGATACGACTTGGACAGGCCGTTGAAGGTCAGGCACAGCAGGTCAGGTGCCAGCGACGCGGTGCACACGTGGACGGCGTCATCGTAGAGGATCTTGTCGTAGATCTCGTCGGAGAACACCACCAGGTTGTGCTGGCGCGCCAACTCGAGCATGCCCAGCAGCACTTCCTTGGAGTACACGGCGCCGGTGGGGTTGTTCGGGTTGATGATCACCAGGGCCTTGGTGTTGGGGGTGATCTTGGCCTTGATGTCGGCCAGGTCCGGGAACCAGTCGGCGCCTTCATCGCACAGGTAATGCACCGGGTGGCCGCCGGCCAGGGTCACCGCTGCCGTCCACAGCGGGTAGTCGGGTGCCGGCACCAGCACTTCATCACCGTTGTTGAGCAGCGCCTGCATGGACATCACGATCAGCTCGGACACGCCATTGCCCAGGTAGATGTCTTCAATACCGACGCCTTCGACCTGCTTCTGCTGGTAGTACTGCATCACCGCCTTGCGCGCGCTGAACAAGCCCTTGGAGTCGCTGTAGCCCTGGGCGGTGGGCAGGTTGCGGATCACGTCCTGGAGGATTTCGTCCGGCGCTTCGAAACCAAATGGCGCCGGGTTGCCAATGTTCAGCTTGAGGATGCGATGGCCTTCCTCTTCCAGGCGTTTGGCGTGCTTGAGCACTGGGCCGCGAATGTCGTAGCAGACGTTGGCGAGCTTGTTCGATTTGCTGACCTGCATGGCGATGTGATCCTGAAAATGAACGATCCAGACGGTGTGGACACTACCGTACTGCGAATCCTGCGGGGCCCGCACCCATAAATACGTTTGAATGCCGGTTGCGCGGGTGCCAGACTGGCGTTTTTGAAGAGGCGCAATCATACGTGCCGCCTGATCCATGGAAAAGACACAGATCAGGCTTTTTCAGTTGCCGAGGTGTACCGATGGATAAGTTGCAGAAAACCCTTGAAGAGTGGCGGGACATGCTCGATCCCGCGCAGTACCAGGTTTGCCGTCTCAAGGGCACCGAGCGTCCTTTCAGCGGCAAGTACAACGAAACCAAGACAGATGGCGTGTACCACTGTATCTGCTGCAACGAGCCCCTGTTCGATTCCACCACCAAGTTCGATTCCGGCTGCGGCTGGCCGAGCTTCTACGCGCCGATCGCCGAGAGCGCGATGGTCGAGATTCGCGATGTCAGCCACGGCATGATCCGCACGGAAGTTACCTGCGCCAAGTGCGATGCGCACCTGGGCCACGTGTTCCCGGACGGCCCGCCGCCGACCGGCTTGCGTTACTGCATCAACTCGGTGTGCCTGGACCTGGTCCCGCGCTGAGCGATATAGGCCAACGTAAACTCCCTGTAGTCGTACGGCTTGCCGGCGATGGCATCCTTCAGATCGCTATCGCCGCAAGCCGGGCTCCTGCAGGGAAAAGGTGATAGTGGGGTATCAATGCCGCCAATTAAATTGCACGCAATTTAATTGCCTACTATGTTTACCTTCTTTTCTCCCGATCGAGGCACTGCCATGAGCGACAACCTGCTGAGCATTCCGTGCACCACCATCAAGGGGGAGCAAAAGACCTTGGCCGATTTCTCCGGCAAGGCCATCCTGGTGGTCAACACCGCCAGCAAGTGTGGCTTCACCCCGCAGTACAAGGGCCTGGAGCAGCTCTGGCAGCAGTACAAGGACCAGGGCCTGGTGGTGCTGGGCTTTCCCTGCAACCAGTTCGGCAAGCAGGAGCCGGGCAACGAAGGCGCGATTTCCGAATTCTGCGAGCTGAACTACGGCGTCAGCTTCCCACTGTTCAAGAAAATCGACGTGAACGGTACTGAGGCCCATCCTCTGTTCGTGCAACTGAAAAAACAGGCGCCGGGCCTGCTGGGGTCCAAGGGGATCAAGTGGAACTTCACCAAGTTCCTGATTGGCCGCGACGGCCAGGTGGTCAAGCGCTTTGCCCCGACGACCAAGCCGCAGGACCTCACCCAAGAGATTGAAGCCCTGCTCAAATGACCGACCTGCCTACCGTGTCCCTGGCCCTGGACGATCAGTTGTGTTTCAAGCTGTATGCCGCCTCCCGGGCCGTGACCCGCGCTTATAAGCCGATGCTGGATCAGCTTGGCCTGACCTACCCGCAATATGTGGTGATGCTGGTGCTGTGGGAATGGCACGAAGTGGCTCCGGCGCAACCGACGGTCAAGGCCCTGGGTGAGCGCCTGATGCTCGACTCGGGCACGCTGACGCCGCTGCTCAAGCGCCTTGAGCAGCTCAAGTGGGTCAGGCGCCAGCGCAGCGCCAGGGACGAGCGCGAAGTGCACCTCAGCCTCAGTGATGACGGTGTGCACCTGCGCGACCAGGCCCATGGCCTCAAGACCCGATTGTTATGTGACAGCGGCATCGACCTGAACCAGGCCGATGCCTTGCGCCACGGCCTGGACCAGTTGCTTGGGCAGATCAGAGACTTGTCGTCGTCGGCACCCACAGGTCCAGCAGGCCCTTGAGTTCTTCGCGGCGAAACGGCTTGGCCAGGTAGTCATTCATGCCCGCTGCCCGGCAACGCTCGCGCTCTTCGGAGAGGGCGTTGGCGGTCAGCGCGACAATCGGCAGGTCCGGCCAGCGTCCGCTTTGGCGGATCTGCCGGCTGGCCTCATAGCCATCCATAACCGGCATGTTGCAGTCCATCAGCACCAGGTCGAAGCGTTGCTCCTCGAGGAACTTGAGCGCTTCGCCACCATGGGCGGCCACGACTACTTCGCACCCCAGCTTGCTCAACATGCCCTTGGCGACCAGTTGGTTGACCGGGTTGTCCTCCACCAGCAGGATGCGCGCCCGGTGTGCCAGGGGCGCCGCTTCCAATTGGAGGGGGTCGAGGATCAGTTGCGGGTCGCTGCGTAAATTGCGCTGCAGGATCTGGTACAACGCATTGCGGCTCAAGGGGCGCGCCTGTTGCTGCAAGGGCGCCAGCGCCGCCACTTCTTCGCTGGGCATGAAATTGCCATAGGCGGTCACCAGCAGGATCGGTGCGGTAATGGCAGGCCGCAGGCGGAACAGGCATTCCGGACAATCGGTGATCAGCAGGTCCGGGGAGAGGCCACTCAAATCCTCGTCCTGCGAGTAGCAGCGGGGTGTCAGCCCCCAATGCGGCAGCAAGGTGCTGAGCAGTTCCGTCAGGCCACTGCCGGCGCTGGTTATGGCGATGACCTCACCCGCCAGCGGCGCCTGTTGCACGGCGGGCAAATGCAGCGGCAGCGGCAGTTCGGCGCAGAACTGGCTGCCAAAGCCGACCTCCGAACTGATGCTCAGACGGCCTTTCATGGCTTCGCACAGGTTGTGCGTCAACGCCAGGCCCAGCCCCGTGCCGCCAAACTGGCGGGTGATGCCCGCGCCGGCTTGGGTGAAGGGCTGGAAGATTTTCACCTGGGCTTCCTGCGCAATGCCGATACCGGTATCACACACTTCGATGCGCACCCGGCCATTCAGGGCGCTGAGGCGCACATCCACGCGACCGAAACGGGTGAACTTCAACGCATTCGACAGCAAGTTGCTGACGATCTGCCGCACGCGCGTCGGGTCGCCCAGCACCTGGGCGGGAAACTGCGGGTCGATCAGGCAGGTCAGCTCGACGCTGGGCGCGGCGTTCTGCGACAGCAGGTTGGCCGTGTCTTCGACCAGCGAGCCGAGGTCGAACGGGATCACCTCCAGCTCCAACTGGCCGGCGTCGAACTTGGACAGGTCGAGGATATCGTTGAGCAACTCCACCAGCACCTTGCCCGAGTCATGGGCGATCGACAGTTGCTGGCGCTGCTCGGCGTTCAGCGAGCTGTCCAGTGACAGCGCGATCATCCCCAGCAGCCCATTGAGCGGGGTGCGGATTTCATGGCTCATGTTCGCCAGAAACGCCGCGCGGGCCTGGGCCATGCCCAGGGCGGTCATCTTCGCCGCTTCCAATTCTTCGTTGGACTGGCTCAGGCGCTGGTTGCTCGCCTTGAGTTCAAGGGTGCGCGCGGAGACGATGTTTTCCAGTTGCCCCAAGTATTCGGTCAGCCGGTCTTCGGCATGCCGGCGTTGCTGGATCTCCGTCTCCATGTTTTCAAATTGCTGGTTGGCCACGCTGACCAGCACACCGATCTCGTCGTGTTCATGCCCGGCTGGGCAGTCCAGGCGGGCGTGCCGGCGGTTGCTCAGCTCGCGAATGACGCGTACCAGTGGCTGGGTCAGCATCACGTAGAAGAGGGCCAGGAGAATGCCGGTCAGCAGCAGGCTACGGGCAAACCCGTTGAGCAGGGTGATCTCGGCCCGGTGCAGGAAACGGCTGCCGAAAGCGTAGGTGTCCACGTCCAGGCGCAGCACGCCGAGGGATTCGTTGGGCATATGGCTCAGGTACAGCCGGTCTTCGAACTGACGGTTGGCGCCAAACAGGAAATCGCTGATGGGGCGGTAGGGGCTTTCCTTGCGCGGCCGCTCGACATCGGCCAGTACCACGCCGTTGTTGTCGATCAACTGCGCGTGAATGATCGCGGGGGAGTGCAAGAGGCCCAGGGTCAGTTCCTGGGCCAGTTCGGCATCGATGTTGTAGGCGATACGCGACGCGGGGTTATGGCTGATTTCGATCAGCGAGCGTATTTCACGGTTGATGGATGCGTCTTCGCTGGCATAATCAATGCCGATTTGGATCAGGCTGAGCAAGGTTCCCAAGACGAAACCGACCAGCACAGTCAATCTGGCTTGTTTATAAGACAAGCGGTGGGCGAACTTGATATCCATCGAGTGTTGAACCACTTCACGTTTCCCTTCGCCCGGCAAGCATAGCTGAACATCCACAGGCTCTGGCTTGCCGGCATGAATCGTTTTTTACGCGGCCTCGTGCGATCCGCCGCAGGGTTGCCAATACGCCATCTTTTGCAAGAACTTGCCAGAGGAATAATCGTGGATTCTCGACTGAATGCTTTTCTTGAGCGGGCCGACGCAGTGCTCGCCCGCCTTGAACCCTTGTTGCCCGCGCCACGCCAAGCCATCGACTGGAACCAATGCCTTGCCGCCCGTTGGCAGCGTGAAGGTCGCACCGGTTTCCTGTTGCCGCTGGAGGTGAGCCTGGACATGCGCCTGTCCGACCTGATCGGCGTGGACAAGCAACGCGAACAACTGGCCCGCAACACCCAGCAATTCATTGATGGCCTGCCAGCCAACCACGCGCTGCTGTGGGGTTCGCGCGGCACCGGCAAATCGTCGATGGTGCGTGCCTTGCTGGCCCAGCATGCCAAGGCCGGCCTGCGCCTGATCGAAATTGAGCGCGATCACCTGGCCGACCTGCCACGGGTGGTCGAGCAACTGGTCAAGCTGCCGCAGCGCTTTATCCTGTTCTGTGACGACCTGTCGTTCGAGGCCGGCGAGGGCGATTATCGCGTACTCAAGAGTGTGCTGGACGGCTCGCTGGAACAGGCACCGGAAAACGTGCTGCTGTATGCCACGTCCAACCGTCGCCACCTGGTACCGGAAAACCAGAGTGACAACGACAACTGGAAACGCGTGGACGGTGAGCTGCATCCGAGCGAGGCGGTGGAAGACAAGATTGCCTTGTCCGACCGTTTTGGTCTGTGGCTGTCGTTCTACCCGTTCACGCAAGAGCATTTCCTGGATGTGGTCGAGCACTGGATCGGCGAGCTGGCGAACAAAGCCGGTTTGCAGTGGCAGCGCGATGAGGCGCTCGACATCCTCGCCGTTCGCTGGGCAACCGGGCGCGGCAACCGCAATGGCCGCTGCGCGTACCAATTTGCCCGTTACTGGGTAGGCCTCAAACTGCTGGAGCGTCAGCCATGATCGATCTACAACACGCCGGCACCGGCCTCGACGGCTACGCGATGCTGTGTGCGCAGCTGGAATCGCTGCTCGCCGATGAGCGCGATTTCATCGCCAACAGTGCGCAGTTTTCGGCGTTTCTGTTTAACCAGCTGGACGACTTGAACTGGGCCGGCTTTTACCTCAACCGCAATGAAGAGCTGGTGCTGGGGCCGTTCCAGGGGCAGATCGCGTGTGTGCGTATTCCGTTCGGTCGTGGGGTGTGCGGGGCGGCGGCGGCGTCGCGCCAGACCCAGCGCGTCGAGGATGTACACGCGTTTCCCGGGCATATTGCCTGTGACAGCGCCTCCAACAGCGAGTTGGTGGTGCCGCTGGTCAAGGACGACAGGCTGATTGGCGTCCTCGACCTCGACAGCCCGTCCCTGGCACGCTTTACCGAGCAGGACCAGGCGGGTATCGAACAGCTGGCGGCGATCTTCCTGCGCTTGACCGACTGCTGATCAACGAGGGGGCGGATGCCGCCCCCTTATTGACTCTCCAGCTCTTGCAACTGCACCTGCAGCAGCCGTTCCAGCTCCAGCATCAGTTTTTCCAGGGTTTTCACCTGCGTGTCGATCAGGGGCCGGTCAGCATCCCGCGCGCACACCTGTTCGAGGCTTTCGCACTGCGAAGCCAGCGTTCGGGCTTGAACGATGCGGGCAGCGCCCTTGATCTTGTGTGCCTGTTCGCTGATGTCCCGGGAGGAAGCCTGGGCGGCTATCAAGGCGAGCAATTCCTGGCGATCGCGACGACTGCTGCTCAGCAACTCCTCCAGCAGGCGTCGACTCATCTGCGGATCGCCGCCGGTCAAGGCCTCGAAATTACCCAGGTCCAGGATCAGGCCGGCCGAGCGCGGACTGATCTGCGCCAGTTGCCGCTCCAGCGCGGTAAGGCTGATGGGTTTGAACAGGCAATCGTTCATGCCTGCCTGGGCGCAGCGCTGCTTCTCCTCGGGTTGGGCGTTGGCGGTAAAGCCCAGTACGACACAGGGCGTCAGTTGCTCGCGCTGCTCGTACTCGCGGATCGAGCGGCTCAACTCGTAGCCATTCATGATGGGCATGTTGCAGTCGGCTATCACCAGGTCGAAGTGCTCCTGGCGCCAGGCCTGGAAACCGGCCGAGCCGTTGTGGGCGGCGGTGAACTGGTGGCCCAGGTAGCCGAGCTGCTGGCACATCAACAGCCGGTTCGCCGGGTGATCGTCCACCACCAGGACATTCAGCACAGGCGCCGTCGCGGGGGCCTCGGGCTTGAATTCGTCCACCGCCAGCACCGGCTGCAGGCGCGTCATCTTCAGGTTGACGTACACCTGGGTGCCGACCATCGGCACGCTGCTCAGGCTCAGTTGGCCGCCCATCATCGCGCACAGGCTGCGGCAGATTACCAACCCCAGGCCCGCGCCGCTCCTGGCCAGGTGCCCGGAGTTGTCGGCCTGGGCAAAGGGTTCGAACAGGCGCATCTGATCGTCACGGCTGATGCCGATGCCGGTGTCTTCGACCACCAGTTTCATCTCGATCTGCTGCGGCAGTTGGGTGGGTAACACCTCGACCTTGATCTTTACCTGGCCTTGCTCGGTGAACTTGATCGCGTTGCTGACCAGGTTGGACAGCACCTGCTTGAAGCGTAACGGGTCGATCAAGACTTCGGTGGCGTCCAGCTCGGGCTTGAACTCCAGCAACAGGCTGAGGGTTTTCTGCCGGGCGAGGCCATCAAACACGCGTACCACCGACTCGATCACTTCCCGCAGGTTGACGCGTTCGGGCGCCAGGCTCAGGCGGCCGGATTCGATACGGGCGATATCGAGGATATCGCCGATCAGCTCCAGCAGGTCCTTGGCCGAGTTGTACGCCACTTCGATGGCCGGGCGATCGAGATGACCCTGGTCGGCTCGCTTGAGGGTCAGTTCGAGCATGCCGATCACAGCGTTCATCGGCGTGCGGATTTCGTGGCTCATGGTCGCGAGGAAGGTGCTCTTGGCCCGGTTGGCTTCGTCGGCACGCTCCTTGGCGGCGCGCAGTTCGTCGAACAACTGGCGTCGTTCGCTGATGTCGATCCAGCCGCCGATGATGCCTTGGACCTCGCCGACGGAGTCGCGGTACGGCAGGATCCAGTGGTAGATCGTCAGTTTTTTCCCGCGAATGTGCAGGGCGCGGTCGAGGATCAGCGGGTTGCCTTCGGACACCACGCGTTTGTAGTCGGCATGGTATTGCGCCGCCTCCGCCGCCATGGCCGTGCTGATCTGCAGCGCGCTTTTGCCGATCACCTCCTCGCGCTTGACGTCGAACACCTGCAGGTAACTATCGTTGCAGGTCTGCAGCAGGCCCTTGCGGTCGCGGACGTAGATCGGGTGCGGGGTCTCGTTGACCAGCGCACGCATGAACTCGAACTGATCATTGAGCGCGCGCTCCGCCATCCTGCGGTGCTTGATCTGGCGGCGCATATAGGCGTTCCAGCCCAGGGAAATCAGCAATAGCAGGCCGGTGCCGAAGATGATGCGGGCAATCAGTTGATGGTAGTCGCGCCAGTAACTGTCGGAGGCCGCGGTATAGCCGCGCCAGCGACTGTTGATCACCCCCAGCTCATCCGGGGCGATGCTCAGCAGGGCCTTGTCGAGAATCGAGGTGAGTTCGGTAGCCCTGCGTGCTGTCGCCAGCGCATAAGTGGCGGGGGTGGTGCCGATGCTGGAACTGATTTGAAGCTTGTCCTGGAACATCGGCGAAGACAGGAAGTAATTGGCGACCACCAAGGTATTCACTGCACCGTCCACGTTGCCCTGTACCAGCAATTCGGTCGACTTGAAGGTGTCGCCGGTTTCTACCAGCTGGATCCTGGGAAAGTTGTCGCGCAGGAAAGCTATCAACGGGCTGCCCTGGGTCACCGACAGCCGCTTGCCTTGCATTTCCTCAAGACCGTTGGGGGCCTGGTCATCCTTGCGCGTCAACATGACGTAGGAGTTTTCCAGGTAGGGGCGACTGAAGTTCAACTGGGCTTCGCGCTCGACGCTGGGGATGACCGCCCCGATGATATCGGCCTTGCCCGCCTCGACCTTATTGATCATCACGTTCACATCACGCTCGCGCTGGACGTCGAAGCGCAAGCCGGTGCGCAGGCGAATCAGTTCCAGCAAGTCGGCGGCGATGCCGCGAAAATTCCCGTCGGTGTCAAAAAACGTCAGCGGTGCAAAAGTTTCGTTCACGATCACCTTGACCACCGGGTTGTCCCGCAGCCAGCGTTCTTCGCGCAAGGTCAGTTGCAGTTTCTGGTCGGTCAGCAGGATGTCGCTGCCGGCGCTCCAGCGCTTGGCGATTGTTTCGCGTTCGCTGGTGGGCACGGCGCGCAAGACTTCGTCGACGATGCTCAACAGGGTGTCCTGGTGCTGGGGCATCGCGAAGCTGAACCCATAGGCTTCATGCTTGCCGAAGTTCGCCATGCGCACGTTCTTCAGGTAGCCCTTGTTGATCATGTAATGCGTGGAAATGGTATCGCCGAGAAAAACGTCGGCCTGTTCGAAGGCTACCGCGTTCAACGCATTCTGATACGAGGGGTAGGCACGGATGATCGCCTTGGGGTACAGCTTTTCCACCTCACCCAGGGGCAGGTAGTGGTAGACCAGTGCCAGGCGCATTCCGGCCAGGCCCTCGCTGAGGCTACGGGTTTCGCTTTCGCGGGTTACCAGCACCGGCCGGTCCACGGCATATGGCTCTGACAATGTCAGGTGGGGGTTTGCCGCCTCAAAGCTGTTGGAGGAGCCCAGCAAGTCGATCTCCCCGGTTTCAAGGGCGCTGATCGCGGCCTCTCGGGAGGGATAGCGCAGGACCTTGACCGGCAGGGCCAGCGCCTTGGCGAGCAGGCCGGCGTAGTCGGCGGTGAGTCCCTCATAGTCGCGCCCACTGGACGTGAGATCGAAGGGCGGGTAGTCAGGGAAAGCGGTGCCCAGCACCAACTCGCGTTTGTTCTGTAGCCATTGGCGTTGGACTTTGTTCAGGCGGTTTTCCAGTGGTACGTAGCTCGCGCGGCTCAGCAGGTTGAAATGTTCCGGGCCAGTTTGAGGGGTTGCGGGCACGGCGGCGCTGAAGCACAAGCCGGCACTCAATATAATCAGATAGTCCTTTATACACCTGGGCATCCGTTTTCTCACACTAGCGCGTTTCGTTTTGCCATCTCGATAAGTTCTACCAAGGACTTGGCTTGAAGTTTCTGCATCAGCCTCTTTTTATAAGTACTTACAGTTTTATTGCTCAGGAACATACCCTTGGCTATTTCCTTATTGGTGCGGCCTTGTGCAAAAAGTTGCAATACCATCAACTCGCGATCGTTGACTGCCTTGAACAGTTCAAGCTCCTGGGTATCCACGCCGTCTGCACCGTGGGAGTTCAAGGCCTGGCTGGGAAAGTAGTTGTAGCCGGACAATACGGCGCGAATGGCGCTCAGCAGTTCGCTCAGGTCGCCTTCCTTGCACACGTAGCCGTCGGCACCCGAGCGCATGCAGCGCGTAGCGAACAGGGTGGGGGATTGGGCGGTCAAAACCAGGGTTTTCATCGAGGTATTCATGGCGTTGAATCGGCACAGCACCTCGAGCCCATCGAGTTTCGGAATGCTGATGTCCAGGATGATCAGGTCCGGCAGGCATTCGCGGACCATTTGTATGGCGTCGCACCCGTTGTCCGTTTCGCCGACGACTTCGTAACCTTCGTGTTCCAGCAACATCCTGATGGCCAGCCTTATAACCGGGTGGTCATCGATAATAAAAACGGTGTTCATAATCACATTCCATGCAAGTGCAAATAAAGCGGGCACATTAGCTCAGAAGTTGAGGGGGGAGCATGAAGTCGAGGGGGCATAGATATAAAACAGGAAAGTTCCTACATTAAAAAAGGTAATAGCCTACTGGTCGCTAAGGCTTCGGGAATCGGGTGGTCAGCGTTTCAGCGGCGCGCTGCCCGAATCGTGATGCCGGGGATTTAACGGCCCTTATACGTGTGCTTTTCGACGGTTTATATGTTTTAAGTCCTACACGTTTAAGCGGGGCAATGAGTGGGTCAAACGTGAAAACTCATCTTTGTTCAACGGCTTTGATAAGTAGCCGAGTAAGGGCAGCCCACGCTCCCGGGCTTGCTCGTGCAGGGCGGATAATTCAGCTTCAGGTAACCCGCTGAGCAGGATGGCGGCGCTGATAAAACGCCGGCGGCTGGCGATTTCGATCAACTCGAGCCCCGGCAGATCCGGCAGGCACTGGTCGCAGAGGAGGATATCAAAAGGGTTGTCGGCCAGCGTCATCAGGCGGATCGCCTGTTCGGCGTTTTCCGCCGGGGTCAGTTGCTCGAAACCGAAACTCTTGAGCAGGCACTGGGTGGCGAGCAGCTGGAACGGATGGTCCTCCACCACCAGGATGCGTAGGGGGTAACTGGGCATAGAAGGCACACAGTGAGTCAAGCGTCGATGAGGGGGCACGTAGGAACGATTCGCCAGGTTGGCCCGGAGTGCGCGCGATTATTCCTCATGTGGTTGTGCGAATTCGATCAGGCCGCTCTGTTACCGTCGTAGGCAGATTCTGTTCAGGCAACAGGCGGCGTGATCGGCGGGGTTATTGGGGGCTGGAGCGTCCCGTCATCTCCCGCGCCATTTCGGTGGCATAGCTGTCGGTCATGCCGGCGATAAAGTCGATCATGCGCAGGAACGAAGCGTGCAACGGCCACGCAGGGTTCGGCGCGTTGTTGCCCAGCAGGTCGAGAATGCGCCGGTTCTTGAAGGACGGGGTCCGCCCGCCATGCTGCTCCAGGGCTGCGCCGCAAAAGGCGTTCAGGAGGATCTCCAGGGTGGTGTAGGCGCCGATCTCATGCAGGGTCTTGCGTTTGTCCTGGAAGATTTTCTTGCGCGCCATGTCCTTGGCATCCAGTACGCAGCGCTTGGCCGGGCCGTGCATGTGCTCGACGAGGTCGCCGGGCAAGGTGCCGGCCAACAGGGCGTCCTGCTGTTCGACGAAGGCTCGCGCCGCGGCATTGGTCAAATGCTCGATAGCCTTGCCGCGCAGAATCGCCAGCTTGCGCCGACGCGAGTCCTGGGAGCCCAGTTGCCGATAGGTCTGCGGCAGGTCGTCGCCCACCAGGTCGAGCAGCAGCGACTCGACCTCGGCGTATTCCAGCAACTCCATTTCCAGGCCGTCTTCCAGGTCGATCAAGGCGTAGCAGATGTCGTCCGCCGCTTCCATCAGGTAAACCAGCGGGTGACGCGCCCAGCGCTGTTCTTCGAGTTGCGGCAGGCCAAGCTTGTGGGCGATCTGTTCGAGGATCGGCAGTTCGCTCTGGTAGCAGCCGAACTTGTGCTTCTTGTAGCCCAGGGAGTCGGCGTGGCGGGCGGTCCAGGGGTATTTGAGGTAGGTGCCCAGGGTCGCGTAGGTCAGCCGCGTACCGCCGTCGAACTGGTGGTATTCAAGCTGGGTGAGCACGCGAAAGCCTTGGGCGTTGCCCTCGAAATTAAGGAAGTCATTGCGCTCGGCGGTGCTCATGTCATCCAGCCAGCCGCGTCCGGCAGCTTGCTGGAACCAGTGGCGGATGGCGTCTT
The DNA here is from genome assembly GCF_025466155.1 of Pseudomonas sp. 13B_2.1_Bac1. Lineage (NCBI taxonomy): Bacteria > Pseudomonadati > Pseudomonadota > Gammaproteobacteria > Pseudomonadales > Pseudomonadaceae > Pseudomonas > Pseudomonas sp. 13B_2.1_Bac1. The sequence goes on along the minus strand of NZ_JANLOH010000010.1, from coordinate 48,730 downwards.
CGCCGGAATGCCCGAACGGCGGGTTGCCGATGTCATGTGCCAGGCAGGCCGATTGCACGACCATGCCCAGGTCGCTCGGATCACACCAGTCGGGCAGGGCGCTGCGCAGGGTTTCACCGACGCGCATGCCGAGGGAGCGACCCACGCAGCTGACTTCCAGGGAATGGGTCAGGCGCGTGTGGATGTGGTCGTTGCTGGACACCGGGTGAACCTGGGTCTTGCGGCCGAGGCGGCGAAACGCGCCGGAAAATATAATTCGGTCGTGGTCTTTGTGAAACGGGCTGCGGCCCAATTCTTCCGGGCTGTGCAGGGGCTTTCCAAGACGTTCGCGGGTAAGCAGGGTGGGCCAATCCAAGGCGGGTACTCTCCGTACGGTGAATGTCCCTCCCAGCTTCCCGGTTCAGCGAGGCCTGGGCAAGCGAAAATCTACAACCCGGCCGCGTCGATATCGATTAACAGCAAGCGCTGACCGTTATCGAAGAATTGTCCGGCGGTGAGGCAATACTGGTTGGTGGTGGCGTCGCGGTAGGTCGAGGACAAGGTCAGGCGGCGTTCTTCCCAGCCTTCGGCCAGCAAGTGATAAAAATACGGGCGCCAGGACCAGTTATGGCCCAGGTAGCGGCTGTCGGCTTGCCAGGCGTCCTGGCGCCACTCGAAGTTCGGTGTCAGCTGGGTGCCATGGCGGTCGCACTGATAAAAACGCAACAGCCAGGGAAAGTCCGGCAATTGCGGCAGCTCGCTCAGCGGCGCCTGACCCTGGGCCCAGGCCTGCAGGATCTTCATCAGCTCGGCCAATTGCTGGCGCAGTTGCATGACGCGCCCGCGTTCCGCGAGTTTCTGTTGCACATACGCCGCGCGCAGCTGCGCAAAATGCGCCACGAAGGCATCGGTGGCAAACCAGTCCAGCTGCGCCTGCGCGAACAGGTAGCCCTGCACATAGCGCGAACCGCACTCCAGGGCGAAATTCAATTGGGCTTCGGTTTCCACGCCTTCGGCAATGATCCAGCAGCCGGTTTTTTCCGCCATCTGCGCCAATGCGCGCACCACTTCACTGCTCGGTCCACCCTTGGCAGCTTCCTGGAACAGACGCATGTCGAGCTTGAGAATATCCGGCTGCAACGCCAGCACCCGGTCGAGTTGGGAATAGCCGGCACCAAAGTCGTCGATGGCGATGCGCGCGCCCGCCTCGCGATAGCGCGCCACCACCTGGGCCAAGCGCTGGATATCGCCGCCCAGCTCAGTGATCTCGAACACGATGCGCCGTGGGTCGACGCCATGCAGGTGGATCTGCTTCAGGCTCGGCAGGGCCTGGCCCGGGCGCAGGCGGTTGATCCAGCGCGGCGAGATGTTCAGGCTCAGGAACCAGTCTTCGGGGGCCTCATGCAAACGGCTCAGCGCATTGTCGCGAATCTGCCGGTCGAGGCGGCGCAAGCTCACGCCCGGTGTGCGCGGATCGGCAAACAACGGGCCGACGGACTGCAAGCGCCCATCCGCCTGGCGCAGGCGGCCGAGGGCTTCGACGCCGGCGATACGGCCCGTGGCGGTGTCGATGAACGGTTGGAAGCAGGCGAGCGGTTGCCCGTCGATCACGGGGCCTCCTTAGATGCGTTGCCGAAAAAAGGCCCGGCCCTCGAAAACGAGGACCGGGCCGTTTCTGTTAGCAAGAATGCAGCCAGCTGGCTCAGCTTTTGCGCGAACTGCCCTGCATGGCCAATTTGATCAGCGGGATCAGGCCGGCACCGAGGCGCACCAGGCGCGTCAAGCTGCTGATCCCGCCGCCCTTGGCGCCTTTGCCGGTAAAGAAGCCCATCAGCGTGACGGCGGCCACGCCCCACAGCGGCGCGTGCTTGATGCCCAAGCCGCCCTGGAAGCTCTGGCCCATGTTGCGCACCTTGTTCAGAGGCACCATCAGTTGCTGGGACTCATGGCGGATCTCCTGGCGGTGCATCTCCATGCGCAGGCGAATCAACGCCTTGCGCATTTCCCGGCGCGAGGTTTGCTGGATTTCATTCGAGCTCATGGCAGCAGGCGCTCCCGATCATTGGCCAACTCTTCGAGGGTGGCGTGGAAGGGCGTGGACTCATCGAACACTGCCGCTTTCAAGCGCACCCCGCAGAAGGCGGCGGCCAGGCTGTAGAAGACGCACAGGCAGATGATCCCGGTGAGGCGGTAACCGGTGTCCCACACGAGGATCATCACCAATGTCGACAGCCCCACCAGCAACAGCAGAGCAAACACCAGCGCCAGGCCGGCAAACAGCAGCAGGCTGACAGTGCGCGCCTTCTGCTCCTGCAATTCGATGCCAAACAGTTCGACATGGCTGTGCAGCAAGCCCAGCACGGCCGCGCCCAGACGTCGAGAGGTTGTGCCCGTGGACGAGCTGCTTTCGCCGATAGACATGATTTAGCGCCTTGTAGCCAGCAGACCGATCAAGAAGCCCACACCGGCAGCGATACCGACGGACTGCCATGGGTTGGCCTGGACGTAATCTTCGGTGGCCGTGACCGCCGCCTGGCCGCGTTCGCGCAGGGATTCTTCGGTCAGTTGCAGGGTTTCACGGGCCTTGAGCAGGCTCTCGTGGATCTTGCTCCGCAGCTCATCGGCCTGGTCGCCGGCCAGGACCTTGGTGTCGTCCAGCAACCGTTCGGTGTCACTGACCAGGGTTTGGAAATCCGCCATCAGTATTTCTTGAGCAGTCTTTGCAGTTCTTCTGGCCATGGTTATCTCCGTGATTGGCTGATCGGTACGTGTGTTTTCGAGTCACCGGCATCGGTGAAGGTTCAGTTCAATTGTGTGGTACAGCTTTTGCTTTGCCTTGGTGCGCACGCCCCGGGGCCTGCGCTGAATCTGGGCGGCCTGAGGCCAATGCCTTGAAAAACCTTACCCTAAATCACTCAAACCCGCGGAAAAACCCTGTCGGCAACGGCCTGTTGTGTTAATCGCTGCGCTAAAGCGGTTCATGCCCTCTGAAGAGGGGTGGGACCGGTGGTGCCAATTTAGTGCGCGAAACCCTGGCTTGAACCGCTTTGGTGCTTTTTGCCTTTAATGCAGGCCTGCCCACCTCCATGGAAAATTTGCAAAGCGCGGTGGATACCCTTGTCCACAGTTCCAACACCCTCTTCATCCTGATCGGTGCGGTCATGGTCCTGGCCATGCACGCCGGCTTCGCGTTCCTGGAAGTCGGCACCGTGCGCCAGAAGAACCAGGTCAACGCCTTGTCGAAGATCCTCAGCGACTTCGCCATCTCGACCCTGGCCTATTTCTTTATAGGCTATTGGATCTCCTACGGTGTGAGCTTCATGCAACCGGCGGCGGTAATCAGTGCCGACCACGGCTATGGCCTGGTGAAGTTCTTCTTCCTGCTGACCTTCGCCGCGGCGATCCCGGCGATCATCTCCGGTGGCATCGCCGAACGTGCACGGTTTGTTCCGCAACTGTGCGCCACCGCGCTGATCGTCGCGTTCATCTACCCGTTTTTCGAAGGCATGGTCTGGAACGGCAATTTCGGTTTGCAGGCCTGGCTGCTGGCGACTTTCGGCGCCAGCTTCCATGACTTCGCCGGTTCCGTGGTGGTGCACGCCATGGGCGGCTGGCTGGCGCTGGCGGCGGTGTTGCTGCTGGGCCCGCGCAACGGCCGTTATCGTGACGGGCGGCTGGTGGCGTTTGCACCGTCGAGCATTCCGTTCCTGGCGTTGGGCTCCTGGATCCTGATCGTCGGCTGGTTCGGCTTCAACGTGATGAGCGCGCAAACCCTCAATGGCGTCAGTGGCCTGGTGGCGGTCAACTCGCTGATGGCCATGGTCGGCGGCACCGTGGCCGCGCTGGTGATCGGTCGCAATGACCCAGGCTTCCTGCACAACGGCCCGCTGGCCGGGTTGGTGGCGATCTGTGCTGGCTCCGACCTGATGCACCCGGTGGGCGCGCTCGTCACCGGTGTCGTCGCCGGTGGCCTGTTTGTGTGGTGCTTCATCGCGGCCCAGGACCGCTGGAAGATCGATGACGTGTTGGGTGTGTGGCCGTTGCACGGCCTGTGCGGCGTGTGGGGCGGCATTGCCTGTGGCATTTTCGGGCAGACCGCACTGGGTGGGCTGGGTGGGGTCAGCCTGATCAGCCAGTTGATCGGCACCGCCCTCGGCGTTGTGGTTGCGCTGGGCGGCGGCCTGTTGGTGTACGGCGTGATCAAGCGCCTGCACGGGCTGCGCCTGAGCCAGGAAGAGGAGTATTACGGCGCCGACCTGTCGATCCACAAGATCGGCGCGGTCAGTCAGGATTGATCGGCGCCGCGTCATCGCTGGGCGCCTGCGAGTAAAACCCGTGCAGCAGGCGATAGCGGTTGTGCCGGACCTCGTCGACCCGCGCCTGTACCTGTTGGTCGGGCAAGCCGAGCATCACCAGGGCGTGGGAGGCGAGCATCAGGCTCGACTCCAATAGCTCGGGCACCACCTCGCTGGCGCCCGCGGCTTTCAATGCGGCCAACTGGCTGTCATCGCGGGTGCGCACCAGGATCGGCACGTCGGGGTTGATCCGCCTTGCCTCTTTGAGCACCACCAGGGCCACATCGCTGTTGTCCACCGCAATCACCACCAGGCGTGCGCGCTCCAGGCCGACTGCGCTGAGCAGGGCGCCACGCCGACAGTCGCCATAGTGCACGCTGCTGTCTTCGGTGGCCGCTTCCTGTACGCGTTCCGGGTCGTCATCCAGGGCGATAAAGGCTTGCTGTTCGTGCCGCAGAAACCTCCCGATGGATTGCCCGACCCGGCCATAGCCACAGATCACCGCGTGCCCGCGCAATTGGGCGTTGAGGGCGGTGATCGCCTCCAGTTGCACTTGTTGGTTGGGCTTGCGGTGCAGGCGCAGCGCGAGGGCCGGCGCGGCGCGCAACAGCAGCGGAGTGAGCAGCATCGAGCAGAACGTGGCGGCAAGCAGCAGGCCGTTGAATTCATCCGGGATCAATCGGCTCTGCTGCATCTGCGCCATCAATGCAAAACAGAACTCGCCGCCCTGGGCCAGGGCCAGGCCGCTGCGCCAGGCGGTCTCACCGTCACTGCCGCGCCATTTGACCAGGGCGGCGACCACGCACGCCTTGACCAGCATGAGTGTGAGGGTGAAACCGAGGATCAGCAGGCTATGGCTGACGAACAGTTGCAGGTCGATCAGCATGCCGATGCTGACAAAAAACAGCCCGAGTAAAATGTCGCGAAACGGGCGGATATCCGCTTCGATCTGATGGCGGTAATGGCTTTCGCCCAGCAGCATCCCGGCGAGAAACGCACCGAGGGCCGGGGACAGCCCCAACAGGTGCGTGAGCCAGGCGGTGAGCAGCACGATCACCAGCGCCAGCAGCACAAAAAGCTCGGCCGAATGGGACGCGGCCACCTCACGAAACAGGCGCGGCAAGAGCCAGCGGCTGGCAAACAGCAGGCCGACGAACAGCACCACGGTCTTGCCCAGGGTCAGCGGCAGCGCCCAGTACCAGGCTTGCTCGCTGCTGCCGGCAAACACCGGCACCAGGGTCAGCAGCAACACTGCCACCACGTCCTGGAACAGCAGCACACCAATCGCGTTCTGGCCGTGGCTGCTGAAGATTTCCCCGAGGCTGGTCAGTTCCTTGCTGACGATAGCGGTGGACGACAACGCCAGCCCGGCACCGAGCAACAGCGCAATGCCCGGCGCCACCCCCAGGACCATCAACAAACCACCCAGCAGCGCCCCGCAGCCCAGCACCTGCAAGCTGCCCAGGCCAAACACCGCGCGGCGCAGGGCGAGCATCCTGGTCAGGGAAAATTCCAGGCCCAGGGAAAACAGCAGGAACACCACCCCCAATTCGGCGAGGTCGGGCAACTCTTCGCTGTCGTTGACCCAATCCAGCGCAGTGGGCCCCACGGCCAGGCCCACACACAGGTAGCCCAGCACCGGCGGCAACTGCAGGCGGCGAAACAGCGCAATCACCACCAGGGATGAGGCCAGAATGATCAGCAGGTTGGCAAACACACGCATCTCCGTTGCAGGTGGCGGACAAAAAGCCGCGAGAATCGCTGAATCAGTTATAGGCCATGCTGACCTGGGTCAGGGGTTTCTGTGGCCGATTGGATTTCAAGTGGCAAGCGAGGGCTGTTGTGGCGAGTGGGCTTAGTGTGGAGAGCGTGCTTATTGTTGGTGATCTGGCTTCCTGTGGTGAGCGGGCTTGCCCCGCGTTGGGGCGCGCAGCGGCCCCACTAAGGCCACCACACTCATCCAGACACAACTGGGGCGATCCGTTTCGGGGCTGCTTCGCAGCCCAACGCGGGGCAAGCCCGCTCGCCACAGGTATTGGGTGCGCTTAGAATGATCACCTACTTCTGACAGGGTCTATTCGTCATGCTGCCTGAATGCCAATTGTTCGGCACCCTGGGTTGCCACCTGTGTGAGTTCGCCGAAGCCGAAATCATGCCGCTCGTCGAACACGGGCTGCTGGTGGAGTTGGTGGATATCACCGACCCGGTCGACCTGACCGAGGCCTACGGCCTGCGAATTCCGGTGCTTCGCCGGGTCGACACCGGGGCGGAACTGGATTGGCCATTCGACACACAACAGGTCGTGGCCTTCCTTCGTTGAGGTTTCTGCGATGGCAGGTTTCCAAATATTGCGTTACTGTATGTTTGTACAGCGATTGAATAGAGGGAACGCCCGTGGTGAATGTTGAACAATTGAAGAGCAGCGTCAATCGCATGTCCGCCGACGTCGTGCGCAACGCGGTGAACGAGCTGCGCCTGGACGGCCTGGTCACGGAAGGCAAGACGCCGTTTAACAAAGTGCATTTCAATACCTGCTTCGCCGAGATCGAGGCCCTGTTCCAGCGCGCCGGTTACCACAAGCAGCTGGACGTGGTGGGTTACCAGGGCTTGCTGTACGCGCTGTATGATCCGGGCCGCTGGGAAGCGGTGGACGTGCTGCGCTGGCTCAAGGAGTTCACCGAGGCCGCGAGTGCTTCGCCGATCCTGCGCGCCGAGTTGGTCAAGGCCTGAGATCCGCCCTAGGCTCAATCCCGCTGCATGCGGGATAATGCCCGCGTGTTTTTCCAGGCTTCGAGCATTTCATGTCCTCTACCGGTTTCTCCGCCTCCCAGCATCAAGCCAGCACCTTGTACCTGCCACCGGGCCCCTGGGCGACGGTGCTGGACTGCCTGTGCGAACACTTCCCGGCCATCAGCCGCGAACACTGGCTGGACCGCATCGCCCGTGGCCGCGTGCTCGACATCAACGGCAGCCCGATCCGTCTGGACCTGGCCTACAAGGAAGGCCTGTGCATCTATTACTTTCGCGAAGTGCCGAACGAAAAGGTCATCCCGGTGCAGGAAACCATCCTGTACGCCGACGAACACCTGGTGGTCGCCGATAAACCGCATTTCCTGCCGGTGACCCCGGCCGGCGAGTACGTCGAGCAAACCCTGCTGCGCCGCTTGATTCGCCGCCTCGACAACCCCGCGCTGGTGCCGCTGCATCGCATCGACCGGCATACGGCGGGGCTGGTGCTGTTCTCGGCCAATCCGGCGAGCCGCTCGGCTTACCAGCAGCTCTTTCCCACGCGACGTATCGATAAATTCTACGAGGCCATCGCCCCGGCACTGCCCGCGTTGACGTTCCCCCTGGTGCACAAAAGCCGCCTGGTGGAGGGCGAACCGTTCTTTCGCATGCAGGAAGGCGCCGGCGCCAGCAACACTGAAACGGCCGTGGAAGTGCGTGAGAAAAATGCCGATCTATGGCGCTACGGCCTGTTCCCGGTGACCGGCAAGAAGCACCAGTTGCGCGTGCACATGACCGCGCTGGGCGCGAGTATCTGCAACGACCCGTTCTACCCCGAGGTGATCAAGGATGCCGTGGACGACTACGCCAACCCGTTGAAGCTACTGGCTCAGGGCGTGCGCTTCATTGACCCGGTCACCGGCGAAGCACGCCACTTCAACAGCCGCATCACCCTCGACTGGTAACCCCCCGGAAACGAAAAGGCCCGCGCGAGGCGGGCCTTGTGGGCAAGCGTTTGAGGCTTACAGGTCTTTAACGGTACGGACCTGGTCCTTGTTGATACGGGTCTGTTTGCCGTCCAACTGCTCGAACTCGTAGAAGCCCGAAGCCTTGTCGAATTTAGGGGTGTCGACGGCCTGGATTTCGCGACCGTCATTCAGGGTGATCACTGTTGGCGAGGCGCAACCGGCGAGAGTGGCGAGGCCCAGTGCAAGCATGAGAGCGGCGATGGTCCGTTGAGTCATGAGTGTGTCTCCGAGAGAATACTTTTTAAATGCTGACCTTGTGACGTGTGAGACGCCGCCAAAGTTCCTTGTGCTAAAGTTCATTCTGACACGTCAGTCCTTGGGTGCAACAGCTCTGGCGTATTCAGGTTGGCCAAGCGTGGATCATCCGCCGGGCATTCCAGGCCCACGCCCCCCAGTTGCAGGAAGATCTTGCGCGGGCTGCGCTCACCGGCGCGCCACGCCTGTTCTACCTCGGTTCGCAGGTGGGTGGGGATGATGCAGATCAAGGGTTCCCAGAATTCACCATGACGCACCATCACGGGCACCTGCGGTTGGCGTTGCGCGGTGTCACGCAGGGCGCGCAGTAATTGCGCGTCGAGGTTTGGCACGTCACACGGCAATACCAACAGGTGTGTATGGCGCGCGGCTGCCAGCCCTGCGCGGATGCCGGCGAGCGGGCCGGGGAAGTCCGGGCTGTCGTCGCTCACCAGGTGGTCGGCGTAGGGGGCGTAGCGGTCCTGATTGCGGTTGCAGGAGATGACCAAGTCATCGGTCAATGGCCGGGTCAGGCGTTGCAAATGTGCAATCAACGGCTCGCCGCGCCACGCCAGCAGGCCTTTGTCCTGGCCACCCATGCGTTGGCCACGGCCACCGGCCAGTAGCAGGATCGAGCAGGGCAGGGGCGAAGAATCGAGAGACATGGCGGTTCCGCTGCGGCAGGTAAAGAGGGCCCTGTGATATAACATCGGGCTGTTCCTTCGACAACCGGACCGAGCCATGAAAGCCAAGGCTGATGCGCCCTTCGTACCCCTGAATATTGCTGTATTGACCGTCAGCGACACCCGCACCCTGGACACCGACACCTCGGGCCAGGTGTTCGTCGACCGCCTGACCGCCGCCGGCCACGCCTTGGCCGAGCGCGTGCTGCTCAAGGACGACCTGTATAAAATCCGCGCCCAGGTCGCGCACTGGATCGCCGAAGATGTGGTGCAAGTGGTGCTGATCACCGGCGGCACCGGTTTCACCGGCCGCGACAGCACCCCGGAAGCCGTCAGTTGCCTCTTGGACAAGCAGGTCGACGGCTTCGGCGAATTGTTCCGCCAGATTTCCGTGGCCGATATCGGCACCTCCACCGTGCAATCCCGTGCCTTGGCCGGCCTGGCCAACGGCACGCTGGTGTGCTGCCTGCCGGGTTCCACCAACGCTGTGCGCACCGGTTGGGACGGCATCCTCGCCGAACAGCTGGATAACCGCCATCGCCCGTGCAACTTCGTACCGCACCTCAAACAGGCTGAACCCTGTGAATCCCGTGGGTAAGCCTGGCAAGACCGGCGCCCTGATGCCGGTGGAAGACGCGCTCCAGCAATTGCTCGACATGGCCGCCGCCGCGCCGATTCGTGAGCAGGAATCGTTGCTCCTTGCCGAGTGCGATGGCCGTGTCCTGGCGCAGGACCTGATCTCCACCCTCGACCTGCCGCCGTGGCCCAACAGTGCCATGGACGGCTACGCCTTGCGCCTGGCGGACTGGACCGGCGAGCCGCTGGTGGTCAGCCAACGCATCTTCGCCGGCAACGCGCCGCAGCCCCTTGCCGCTGGCACCTGCGCGCGCATCTTCACCGGCGCACCGGTGCCGCCAGGCGCGGACTGCGTGGAGATGCAGGAAAATGCGCTGGTCCACGCCGATGAGCGCGTGAGCTTTACCGAGCCCTTGCAGGTCGACCAGAACATCCGCCCCCAAGGTCAGGAAACCACTGTCGGCGAATTGGTCTTGAGCGCCGGCACGCGCCTGGGCCCGATCGAATTGGGTCTCGCCGCTTCGCTGGGGCACGCTCGTCTTGACGTGATCCGCCGTGTGCGCGTGGCCGTGCTGTCCACCGGTGATGAGCTGATCGAGCCCGGTTTGCCGTTGGGGCCTGGGCAGATCTACAACAGCAACCGCCGTGTGCTGTGCAGTTGGCTTGAGCGCATGGGCTGTGAAGTGATCGATGCCGGCATCCTGCCGGATGACCTGGAGCAGACTCGCACCTGCCTGGGGAGCCTGGGCGCGGTTGACCTGATCCTGTCCACCGGCGGCGTATCGGTGGGCGAGGCGGACTTCCTCGGCATCGCCCTGCGCGAAGAGGGCGAGCTGGCCTTGTGGAAGCTCGCGATCAAGCCGGGCAAGCCGCTGACCTTCGGGCACTTCCGTGGCGTGCCGGTGATCGGCCTGCCTGGCAACCCGGCGTCGACCCTGGTGACCTTTGCCCTGTTGGCCCGGCCTTACCTGTTGCGCCGCCAGGGTGTGCAAGACGTGGAACCACTGCGTTTCGAAGTGCCGGTGGGCTTCACCTGGCCCAAGCCGGGCAACCGTCGTGAGTATTTGCGCGGGCGCATCGAGCAGGGCAAGGCGATCATCTACCGCAACCAGAGCTCCGGCGTGCTGCGCAGCGCGGCCTGGGCGGAAGGCTTTGTGGAAGTGCGGGAAGGCACCACGCTGGAGGTGGGCGACAGCGTCAATTTCATCCCGCTGAGTGAAGTCCTGAACTGACAGGAGCGAGCTGAGTGGGGGAGCGAGTCGTTAGTAGTCTTCGCCGCGTGCGGTCACATCGCGTTCCGCCGGCTGGGCGTTGGGGTCATAGCCCACTGGGAACTTGCCCTTCAACGTCCAGGCGAACGCGATGATTTCGGCAATGGTGCGGTACAACTCCTCGGGAATGCTGTCGCCCAATTCCATCCTCGCCAGCAGCTTTACCAGCTCGGCGTTTTCATAGATCGGGACTTCGTTTTCCCGTGCCAACTTCAGGATCGCCTCGGCGAGGGCGTCGTCGCCCTTGGCAGTCAGGGTCGGGGCTTGTTGGCCGTCGTATTTGAGGGCAATCGCCTGACGCGGTGGTGTCGGGTTTTTCATGCGGTCTCATCCACCCAGCGTTGTTCCAGTCCGGTTTTCGGCCCGCGCGGCGGGGTGCCGAGGTGGCAGTCGAGGTCGCCGACGTTGAGGCCCGACGTCACCAGGCGCTCGCGCAGGTTGCCCAAGTGGCTTTCGATCAGGCTGGCGGTAAACGGCCGGGTTGCCCATAACTGGCTGGACAGCTTGCCCTGGGTCAATTGCGCCTGCACCTGCAACGGCCCCAGTGGCTCCATATCGAAGGCCAGTTCGACGCGCCAGAGCATCTGCTTGGGATCTTTCTTGTCTTTGCGCTCGGGCTGGTCCTTGTCCGGCGCCGGCTCTTCGCGCTGGAACTTGACCTGCAGCGGCAAGATGTCCTGCAAGGTGCGCAGCGGGATTTCCAGTTGCCAGGTGGTTTGCAGGCGGCCATCGGCGGTGGTGCCGGTCTGTTCCAGGCTCGACAACTGGTGGCTCTGCAACCGCGAGATCGCTCCGGCGGCGAGGCGCAGCAGGTTTTCCAGGTCGCCTTCGCCTTCCAGTTTGGCCATCAGCCGCTCGGGCAGCGGGAAGCCTGCGGGTGTCTGCCGGGCGCTGACCTGGCCGAGGGTGTTCAACGGGCTGCGCACGAAGTTCGGCAACACCTGGGCCAGCGTATTGGCGGCGAGGATGGCATTCATATTGGTACTGGCGGGGAGGGCGGGCAGCAGATCCGCGACCAGGCGCAGCAGGGCGCCTTTCATGTCCAGCGGCGGGATCTGCGGGTTCTGCCCGGCGAGCAGCTTGGCTTCGAGGAAGGCGCCGCTGTTCTGAATCACCTGGGCCAGCACCTTGGGATTGCTGACCTGCGCCAGGTCCGGCAAGGCCGCCAGTAACCGCTCGGCTGCGGCGCGCAGGTCGGCGGAGGTGCTGTCGCCACGTGGCAGGTTCTGGAGCGCAGTGAAGACCGCATCCAGCGAGCCCTGGCGACTTTGCTGGGTGGCGAGTTGCTGGGTCACCGCCAATTGATCCTTGAGCCCGCTCAACGGCACAAAATTCAAGGTCTGTGCGTTCTGCACCACGGCGCTGAGCAAGCTGCCCACGCGCAAGGGTTGCGGGCTTTCCACGGTCAGGGTGGCCCCGACCAGGGCGTTATTGAGCACGGTCACCAGCGAACGGTAGATGGCCGGTTGCGTGGGGCCCTGGGGCAACATCTGGGTGGTCAGCACCTTGGCTTGCAGCAGCGTGCCCACCGGCATTTGCGTGGTGTCGATGCGCGTCAGTGCGGCCACGTTCGCGCTCAAGGCCTGCTGCAGGCTGAGCGTAAGGTTGCCGGCGGGCGTCTGGCTGACGGCCACGTTACTGCCCAGCGGCAAGGGCTGCGCGCTGCTCGCCTGGACCAGGGTCTGGCGGCCACCCTCGAGGGTCAACTTGAGCAACAGCTGAAAGGCTTCACCGCCTTGTTTCAGGGCGATGACCTCGGCATTCGCGGTTTTCCCGGGGTCGATCAGGCCGATCTGCGGCTCCAGCAGTTTCAGCAACTCACCGGTCGCGGGTGCCAGGGCAGGCCCGGTTGCCGGAGCAGGTGCTAGCGTAGGAAGGTTGATCTCACCGGTCATCGCGCGCGTCGTCTCTGGGGAAATTGCCCTCTTTAGAGTAGGGCATCACATGTATAATGCCGCCCGTCTGCAAAGAGAGCGGTAAAAACCTCACAACTATTTGATCCAGCTCTCTAAAATCGGTCGCCAAAGCCGTTATTGTGCATTTCTCTTTAACGGCCGCTGCACCGCCGACTTGAACCGTAAAGGCCCGCGATCTCTTGACCAGCCCTCTTCTTGAAGCCGTAGCGCTTGCCTGTGAACGCGACCTGCGCCTGCTGTTCGAACACCTCGAACTGCGGCTGACGGGCGGCGACATGGTGCAGATCAGCGGCCCCAACGGCAGCGGCAAGACCAGTCTGCTTCGCCTGCTGGCCGGGTTGATGCAGCCGACGGCCGGCGTTGTACGCCTCAACGGCAAACCCCTCAATGAACAACGCACCGAGCTTGCCCGCAATCTTGTCTGGATCGGCCACGCCGCCGGCATCAAGGATGTGCTGACGCCTGAAGAAAACCTCAGCTGGCTCAGCGCCCTGCATCATCCGGCCGCGCGCGACGCCATCTGGCAGGCCCTGGCGGCTGTCGGCCTCAAGGGCTTTGAAGACGTTCCCTGTCACACCCTGTCCGCCGGCCAGCAGCGCCGCGTGGCCCTGGCGCGCCTGTATCTGCCCGGCCCGCCGCTGTGGATTCTCGACGAACCCTTCACCGCCCTCGACAAACAAGGCGTTGCCCAGTTGGAAGAGCACCTGGCGCGACATTGCGAGCAGGGCGGCCTGGTCGTACTCACCACCCACCATAACCTCACGCGCATGCCCGCCGGTTACCGCGACCTGGACCTGGGCCGGTGGTCGGCATGAGCGTGTTTGCCCTGTTGGTCGCCCGCGAAGCGCGGCTGTTGTGCCGTCGCCCGGCGGAGTTGGCCAACCCGTTGGTGTTCTTTGCCATCGTGATCGCCTTGTTCCCGCTGGCGGTCGGCCCCGAGACTAAACTGTTGCAAACCTTGTCCCCGGGACTGGTGTGGGTGGCAGCGCTATTGTCGGTCCTGCTCTCGCTGGACGGGCTGTTTCGCAGTGATTTCGAAGACGGCTCCCTCGAACAGTGGGTCCTTTCGTCGCACCCCCTGCCACTTCTGGTACTGGCGAAGGTACTGGCACACTGGGCTTTTTCCGGCTTGGCGCTAGTCTTGCTCTCGCCGCTGCTGGCGATGATGCTCGGGTTGCCCACCGAGTGCCTGCCGATCCTGCTCCTGAGCCTGTTGCTCGGCACGCCGGTACTCAGCCTGTTGGGGGCCGTGGGTGCAGCGTTGACCGTCGGTTTGAAACGGGGTGGCCTGTTGCTCGCCCTGTTGATTCTGCCTTTGTACATCCCGGTGTTGATCCTCGGTAGCGGCGCCTTGCAGGCCGCGCTCATGGGCATGCCGGCGACCGGTTACCTCCTGTGGCTTGGCAGCCTGACCGCCCTGGCGGTAACCCTGACACCCTTTGCTATAGCGGCTGGCCTGAAGATCAGCGTCGGCGAATAATGAGGTCTGGCCAAGCGTTTTAGCCTTGGCCAGTAAAGACCCTGAGCCTCCCGCAATGACGGGAGGCCACCGTGATGGAAACAGCAATGAACTGGACCTGGTTTCACAAGCTCGGCTCGCCCAAATGGTTCTACGGCATCAGCGGCAAGCTGCTGCCGTGGTTGAGCGTCTTCGCCGTATTGCTGATCGGCATCGGCCTGGTCTGGGGCCTGGCCTTCGCGCCGCCGGACTACCAGCAAGGCAACAGCTTTCGCATCATATATATCCACGTGCCCGCCGCGATGCTTGCCCAGTCCTGCTACGTGATGCTGGCCGTGTGCGGCGTCGTCGGCCTGGTGTGGAAGATGAAACTTGCGGATGTGGCCCTGCAATGCGCTGCGCCCATCGGCGCGTGGATGACCGCCGTGGCGCTGGTGACCGGCGCGATCTGGGGCAAACCCACCTGGGGCTCGTGGTGGGTGTGGGATGCGCGACTAACGTCGATGTTGATCCTGCTGTTCCTGTACTTCGGTCTGATTGCCCTGGGCAACGCGATCAGCAATCGTGACAGCGCCGCCAAGGCCTGCGCGGTGCTGGCGATTGTCGGCGTGATCAACATCCCGATCATCAAGTACTCGGTGGAGTGGTGGAACACCCTGCACCAGGGCGCCACCTTCACCCTCACCGAAAAACCGGCCATGCCGGTGGAGATGTGGGCGCCGCTGCTGCTGATGGTGCTGGGGTTCTACTGTTTCTTCGGCGCCGTGCTGTTGCTGCGCATGCGCCTTGAAGTGCTCAAGCGTGAAGCCCGCACCAGTTGGGTCAAGGCCGAAGTGCAAACCAGCCTGGGAGCGCGTGGATGAGCTTTGCATCTTTCAGTGATTTTCTCGCCATGGGCCATCACGGCCTGTATGTCTGGACGGCCTATGGCATCTGCCTGGCGGTGCTGGCCCTCAACGTCGCCGCGCCGATCCTGGCCCGCAAGCGTTACCTGCAACAAGAGGCGCGTCGTCTGCGCCGGGAGACCGAAAAGTGAATCCGCTGCGTAGAAAGCGTCTGTTGATCATCCTTGCCATCCTGGCCGGCGTCGGCATTGCCGTGACCCTGGCCCTGAGCGCCCTGCAGCAGAACATCAACCTGTTCTATACCCCGACCCAGATCGCCAATGGCGAAGCGCCGGTGGATACGCGCATTCGCGCCGGCGGCATGGTGGAGAAGGGCTCGCTCAAGCGTTCCGGAGACTCCCTCGACGTGACCTTCGTGGTCACCGACTTCAACAAGGCCGTGACCATCACCTACCGCGGCATCCTCCCGGACCTGTTCCGCGAAGGCCAGGGCATCGTCGCCCTGGGCAAGCTCAACGCCGAGGGCGTGGTGGTGGCCGATGAAGTGCTGGCCAAGCACGATGAGAAATACATGCCGCCCGAGGTCACCAAGGCCCTCAAGGACAGCGGTCAACCCGCGCCAACCCCCGCCAAGGAGGGCTAAGTGATGACGTCCGCACTGTTTATTCCGGAGCTGGGCCAACTGGCGATGATCCTCGCCCTGTGCTTTGCCATCGTCCAGGCCGTGGTGCCGTTGCTCGGCGCCTGGCGCGGCGACCGCCTGTGGATGAGCCTGGCGCAACCGGCGGCCTGGGGGCAGTTTGCCTTTTTGCTGTTCGCGTTCGGTTGCCTGACCTATGCGTTCATGACCGACGATTTTTCCGTCGCCTATGTGGCGAACAACTCCAACAGCGCGCTGCCTTGGTACTACAAGTTCAGCGCCGTGTGGGGTGCCCACGAAGGCTCGTTGCTGTTGTGGGCGCTGATCCTCGGCGGCTGGACCTTCGCGGTGTCGGTGTTCTCGCGCCAACTGCCGCAAGTCATGCTGGCGCGCGTACTGGCAGTGATGGGCATGATCAGCATCGGCTTCCTGCTGTTCCTGATCATGACGTCCAACCCATTCAGCCGCATCCTGCCGCAGATCCCGGTGGACGGGCATGACCTCAACCCATTGCTGCAGGACATTGGCCTGATCGTGCACCCGCCGATGCTCTACATGGGGTACGTGGGTTTTTCGGTGGCCTTCGCGTTCGCCATCGCCGCCTTGCTCGGTGGGCGCCTCGATGCCGCCTGGGCGCGCTGGTCGCGGCCGTGGACCATCGTCGCCTGGGCCTTCCTCGGGATTGGCATCACCTTGGGCTCATGGTGGGCCTACTACGAACTCGGCTGGGGTGGCTGGTGGTTCTGGGACCCGGTGGAAAACGCCTCGTTCATGCCATGGCTGGTCGGCACCGCGCTGATTCACTCGCTGGCGGTCACCGAAAAACGCGGCGTGTTCAAGAGCTGGACCGTACTGCTGGCCATCGCGGCATTTTCCCTCAGCCTGCTTGGCACTTTCCTCGTGCGTTCGGGCGTGCTGACGTCGGTGCACGCGTTTGCGTCCGACCCTGAGCGCGGCGTATTCATCCTGATCTTCCTGCTGTTCGTGGTCGGCGGCTCGCTGACGCTGTTTGCTTTGCGTGCCCCGGTGGTCAAGAGCCAGGTCGGCTTCAACCTGTGGTCGCGCGAAACCCTGTTGCTGGGCAATAACCTGGTACTGGTGGTGGCCGCGTCGATGATCCTGCTCGGCACCTTGTATCCGCTGGTGCTGGATGCGTTGAGCGGTGCCAAGTTGTCCGTGGGCCCGCCGTACTTCAACGCGTTGTTCATTCCGTTGATGGGCCTGTTGATGGTGGTGATGGCCGTCGGCGTGCTGGTGCGCTGGAAAGACACTCCGGTGAAATGGCTGGCGGGCATGCTGATGCCGGTGCTGCTCGGCAGTGTGGCCCTGGCAGTGATCGCCGGTATTGCCTATGGCGACTTCAACTGGGCGGTACTTGCGACCTTCCTGCTCGCCGCCTGGGTATTGCTCGCCGGTGCGCGCGACATCGTCGACAAGACCCGCCACAAAGGCTTGATCAAAGGCTTGCCGACATTGACCCGCAGCTACTGGGGCATGCAGGTCGCGCACATCGGCATCGCCGTGTGCGCGCTCGGCGTGGTGCTGTCCAGCCAGAACAGCGCCGAGCGCGACCTGCGCCTGGCGCCGGGCGAGTCCATGGACCTGGCCGGTTACCACTTCATCTTCGAAGGCGCCAAGCACTTCGAAGGGCCGAACTTCACGTCGGACAAAGGCACGGTGCGCGTCGTCCGTAACGGCAAGGAAGTGGCGGTGCTGCATCCGGAAAAACGCCTGTACACCGTGCAGAGTTCGATGATGACTGAAGCCGGCATCGACGCCGGTTTCACCCGCGATCTCTACGTGGCGTTGGGTGAATCGCTGGGTGATGGCGCCTGGGCGGTGCGAGTGCACGTGAAACCCTTTGTACGCTGGATCTGGTTCGGCGGTTTGCTCACCGGTTTTGGTGGTTTGCTGGCCGCGTTGGATCGGCGTTATCGGGTCAAGGTCAAGAGCCGGGTGCGTGAAGCCCTCGGCCTGCAGGGAGCGGCGGCATGAAGCGTTGGTTGATGGTTTTACCGCTGGCGGCCTTCCTGGTGGTGGCCGTGTTCCTGTATCGCGGCTTGTACCTGGACCCGGCCGAGCTGCCCTCGGCGATGATCGGCAAACAGTTCCCGGCCTTCAGCCTGCCGACGGTGCAGGGCGAAAAGACCCTGACCCAGGCTGACCTGCTGGGCAAACCGGCGCTGGTCAACGTGTGGGGCACCTGGTGCATCTCGTGCCGTGTCGAACACCCGGTGCTGAACAAGCTGGCCGAGAAAGGCGTGGTGATCTACGGCATCAACTACAAGGACGACAATGCGGCGGCCTTGAAGTGGCTGGCGGAGTTTCACAACCCGTACCAGCTGGATATCCGCGATGAAGACGGTAACCTCGGTTTGAACCTTGGCGTGTACGGCGCTCCGGAAACCTTTTTCATCGATGCCAAGGGCGTGATCCGCGACAAGTACGTCGGCGTGATCGACGAGGTGGTCTGGCGTGAACAACTCGCGGCCAAGTACCAGGCGCTGGTCGATGAGGCCAAGCCATGAAGCGCCTGTTAGCGGCTGCCGTCCTGGCGCTGGGCTTGGTCGGCGTGGCCCACGCGGCCATCGATACTTATGAATTCGCCAAGGACGGTGACCGCGAACGTTTTCGCGAGCTGACCAAGGAACTGCGCTGCCCCAAGTGCCAGAACCAGGACATCGCCGACTCCAACGCACCGATCGCCGCCGACTTGCGCAAGGAGATCTTCCGCATGCTGGGGGAGGGCAAGGACAACCAGCAGATCATCGACTTCATGGTCGACCGCTACGGTGATTTCGTGCGCTACAAACCGGCCCTTACCGGCAAGACCGCGTTGCTGTGGTTCGGCCCCGCCGGGCTGCTGCTGGCTGGCGTGGTGGTGATGGCCGTGATCGTGCGCCGCCGCCGCGCTGCGCCGACCGATGGCTCTGATGCGCTGTCCCCTGAAGAGCGTAAACGTCTCGACCAATTGCTGGACACCAAGACTGATGATTGATTTCTGGCTCGCAGCCGGCTTGCTGCTTCTGATTGCCCTGAGTTTTCTGTTGATTCCGGTACTGCGCGGCCGCCGCGCCCAACGTGAAGAGGATCGCACCGCGCTGAATGTGGCGCTGTACCAGGAACGCGTCGCCGAGCTGCAGGTGCAGCAGGACGAAGGCGTGCTCAACGCCGCGCAACTCGACACCGGCCGCGCCGAAGCCGCCCGCGAGTTGCTGGCCGACACCGAAGGCGTGGAAAAACCGCGTGAATCGCGCCTGGGCAAGCCGCTGCCATTGTTGGCGGCATTTTTGGTGCCTGTCCTCGGCGTTGCGCTGTACCTGCATTATGGCGCCAGCGACAAGGTTGAGCTGACCCGCGAATTCTCCCAGCCGCCGGTGTCCATGGAAGACATGACCCGCCGCCTGGAACGTGCCGCCGCTGCCCAGCCGGACTCGCCGGAAGGCCTGTACTTCCTCGGTCGCGCCTACATGGCCCAGGATCGCGCCGCCGATGCCGCGAAGGTCTTCGAGCGCACCGTGGCCTTGGCCGGGCGCCAGCCGGAACTGCTCGGCCAGTGGGCCCAGGCGCAGTACTTCGCCGACAACAAACAGTGGTCGCCCAAGGTCCAGGCGCTGACGGACGAAGCCTTGAAGCTCGACCCGAAGGAAGTCACCAGCCTTGGCCTGCTCGGGATCGCGGCCTTTGAAGGCCAGCGTTATCAAGAGGCAATCGACTACTGGAATCGTCTGTTGGCGCAACTGCCACCGCAAGACAATTCCCGTGCGGCGTTGCAAGGCGGTATTGATCGGGCTGCGGAGAAACTCAAGGAAAGCGGCGGTACCGTCGCGCAGAAAACCGGGATGAAAGTCCGCGTGGACCTGGCGGCCGAGGTGAAAGCCAAAGCCCTGCCAACCGACACCGTGTTCATTTTTGCTCGCGCCGTCAGTGGCCCGCCGGCGCCGTTGGCCGCCAAGCGCGTCACCGTCGCCGACCTGCCGATCACCGTCGAACTGGGCGATGCGGACGCGATGATGCCGCAGTTGAAACTGTCCAACTTCCCCGAAGTCCAACTGGTTGCGCGCATATCCCGGGCAGGTCTTCCAACCGCTGGCGAGTGGATCGGCCGCAGCCAACCCTTGGCCAGCACCACCACTGCCCTGCAGCAGCTGACCATCGACAGTCCGGACCAGTAAATCGAGGAAACGCCTATGACCGCATTTGCACGCATCACCTTGCTCAGCCTGGTATTGGGCCTGAGCGCTTGTGCGGTCCACCGCCCACCTCCCGCGCCGACCGGCCCGACCATCCCACCGTCGGGCCCGTCGACCCAGCCGAGCACCAAACCATCCGGCCCGGTGACCCCGCCGCCGAAACCCGTGCCCACCTCATCGCCAACCTTCGCCCCACCGCCCGGCGCCGCCAGTCACTGGGACGGCAAGATGCAGGTGTATGTGCTGGAGGAGCAGCCCGATACCTTCTACCGCCAGCGCACGTATTACCGCTGGAGCAACGGCTGGAGCCGCTCCATCAGCCCGAACGGGCCATGGGAAGAAACCAATGTCCAGGGCGTGCCGCCGGGATTGAGCAAGCAGTACGCGCAGTGACAAACAGGCGACCTTTAAAAGGTCGCCTTTTTTATGCCTGACTTGAAATGCAGTCGCCTGTGGGAGCCGGGCTTGCCCGCGATGGCGGTGTGTCAGGTGACGAATCAATTGCGGCTATACCGCCATCGCAGGCAAGCCAGCTCCCACATTTGATCTGCGTACACCCAGGAGCCCAAGCCATACCCGGATCCCCTGTGGGAGCGGGCTTGCCCGCGATGGCGGTGTGTCAGGTGCCGAATCAATTGCAGCTATACCGCCATCGCAGGCAAGCCAGCTCCCACATTTGATCTGCGTACACCCAGGAGCCCAAGCCATACCCGGATCCCCTGTGGGAGCGGGCTTGCCCGCGATGGCGGTGTGTCAGGTGACGAATCAATTGCGGCTATACCGCCATCGCAAGCCAGCTCCCACATAGATCGCCTCAGTCATCAGGTCACGGGGCGCTCCCGATTCAGCGCTTGATCTACCAACAACTGCGCAATCTCAACCATCTGCACCCCATCCGCGACCAAGCAGACGGGGGGCGAGCTATACGCAGGTTGGTCGACCAGGGAATGGAAACCCGGCAGGGCCTGAGCCCTCCCACGCACAGCTCGCCATAACGCGAACACAATAATGCCGCTTGCGCGGCACTGTGCGCCCCTCTAACCCAGGCGACCAAGCCTGATCGCTGAGATGAGCAGCGACTGCGAGAGGCTAACGGTGCGTTATAGCAACCGCACCCCACACGGGTTGTAGGACAGTTCCTAGAAGCAGCGGACAGGTTGTGGCGAGCAGGCTTGCCCTGCGTTGGGCTGCGAAGCGGCCCTGAAACCTGACGACGCGTTCTGCCTGAATAAACGCGGTGGTCTTATTGGGGCTGCTGCGCAGGGCAAGCCTGCTCGCCACAATAAGACCACGCAGGGTCGCATCCAACCTTTCACAAAACCTTCATCCAACCGACCCCCTGCAGTCATGTGCAAGTCATAGGGCTGACACAGCCCAGGCCTACTGTCGTTTGAACTCAACCGCAGCCATCCATTGGCTGTTCAAACAAGACAGAGAAGCCCATGACTCACGCTATCCATGTCGATCACTTGAACAAGACCTTTGCGAAGAAATCCGCATTGGTCGACCTCGAACTCACCATTGCCGCCGGTGAGATGGTCGCGCTGATTGGCGCTTCCGGTTCCGGCAAGTCCACCTTGTTGCGCCACCTGGCGGGCCTGGCGTGTTGCGACAAGAGCAACGGCGGCAGCGTCAAGGTGTTGGGCCGGGAGGTGCAGGCCAGTGGACGGTTGAACGGCAAGGTACGGCGGTTGCGCGCGGACATCGGCTACATCTTCCAGCAGTTCAATCTGGTCAATCGCCTGAGCGTGCTCGACAACGTGCTGCTCGGTTGCCTGGGCCGCATGCCGCGCTGGCGCGGCAACCTCGGGTTGTTCAATGCCGAGGAGAAGGCCTTTGCGCTCGAGTCCCTGGCTCGAGTGGGCCTGGCCGACCTGGCTGCGCAACGCGCGTCCACCTTGTCCGGCGGCCAGCAGCAGCGCGTGGCGATTGCCCGGGCATTGACCCAGCGTGCCGAGGTGATTCTTGCCGATGAACCGATCGCCTCGCTCGACCCGGAGTCGGCGCGCAAGGTCATGGAGATCCTCGCCGACATCAACCGCCGCGACGGCAAGACCGTCGTCGTGACCCTGCATCAAGTCGATTACGCCATGCGTTATTGCCCCCGCGCCGTGGCGCTCAAAGGCGGGCGCATTCACTTCGACGGGCAGGGCAGCGCGATGAGCAGCCAGTTCCTGAATGATTTGTACGGTGCCGACGTCGACACCAGCCTGATGTTTTCCGACCAGACCCGCCGCACCGAGGTGACCCCTCGGCTGGCCCTGGCGCGCGCTTGAAACCCTACTCACGACCCACAGGAATCCCGTCCATGTTGAACCGTATCGGCCACGTGTTTCTGTCTGCCGCGTTACTGGCGAGTGCCGCGATGGGCAATGCCTACGCGGCGGACAAAGCCATCAACTTCGGCATCATGTCCACCGAGTCTTCGCAGAACCTCAAGAGCATCTGGCAGCCCTTCCTGGATGACATGCACAAGAAGACCGGCCTGACCATCAACGCCACCTTCGCCTCCGACTACGCCGGCCTGATCCAGGGCATGCGGTTCAACAAGGTCGACGTGGCCTGGCTCGGCAACAAGGCCGCGATGGAAGCGGTAGACCGCTCCAACGGCGAGATCTTCGCCCAGACCGCCGCCGCCAACGGCGCCGCCGGTTACTGGAGCGTGCTGATCGTGCGCAAGGACAGCCCGATCAACAACGTCGACGACATGCTCAAGAACGCCAAGAACCTGACCTTCGGCAACGGTGATCCGAACTCGACCTCGGGCTACCTGGTGCCGGGCTACTACGTGTTCGCCAAGAACCACGTCGACGCCGCCACCGCCTTCAAGCGCACGCTGAACTCCAGCCATGAAGTCAACGCGCTGAGCGTGGCCAAGGGCCAGTTGGACGTCGCCACCTTCAACACCGAAAGCTGGGACCGTCTGGAAGTCACCCAGCCGGACAAGGCCGCGATGCTCAAGGTGATCTGGAAGTCGCCGCTGATCCCGGCCGACCCGATGGTGTGGAGCAAGGCGCTGAGCGACAGCGAGAAAACCAAGATCCGCGATTTCTTCGCCCACTACGGCGACACCGATGAAGAGAAGGCCGTGCTGAAAAACATGCAGCTGGGCAAGTTCCTCGCCTCCAACGACGACCAACTGTTGCCGATCCGCCAGCTGGAGCTGTTCAAGCAGCGCACCACGATCAGCGCTGACGATCACCTCGAGGCCGCTGACAAAGCCAAGAAGCTGGCGGACATCGACGCCGACCTGGCCAAGTTGCAGCAGCGCATCAGCGAGCTGGACAAGAAAACCGCAGCCAACGGCTAACCCCCTGTAGGAACCGGGCTCTAGGTGGGAGTGGGCTTGACCGCGAATACGGTGTGTCATTCAACGCATCCGGCGACTGATTTACCGCATTCGCGAGCAAGCCCGCTCCCACATTAAGCAGGTTCCAACCTTATACCGAGAGTGACCCATGACGACTTTGCACGCTGAAGCGGTTGGCAAAAGGACCTGGCCGCAATACCTCGGCTGGAGCCTGTTCCTGGTCCTGCTGGCCTGGGCCTGGCACGGCGCGGAAATGAACCCGCTGGCGCTGTACCGCGACTCCGGAAACATGGCGACCTTCGCCGCGGACTTCTTCCCGCCGGACTTCCACGAATGGCGCTCCTACCTCAAGGAGATGATCGTCACCGTGCAAATCGCCCTCTGGGGCACGGTGTTGGCCATCGTCTGCTCAGTGCCGCTGGGCATCCTGTGTGCCGACAACATCACCCCCTGGTGGGTCCACCAGCCGCTGCGCCGGGTCATGGATGCCTTCCGCTCGATCAATGAAATGGTGTTCGCGATGTTGTTCGTGGTTGCCGTCGGCCTCGGCCCCTTCGCCGGTGTCCTGGCGCTGTGGATCAGCACCACCGGCGTACTCGCCAAGCTGTTTGCCGAAGCCGTCGAGGCCATCGACCCGGGCCCGGTGGAAGGCGTGCGAGCCACGGGCGCGAGTGCCTTGCAGGAAGTCATCTACGGCGTGATCCCGCAGGTCATGCCGCTGTGGGTGAGCTACGCGTTGTACCGCTTCGAAGCCAACGTGCGGTCAGCCACGGTGGTGGGCATGGTCGGTGCCGGCGGGATCGGTGTGATCCTCTGGGAAAACATCCGCGCTTTCCAGTTAGTACAAACCTGCGCGGTGCTGCTGGTGATCATCGTGGTGGTGAGCCTGATCGACGTGCTGTCCCAACGCCTGCGCAAGCAGTTCATCTGACCTTGGAGGGGTGCCCGCGCGGCGCTTTTTTTAAGCATGCAGTTGTCTAGACAAGAAGAGCCGGTGTACCGCGAACTCGCGGACATCCTGCGCCGTGAACTGAGCAGCTACCAAGCCGGCGACTTCCTCCCCGGCGAGGTGCACATGGCGGAACGCTTCGGCGTCAACCGCCACACCCTGCGCCGCGCCATCGATGAGCTGGTGTTCGAGGGCAGCCTGTTGCGCCGCCAGGGCAAGGGCACCCAGGTGCTCGACCGGCCGCTGATCTACTCGATGGGCGCCGAGACCTCCTACAGCCAATCCTTGTCGGCCCAGGGTGTCGGTGTCGAGGCGGTGCTGCTCAAACGCCGCTACTGCTACGCCAGCCGCGAGGAAGCCGGGCACCTGGGCATCGCCGAAATGGCGCCGATGATCGAGCTGCAAACCCTGCGCAAACTCGACCACCAGCCCGTCAGCCTGATCCGCCATCGCTACTGCGCCAGCCGCGCGCCGTTGCTGGCCGACTACACCGGCGGCTCGTTGCGCCAGTACCTGCGTGAGCGTGACCTGCCGCTGACGCGCACCCAAAGCCTGATCGGTGCGCGCTTGCCCAACCGCGATGAAGCCGCGCTGCTGCTGATGCCCCGGCATTTGCCGGCCCTCACCGTGTTTACCCTTTCCTGCGATCGCGACGGCCGCCCGGTGGAGCTGGCGCAGTCCACCAGCCGTTCGGATCGCTTCCAGTACCAAGTGGTGACTTGATGGAGACCACGATGAACCTGTCCCCGCGTCAACACTGGATTGGCGTGCTTGCCCGCGCCCAAATCAGTGAACTGCAACCGCATGAAGCCGCGTTGAAAGACGTGGAATACCAGACCATTCGCGCTCCGGAAATCGGCATGACCCTGGTGCGCGGCCGCATGGGCGGCAATGGCGCGCCGTTCAATCTCGGCGAAATGAGCGTGACCCGCTGCGTGGTGCGCCTGGCTGATGGACGCACCGGCTACAGCTACCTGGCCGGGCGCGACAAGGTCCACGCCGAACTGGCCGCCCTGGCCGACGCCCACCTGCAAGGCGCTCATCCGAGCATTTGGCTCAGCGACCTGATCACCGCGCTGGCCAGTGCCCAGGCACAACGCCGTGCGGAAAAAGAAGCCGACACGGCGGCCACCAAGGTCGAGTTTTTCACCCTGGTGCGAGGAGAAAACTGATGAGTGCTCACCTGTTGCAACCGGCGTTTGTCGACCCGGTCCTGGATGCCCAGCGCGGCTTTCGCGCCGCCCTCAAGGCCCTGGCCGAACCGGGTTTGATCCAGCACCTGCCTTCGGCCCCGCGCCTCGAGGGGCTGGCGCCCGCGACCTACGCCTTGTGCCTGGCGCTGCTGGATTTGGACACGCCGCTATGGCTGGCGCCGAGCTTCGACACGCCGCTGATCCGCGCCAACCTGGCCTTCCACTGCGGTTGCCCGCTCACGGATAAGCGCGAGGACGCCGTGTTTGCACTGCTGGGCGAGCAAGACCTGCTCGACCTCGGCGGCTTCGACCACGGCAATGACCGCTATCCCGATCAGTCCTGCACGTTGCTGGTGCAGCTCACCGACCTGGAAGCCGGTCGCGGCCTGCTCTGGCGCGGCCCGGGCATCCAGGCCCAGCGCCGGGTGCACGTGCCGGTGCCACAAGCTTTCTGGCACGAGCGTCAGCGCCGCGAAGCCTTCCCCCGTGGCCTGGACGTGCTGTTCGCCGCCGGCCATCACTTGATCGGCCTGCCGCGCAGCAGCCGCATCGCAGAGGAGGACGCCTGATGTACGTAGCCGTCAAAGGTGGCGAACAGGCCATCGACAATGCCCACCGCCTGCTGGCAAAAAAACGCCGGGGCGATACCGCGATTCCTGAACTCAGTGTCGAGCAGATTCGCCAGCAACTGCCCCTGGCCGTGGCCCGCGTGATGACCGAGGGCTCGCTGTTCGACGCCGAACTCGCCGCGCTCGCGATCAAGCAAGCGGCGGGGGATCTGGTGGAGGCGATCTTCCTGTTGCGCGCCTACCGCACCACGTTGCCGCGCTTCAGCCCGAGCCTGCCGATCGACACCGCGCAAATGTCCTTGAGCCGGCGCTTGTCCGCCACGTTCAAGGACGTGCCCGGCGGCCAATTGCTCGGCCCGACTTTCGACTACACCCATCGGCTGCTGGATTTTGCACTGCTGGCCGAGGGCGAGTATCCGGGGCCGCAGACCACGCCCGAGGCGACGCTGGAAGCCTGCCCACGCGTGCTCGGTTTGCTCGCCAAGGAAGGCCTGATCAAGCACGAAACCGACGACAACGCGCGTGTCGCCGACATTACCCGCGACCCGTTGGAGTACCCCGCCAGCCGCGCCGAGCGCCTGCAGGCCCTGGCCCGTGGCGATGAAGGTTTCCTGCTGGCGCTGGGGTATTCGACCCAGCGCGGCTACGGCCGTAACCACCCGTTTGCCGGCGAGATTCGCATCGGCGACGTGGAGGTGTGGATCGACCCCGAAGAGCTGGGCTTCCCGATCTGCCTGGGCAGCATCGAAGTGACCGAGTGCGAGATGGTCAACCAGTTCGTCGGCTCGGCCACCGAGCTTGCGCAGTTCACGCGCGGTTATGGCCTGGCGTTCGGGCATGCCGAGCGCAAGGCCATGGGCATGGCGCTGGTCGACCGCGCACTGCGCGCCGGGGAATACAACGAAGAGATCGTCTCGCCGGCCCAGCGCGAGGAATTTGTGCTGGCGCATTGCGACAACGTCGAGGCGGCGGGCTTTGTTTCGCACCTCAAATTACCGCACTACGTGGACTTCCAGTCCGAACTGGAACTGATCCGCAAGCTGCGCCAACCGGCCGAGGGCACCCACCATGAATGACCTGACGCAAGCGCCGGTACGCGACCCGGCCTACAACTTCGCCTACCTCGACGAGCAGACCAAGCGCATGATCCGCCGCGCCTTGCTCAAGGCCGTGGCGATCCCCGGTTACCAGGTGCCGTTTGGCGGTCGCGAGATGCCGTTGCCGTATGGCTGGGGCACCGGCGGCATGCAACTGACCGCCGCGATCCTCGGCGCCGATGACGTGCTCAAGGTCATCGACCAAGGCGCCGACGACACCACCAACGCCGTCTCGATTCGCCGCTTCTTCGCGCGCACCGCGGGCGTCGCCACTACCGAGGCGACCCCTGAAGCAACGGTGATCCAGACCCGCCACCGCATACCGGAGACCCCGCTGCAGGCCGGCCAGGTCATGGTTTACCAGGTGCCGATCCCGGAACCGCTGCGCTTTATCGAACCGTCGGAAACCGAGACGCGCACCATGCACGCCCTGAATGATTACGGGGTGATGCACGTGAAGCTCTACGAAGACATCGCCACCTTTGGCCATATCGCCACCAGCTATGCGTACCCGGTGATGGTCGATGAGCGCTACGTGATGGACCCGTCGCCGATCCCCAAATTCGACAACCCCAAGCTCGACATGAGCCCGGCCTTGATGCTGTTCGGCGCCGGTCGCGAAAAGCGCCTGTACGCGGTGCCGCCCTACACCCAGGTCACCAGTCTGGACTTCGAGGATCACCCGTTCGAAGTGCAGCAGTGGGAGCACAACTGCGCCATCTGCGGCAGCCATGATTCGTTCCTCGATGAGCTGATTCTGGATGACGCCGGGACCCAGAGTTTCGTGTGTTCCGACACCTGGTATTGCGCCCAGCGGGTCAAGGAGAACAACCAGTGAGCCAGCCGTTATTGCAAGTCCGTGACCTGTCCCTGTTGTACGGCCCGGAGAAGGGTTGCCAGGGCGTCAGTTTTGACCTGTACCCCGGCGAAGTGCTGGGCATCGTCGGCGAGTCCGGCTCGGGCAAGTCCACCTTGCTCTCGCTGCTGAGCGGGCGTTTGCCACCGCAGGCGGGGAGCATCGGCTATCGCAGCAAGGACGGCGAATGGCTTGACCTCTACAGCGCCAGCGAAGCCGAGCGCCGCACCTTGCTGCGCACCGAATGGGGCTTTGTCGAGCAGAACCCCCGCGACGGCCTGCGCATGGGCGTGTCGGCCGGCGCGAATATCGGCGAGCGCCTGATGGCTCAGGGCGTGCGCAACTATGCGCAACTGCGCGGTGCCGGCCTGGACTGGCTGGGCCAGGTGGAAATCGATCCGCAGCGTATCGATGACCTGCCGCGCACTTTCTCGGGCGGCATGCAGCAGCGCCTGCAAATCGCCCGCAACCTGGTTTCGAGCCCGCGTCTGGTGTTCATGGATGAGCCAACCGGCGGCCTCGATGTGTCGGTGCAAGCGCGGCTGCTCGACCTGCTGCGCGGCCTGGTGCGTGAGCTGGACCTGGCGGTGGTGATCGTCACCCACGACCTGGCTGTGGCACGCCTGCTCGCTGATCGCCTGATGGTGATGCGTCGCTCGCGGGTGGTGGAAACCGGGTTGACCGACCAGATTCTCGACGATCCACAACACCCTTACTCTCAACTGCTGGTGTCTTCGGTACTGCAGCCATGACGAATGCCTTGATCGAGGTCCGTGACCTCTCGAAAACCTTCACCCTGCACCAGCAGCATGGGGTGGTGCTCAACGTGCTGCGCGGCGTGGGGTTCAGCGTGCAGGCGGGCGAATGCCTGGTACTGCATGGCCAGTCCGGCGCGGGTAAGAGCACCTTGCTGCGTACCCTGTATGGCAACTATCTGCCTGCGGGCGGCAGCATCCGCGTACGTCATGCGCAGGCGTGGCTGGAGCTGGTCGGCGCGGCGCCGCGCGACATTCTGCAGGTGCGCCAGCAGACCCTCGGTTACGTCAGCCAATTCCTGCGGGTGATCCCGCGCGTGGCGTGCCTGGATGTGGTCATGGAGCCGGCGCTGGCGCGTGGCTGGTCCAAGGTCGATGCGCAGTCGCGTGCCGAGCACTTGCTGGCGCGCCTGAACATCCCCCAGCGCCTGTGGCAACTGGCGCCCGGGACCTTCTCCGGTGGCGAGCAGCAGCGCGTCAACATCGCCCGTGGCTTCATGGTGGAGTGGCCGGTGATGCTGCTGGACGAACCCACTGCGTCGCTGGATGACAGCAACCGCCAGGTGGTGCTGGAGCTGATCAACGAAGCCAAGGCCGGCGGTGCCGCGCTGATCGGCATTTTCCACGACCGCGCTGCCCGTGAAGCGGTTGCCGACCGCCATTTCGATATGACCCCCACGCCCGTTGCCGAAGAGGAATACGCACATGCCCGCTGAACAGATCCTCAGTAATGCCCAGGTGGTCACCGCTGATCGCATGTTCCTCGGCAGCGTGGTGCTGCGCGACGGCAAGATCGTCGACATCGCCGAAGGTCGCAGCCAGTTGCCCCAGGCCCAGGATCTGGGCGGGGATTGCCTGCTCCCCGGCCTGGTGGAGTTGCACACCGACAACCTGGAAAAACACATGACCCCGCGCCCCGGCGTGGACTGGCCGTCGACCTCGGCGGTGCTCAGCCACGATGCGCAAATCATCGCGGCGGGCATCACCACGGTGTTCGATGCGGTGTCCATCGGCGACGTGAACCCCAAGGGCAATCGCATGAAGAAGCTGCCGGCGATGCTCGACGCGATCGCTGCGGCAGAAGGCGCCGGCCTGACGCGCGCCGAGCATCACCTCCACCTGCGCTGCGAGCTGTGCCACCCCGACACCCTCAGCGTGTTCCGCGACCTGGTGGAAAACCCGCTGGTGCGCCTGGTCTCCGTGATGGACCACTCGCCGGGCCAGCGCCAGTTCGTGCTCGAATCCAAGTACCGTGAGTACTACATGGGCAAGTACCACCTCAACGACGAAACCATGGACGCTTTTATCGTGCTGCAGATGGCCAACTCGCGGGAGTACAGCGACCGTTATCGCGCGGCCATCGTCGAGCATTGCCTGGGGCGCGGCCTGTCGGTGGCCAGCCATGACGACGCGACCCTGGCGCATGTGGAGGAGTCGGCGCGCTACGGCATGACCATCGCCGAATTCCCGACCACGCTGGAGGCGGCGAAGGGGTGTCAGGCACTCAACATGAAAGTCTTGATGGGCGCGCCGAACGTGGTGCGCGGTGGGTCGCACTCGGGTAATGTGGCCGCCGCCGGCCTGGCTGCCGAGGGATTGCTGGATATACTTTCCAGTGATTACTACCCGGCCAGCCTGTTGCAGGCTGCGTTCGTGCTGGCCGACCAGCAGGACGGCGGCGACCTGTCGCGGGCGGTCAAGATGATCAGCCTGGCGCCGGCGCAAGCGGCCGGGCTGACGGATCGCGGTGAAATTGCCATTGGCCTGCGCGCGGACCTGGTACAGGCCCGCAGCCGCGAAGGGCTTCCTGTAGTGCAACAAGTCTGGCGACAGGCGAAGAGGGTGTTTTGATGGCGGGCAGGTTGATCTATCTCATCGGGCCATCCGGTTCGGGCAAGGACAGCCTGCTGGATGCCGCACGCCCGCGCTTGGCCGAGCGCGGCTGCCGCATCGTGCGCCGCGTGATCACCCGCTCGGCGGAAGCGGTGGGTGAAGCGGCCCAGGGCGTGAGCCCGCAACAGTTCGCGGCGCTGCAGGCCGAGGGTGGATTTGCCCTCAGTTGGCAGGCCAATGGGTTGTCCTACGGGATTCCCCGGGAAATCGACGACTGGCTGGCGGCGGGGCAGGACGTGCTGGTCAACGGCTCGCGTGCGCACCTGGCGCAGACCCGCGAGCGCTATCCGAACCTGCTGGTGCTGTTGCTGACGGTGGATCAAGCCGTGTTGCGCCAGCGCCTGATCGCTCGAGGACGCGAGTCCCTGGCGGATATCGAGGAGCGCCTGGCACGCAATGCACGCTTCACGGCGCAGCTGATCAGCGGCAACGGCGCCGGGCTGTTCGTGCTGGACAATTCCGGCCCGCTGGAACACACCGTCGAGCGCCTGCTGTGCTGCCTCGACCACGGGCACTCGGCATGCGCCTGACCCTGCTCGGCACTAGTGACGCGCGGCAAGTCCCGGTGTATGGCTGCGAGTGCGCGGCTTGCGCAATGGCGCGCAGCGATGCAAGCCTGCGCCGCCGACCGTGCAGCGCGCTGATCGAATGCGGCGACCAGCGCTGGCTGATCGACAGCGGCTTGCCCGACCTCACCGAACGTTTCCCGCCGCGCAGTTTCAACGGGATTTTCCAGACCCACTATCACGCCGATCATGCGCAAGGCTTGCTGCACTTGCGCTGGGGCCAGGGGCTGGTGATACCGGTGCACGGCCCGGCGGATCCGGAAGGTTTGTCCGACCTCTACAAGCACCCCGGCATCCTCGATTTCAGCCAGCCGTTTGCCGCGTTCGAAACCCGGCAGTTCGGCGCGCTGAGCGTTACCGCGTTGCCGTTGCAACATTCCAGGCTGACCCTGGGTTACCTGCTGGAAGGCGAGGGGCGCCGCATCGCCTACCTCACCGACACCGTCGGCCTGCCACCTGCCACGCTGGCCTGGTTGCAACGCGAGCCGCTGGATGTGCTGGTGCTGGATTGCTCCATGCCGCCGCAGCCGCAAGCTCCGCGCAATCACAATGACCTGACGCTGGCGTTGCAGAGTATTGCCGACACCGGTGCGCAGTTGGGGGTACTGACCCATGTGGGGCATACGCTGGATGCATGGCTGCTGGAACATCGGCGCGAGTTGCCACGGCATGTGACCGTGGGGTGGGATGGCCGGGTGCTTTAGCGCGGGCGCCGGTCAAGCGGCAAGGTCCTGACCCACGGGAAAACCACCATGAAAAAGTTGAGCGAATGTATCCGTGTCAGGGCGGCTTTGAAGCAGTGGGCGCCGGTCAATTGTGTGGGTATATATTTTTATCGCGTGGAATCAACAGGTTTTCAGCTTCGCCCATGTGTGTCTGGTTTTTTGAAGTGCAAGTGTTTTTTCGCGTGTTTTAGCAGGTGTTGCCCCACGCCGCGCTGTTGCAAGACGAACTAAATAAAGGCTGTTGCGCACTCATTTTTGCAGGGAAATTCAATCGGCCGATGCTCACGTGTCTGGCTCATTTATCCTCTAGAAAGAGCGCAAATTCCCATGATCAGTTCTGAGTCTTTATCGCGTACACCCCCACAGCAAACCTTGCCGCTTGCCGATCCCGGGCCGTTTGGCGTGGGCGCCAGCGGCAAGCCGACCTACACCACCGACCAGGCGGGCAAGCACATCACCCGCGACAACCTGCACTTTCACGACCGCAATAACGACAACAAGATAGATCTTTCCTACACCGTCGATCCCACTTTCTCTGCTGTGCAGCAGCAACGTGTGCGCCAGGCCGCCCAGTCCTGGCAGGACGTGGCCAATATCAGTTTCAGGGAGCAGGCAGCAGGTGCGGACTGCACGGTTCACGTCAAGAACAACCCACGTGGAGACCGTGGCGTCGCCATCTCACCCACGCGCGCCACCAGCAGTACCACCGCAACGATTGGCACACTGAAATCAGGCAGTTCACCGGGGCTGGACAGCCACTTTTCGCTCACCGCCGTGCATGAAATCGGACACGCCATCGGCCTGCAGCATCCGGGTAACTACAATGGCGGTGGTTCCAATTATGACAATGGCGCTGTGTATGCCGGTGACACCAAGGCGCGCAGTGTCATGAGCTACTGGTCCGAAAAGCATCAGGCCGGTCATGATTTTCGCCACTCCAACCCCAGCGCGCCGATGATGGATGACATTGCCGCGGTGCAGCGGCTGTATGGGGCCAATCACCAGACCCGCAAGACCGACACCACCTATGGCTTCAACTCCAATACCGAGCGCGAAGCTATGACCCTCAAGAGCGCCACGGACAAACCCATCTTCTGCGTCTGGGATGGCGGGGGGGACGATACCCTGGATTTTTCCGGGTTTGCCCAGAACCAGAACATCAGCCTGAAGGCCGAGTCGTTTTCCGATGTGGGTGGCTTGAAGGGCAATGTCTCCA
The DNA here is from genome assembly GCF_025466155.1 of Pseudomonas sp. 13B_2.1_Bac1. Taxonomy (NCBI): domain Bacteria; kingdom Pseudomonadati; phylum Pseudomonadota; class Gammaproteobacteria; order Pseudomonadales; family Pseudomonadaceae; genus Pseudomonas; species Pseudomonas sp. 13B_2.1_Bac1. The sequence continues at coordinate 15,755 of NZ_JANLOH010000010.1, read as the reverse complement.
TCGCCAAAGGCTGTACGGTTGAGAACGCCATCGGCGGTGCCGGACGGGATGTGTTGACGGGCAATGACGCGAAAAATCGCCTCAAGGGCGGTGCGGGGGCCGACACATTGCGCGGCGGTGGGGGCGCGGATACGTTTATCTACGACAAGGCCAGTGACTCCACACCGCAGCAGCCGGACGTGATCGAGGACTTCACCACCGGGGTCGACAGGCTCGATGTCTCGGGCGCCTTGAGAGAGGCGGGGGTCGGCGCCCTGGTGTTTACTGACCGGTTCAGTGGCCGGGCCGGGGAGGCTGTGCTCAAGCATGACGCTGCCACGGGTCGTTCAAGCCTGGAGATCGACCTGAAGGGCACGGGCAATGCCGGCTTCATGCTCAAGAGCATCGGCCAGATCAAGCCGGGGGATGTGCTGTGGCAGGGGCAAACGGTGCCGAAGGTCGTGCCAGCACCAGTACCGGCGCCGTCGCCAGCACCCGTCCCCGCACCACCGCTACCGGCACCGCTTGATCCGACGGCAGGCATGGTCTCAGTGTTAAGCGAAATGCTCGCCACGGCGCTATCGACCTTGCTGCAGTTGGTGCTGAACGTTGTCAGGCGTTGATCAGCGCTTCGACATACTCCACAAACGCGCGTGCCTTGGCGCTCGCCATCCGGCCGGTGGGGAACACTGCCCACAAATCCCGGGGCGGCAAGTGCCAGTCGGCCAGCACGCGCTTGACCTCGCCGCTGGCCAGCTCCGGCGCGAACATCCAGCTGGAAGAGAGCGTCAGGCCCAGATGGCTCAGTACGGCGGCGCGCACGCCTTCCGCCGCCGTCACGCGCACGCGGCCATGGGCAACGAGCGGGTAATGCGTGTCGCCTTGGGTAAAGTTCCAGTGCGAGCCTTCGCCTCGGGTGTAGATGATCGCCTGGTGCTGCAGCAAGTCCGCCGGGGTGGCGGGCTCGCCGAAGCGTTCGAAGTAGGCCGGCGTGCCGAGGATCACGCAGGGTGATTCACCGATCTTGCGCGCCGTGAGGCTGGAGTCATCCAGGTTGCCCATGCGCAGGGCGACGTCGATGCCTTCTTCCACCAGATTGAGCGTGCGGTCATCGAGCACCACGTCGACATTCACCCCCGGGTACTGCTCCAGGAAACCGCCCAGGTGCGGAATGATATGCATGCGGGCGAAGGTCACCGCTGCGCTGATACGCAGGTTGCCCGACAGCCCGGCGCCGGCTCCCCGGGCGGCGTCGTCGGCCTCGTTGGCTTCGTCGATGGCGCGCCGGGCTTTCTCGAAAAACGCCAGGCCAGCCTCGGTGGGCGTAAGGCCACGGGTCGAACGCAACACCAGGCGCACCGCCAGGCGTGCTTCCAATTGCGCGATGCTCTTGGACACGGCGGGCTGGCCGATGCCCAGGCGCTTGGCAGCGGCCGAGAACGAACCGGTTTCGACAACGTGAACGAAAGTTTCCATGGCGGTAAGACGGTCCATCGGGTGTCCTTGGGTTATCGGGTGAGGGCGTCGAGCAGCGCCGAGGGTTCCGGGCGTTGAGTGTAATCCGGGTTGACCTCGGCGTAACGAATCACGCTGTCCTGGCCGATCACATAGCGGGCGGGCATGGGCAGTGTCCAGGCCGGATCGTCGTTGATCAGCGGCAGGTTGTTGCCCAGCGCCTTGTAGAGTTCGATCAAATAATCCGGCAATTGAAAGCGCAGCCCGAACGCATCGGCGACGTCGTTGTGGGTGTCACTGAGGATCGGGAACCCCAGCGCGGCAATGCGCGTGGATTTGCGGCTGTTGGCGGCCGTTTGCGGCGACAGGGCCAGCAACTGGGCGCCGGCCGCCTTCAGGGTCGGCAGAAACGCCTGCAACGCCTGCAGTTCCATCGTGCAGTACGGGCACCACACGCCTCGGTAGAACGTCAGCACCAGCGGCCCCTGGGCCAGCAGCCTGGCCGAGGACACCGCGTTGCCGTCGGCGTCCTTGAGGCTGAACAGGGGCGCTTTGTCTCCCACCTTGAGGGCACGTTGTGCTGCACCGCTGGCGATCAGCTCGGCGGTGGCGCGCTCCATGATCGGATGGATATGCGCGGGTGCGTTATAGGGCGGCTTGCCCGCTTTGAAGTCAGCGCGGAAGGCATCAAGTGTGGCTTGAAGTGTCATGGCGGTAGTCCCTCGGGAGATGAGCCGGCTTGGCTGGAGGGGATGATGGGCGCGGCGGTGCGCGGGTAGAAGCGGGCTGCCGGGCATAGGATTCATGCGTCGAAGGAATGAATGCGTGTAATACCAACATTCGGTAAAACAGCCGCCAGTCGGGATCCCCGATTCTGTGCTTGAGTAAAGGTAACTCTAGGGTTACTTTTATTCCGACCAAGCCAAGGAGGCTGCGGTGCAAAGCAGGCTATTGATCAAGGAGCTGCAAGAGGCGGGTTGGGTGCTGGATCGGGTCACGGGCAGTCATCACATTTTTACTCACCGCTATAACCCGTACACGATCCCGGTGCCGCACCCCAAGAAGGACCTGCCGCAGGGCACCGTCAGAAGCATCAGGAAACGCGCCGGGCTGTTTCAGTTTTAAGGAGAGCATTCATGCAATACCCAATCTGTATCGAATGGGGCGATGACTTTACCGCCACCGGTATTCAGATCCCCGATATTCCAGGCGCGGTCACCGCCGGGGACAGTTTCGAAGAGGCGTACAACGCCGCCGTGGAAGTCGCGCACATCATGCTGCAAGAAATCGCCGCCGAAGGTGGGCCGATTCCGATGCCCACGTCGGTGGCCAATCATCACGCCCATGAAGACTACGCCGGGATGGGCTGGGGCATGCTCGAGCTGGACATCTCGCCCTATCTGGGCAAGACCGAGAAGGTCAACGTGACCTTGCCCGGTTATGTCATCCAGCGCATCGACCGTTATGTGCGCGAGCACAAGGTCAAGAGCCGCTCGTCATTCCTGGCGGACGCGGCCTTGGAGAAGCTGGTGCGCTCTTAGGGGCGATCAGGCCGTGGCGACCGTGGCCTGGCGCGAAGCGCTCAGGAAGCGCAACAGCGCCACCAGCGGGAACGCACTGCCCACCAGCATCACGCCCAGCCAGCCACCGTGCTCGTAGACGCTGCTGGCAATCGCCGAGCCGAAGGCGCCGCCGATGAAGATGCTGGTCATGTACAACGCGTTGAGGCGGCTGCGGCTGTTGGCGTCGAGGGCATAGATCGCGCGTTGGCCGAGGACCATGTTCATCTGCACGCAGAAGTCCAGGACCACGCCGGTCACCGCCAGGCCGATCACGCTATACAGCGGGTGCACGAAGGCTGGCAGGAAGCTCAGCACGGCAAACAGCATGGCCAGCAGTGAGGCGCGGTGAGTGTGACCGGCATCGGCCAGGCGGCCGGCGATGGGCGCAGCGATGGCACCCAGGGCACCGACCAGTGCGAACAACGCGATCTCACTTTGGCTCAGGCCATGATTGCGCGCCAGCTCCAGCGGTGCGGCGGTCCAGAACAGGCTGAAGGTGGCAAACATGCAGCCCTGGTAGAACGCACGTTGGCGCAGCAGGGGTTGTTCACGCAACAAGGTGCCGAGCGAGCCGAGCAATTGGCCATAGCTGGCGCTGTGGTCAGGCTGGCGCTTGGGGATGGTCAGCATCAGCACCACGCTGATGAACGCCATCAACGCGGCCGCCGCCATGAACATCGCCCGCCAGCCGAAGTGGTCCGCGACCACGCTGGACACCGGCCGCGCCAGCAGAATGCCGAGCAGCAGCCCGCCCATGATGCTGCCCACCACCCGGCCACGGGATTCGGCGGGTGCCAGGTGGGCGGCCAGCGGGATCAGGATTTGCACCGACACCGAACTGAAGCCGATCAGTAACGACACCAGCAGGAACAGGTTCGGCTGCTCGGTGAAGGCCGCGCCCAGCAGGCTCGCAATGGCCACCACGGTGGTGGTGATCATCAGCTTGCGGTTTTCCAGCAGGTCGCCCAGCGGTACCAGGAAAAACAGGCCGAGGGCATAACCGATTTGCGTCAGGGACACGATCAGGCTGGCCATCGCCGGGGTGAGGCCGATGTCCGGCGCGATCAGTTCGATGATCGGCTGCGCGTAGTAGATGTTGGCGACGATGGCGCCGCAGCAGAACGCAAACAGCATCACCATCGCGCGGGTCATGGTGGTTGTAGGGTGTGAGGTAGCGTTCATGGTGTTCTCATAAAAGCGGAGGAAGTAGGCGAGCGAGAGTAGAGACAAGGTGCGACGGCGAGTAGGCCGCTGGTGGTGATAACACTCATGCCGGGAATTAATGACTGAAACGTTAACTTTCGCGTCGAACGGCAATGATACATTCAGACACAACTGCCGAAACAGGAAATCCATTGCGATGAAGATCACGTTGAACAAGATGCTCCTGGCTTCCACCCTTGCCGCCGCCATGGCTGTCGGCCTGGCGAACGCGGCCGATACCCCACGCGTGGGTGTGCGTGGCGCCATCACGGCGATCGACGGCGACGCGATGCACGTCAAGGTCAACAGTGGTGAAGACGTCACCGTGCACCTGACAAAAGACACCCAGGTCCGTGCCGTAACGCTGGCGAAGATCGACGAGATCAAGCCCGGCAGCTACATCGGCTCGGCCGCCATGCCCAACGCCGACGGCACCCTGACTGCCCTCGAAGTGCATGTGTTCCCGCCGGCGATGGCCGGCACGGGCGACGGGCACCGGGCGTTCGACCTCAAAGAAGGCAGCAGCATGACCAACGGCACGGTCGGCGACCTGGTGGTCAGCAACGGGCGGACGTTGACCGTCAAATACAAAGGGGGCGAGCAGAAGATCGTGGTGCCGGATGATGTGCCGATCGTCAACCTGGAGCCAGGCGACCGCAGCTTGCTCAAGCCGGGGGTGAAGGTGGTGATGTTTGCGGCGAAGGACGCGGACGGGACAGTGACGGCGCAGGCTATCTCGGCCGGCAAGGATGGCGTGACACCGCCGATGTAAGAGCCAGGCGCATCCCCCAATGCAGGCGCTGGCTGGCCTGCGATAGCATCACCTCGGTATGCCTGATACGTCGAGGTGTCTGCATCGCAGGCCAGCCAGCTCCCACACGGGGCTGCGTTTGTTCAGTTATTGACCGCTGTAGATCTGGTCGAAAACACCGCCATCATTGAAGTGGGTTTTCTGCACGGTGCGCCAGTCGCCGAAGGTCTTCTCTACCGAGAGGAATTCGACTTTCGGGAAGCGGTCGGTGTACTTGGCCAGTACCTTCGCGTCGCGTGGACGCAGGTAGTTGTTGGCGGCGATTTCCTGGCCTTCCGGCGACCACAGGTACTTCAGGTAGTCTTCGGCGGCCGCGCGGGTGCCTTTCTTCTCGACCACTTTGTCGACCACCGACACCGGCGGCTCGGCTTCGGCAGAGACGCTTGGGTAGATCACTTCGAACTGATCACGGCCGAATTCGCGGGCGATCATTTCTGCTTCGTTTTCAAAGGTCACCAGCACGTCGCCGATCTGGTTGGTCATGAACGTGGTGGTCGCGGCGCGGCCACCGGTGTCCAGCACAGGTGCCTGCTTGAACAGCTTGCCGACAAAGGCCTTGGCCTTGTTCTCGTCGCCGCCGTTTTTCAGCACATAGCCCCAGGCCGACAGGTAGGTGTAGCGGCCGTTACCGGAAGTCTTCGGGTTGGGCACGATCACTTGCACGCCGTCTTTCAACAGATCCGGCCAGTCTTTCAGGGCTTTGGGATTGCCCTTGCGCACGATAAACACCGTGGCGGAGGTGAACGGCGCGCTGTTGTTCGGCAGGCGCGTGACCCAGTTGTCCGGCACCAGCTTGCCATTGTCGGCCAGGGCGTTGATGTCGGTGGCCATGTTCATGGTGATCACGTCAGCCGGCAGGCCGTCGATCACCGAGCGCGCTTGTTTACTGGAGCCGCCGAAGGACATCTGCAGGGTCAGCTTGTCGTTCGGGTGCTCGGCGTCCCAGTGTTTCTGGAAGGCGGCGTTGTAGTCCTTGTAGAAGTCGCGCATCACGTCATACGAGACGTTGAGCAGAGTGACCGGGGCTGCCTGGACGGCGCCCGCCAGGGCAAGGCCGGCGGCCAGTAGAGAGGCGCTAACGAGTTTTTTCACTGCTCATTCCTTGTTGTTCGAGAAGGTTATCGATTGAGTGAGGGCATTTTGCCAGCGACTATAGCTGGGCCTGCATAGACGTTTAAAGATTAAAACGCACTTTGCTTATTCCACTTTCTTAAACAGCGCATTGCCACAGCGCGAGCAGAACGCCGCGTTGGGCTCGTGGCTGTTCTTGTTGCACACCGGGCAGTCGGTTTGCAGTTGCTCACCGCGCATGGCACTGGCCAGTTCGGCGGTAAAAATCCCCGTCGGCACGGCGATGATCGAGTAACCGGTGATCATCACCAGTGACGAAATCACCTGGCCCAGCGGAGTCTTGGGCACGATATCGCCAAAGCCCACGGTGGTCAGGGTCACGATCGCCCAATAGATGCCCTTGGGAATGCTGGTAAACCCGTGTTCCGGGCCTTCGATCACGTACATCAAGGTGCCGAATACGGTGACCAGGGTGCACACGCTGACCAGGAACACCACGATCTTCTGCTTGCTGCCGCGCAGCGCGGCCATCAGGTAATTGGCCTGCTTGAGGTAAGGGCTGAGCTTGAGCACGCGGAAGATCCGCAGCATCCGGATGATGCGGATGATCAGCAGGTACTGGGCGTCGCTGTAATACAGCGCGAGGATGCCAGGGACGATGGCGAGCAAATCCACCAGCCCATAGAAGCTGAAGGCATAGCGCAGCGGCTTGGGCGAGCAGTACAGGCGCAGGCCGTACTCGATGGCGAAAATGATGGTGAAGCCCCACTCGATGTAGGCCAGCACGTCGGCGTAGTTATCGTGGACGGTCTGGATACTGTCGAGGATCACAATCACCAGGCTGGCGAGGATGATCAGCAGCAAGGTGCTGTCGAAGCGCCGGCCGGCCGCTGTGTCGCTTTGGAAAACCATGACGTAGAGCCGCTGACGCCAGTCGTTGTTGCTGTCCATAAAGCCCGCCTGAATCGAATATCGAGCAAGCCTAGGGGGATTCGAAGGGGCTGTCCATGCGGGGTTTACCCAGCATCCGGCGACCGGCACGCACCAGCCAGCACGCGAGGATGAACGGGGCGGTCAACGCCGGCAGGTGCAGGGCGGCAAAGCCTGGGGTGAGGACGATTGCCAGCAGGATGCCGAGCAGCGGTTGCCAGGCTTGGCGGCGCGTCTGGCACAGGGCCAGGGCCGCCAGCGCGGGGTTGTAGCTGTGCAGGCCGAGCAGGGCGCTGGCGGTCTCATCGAGCAGCAGCGCGATCAGCACTCCGCAGAGGGCGCCGGTCAAGGCCCAGAGGGCGGCGCGCCGGTTGGCCAGCCACAGGCCAAGCGCGATCAGCGCACCGGCCAGGGGCTGGTCGAGCAGCATGATTTGCGCGAGCCCGGTAAAGGGCGCGGCCAGGATGGCCAGGGTGTCGGCTTCGCCGAGTGCAAACGTGCTCGGCGGCACGCTGCCCAGTAACAGCCAGCCCAGGCCGACAAACGGCGCGGTGTAGGCGGGCAGGTCATCGGGGCGGGTTGCGTGTTTGAGCCATTGTCGCGTGAGCATCGCGCTCAAGCCGCCGCACGCGAGGATCAGCGGTGGCAGCACGGCTGACCAGGCAAAGTGCTGGCTGATCAGCAAGCCCAGCAATACGCCGTTGTAGCTATACAGGCCGGCCTGGCGTTCGGCCTTGGGATAACCCCGGCGCTGGGCCGTGAGCAAACCGGCGACGCCTCCCAGCAACGCCCCACCGAGCAGGGCCGGGGCGCCGATCAGGATGGCCAGCAGGCACAGCAGGCCACATAGAGGATGGCGCTGCAGGAAGATCTGGCTGAAGCCGTTGAGCAAGGCTTCGGCCCAGTCGGGGCAGGATTGGTTGGGCATGGTGGGTGAGTCTGAGGGACCGAGTTGCCCCCAATCGCCGGCAAGCCAGCTTCACATTTGAATCGGTTCACCAATCAAAATGTGGGCGCCGGGCTTGCCCGCGATGAGGCCTGGACAGACGCTAGATCAACGTCTCGATACGCAGCGAATTGGTTGACCCCGGTTGCCCGAACGGCACTCCCGCGGTAATCACCAACGTATCCCCGCGCTGCGCCATCCCCTGGGCCTGGGCGATCTCCAGTGCGGTCGAACACACTTCATCGACCTGACGCAGCCGATCATTGACCACCGAATGCACGCCCCACGCCACGCTCAAGCGGCGCGCAGTGGAGAGGTTCGGCGTGAGGTTGAGGATCGGCGCCACCGGCCGTTCCCGCGCCGCGCGCAGGCTGGAGCTGCCGGACTCGCTGTAGTTCACCAGCACCGCCACCGGCAGGATGCTGCTGATCCGCCGGATCGCACAGCTGATGGCGTCCGACACCGTGGCGTCCGCCTTGGGCCGGCTGACGTCCAGTTGCGTCTGGTAGTCCGGGCCGTTTTCGACCTGGCGGATGATCTTGCTCATCATCTGCACGGCTTCCAGGGGGTACTCGCCGGACGCGGTTTCCGCCGACAGCATCACCGCATCGGCGCCTTCGGCCACGGCGTTGGCGACATCGGTGACTTCGGCGCGAGTCGGTGCCGGGGAGAAACGCATGGACTCGAGCATCTGCGTGGCCACCACCACCGGCTTACCCAACTGGCGGCAGGTGCTGATGATGTCTTTCTGGATCTGCGGCACGCTCTCGGCGGGCACTTCCACACCCAGGTCGCCCCTGGCCACCATGATCGCGTCGCTCAGCTCGGCGATTTCCTGCAGGCGCTGCACGGCCGAGGGCTTCTCGATCTTGGCCATCAGGAACGCTTTGTCGCCGATCAACTCACGGGCTTCGCGGATGTCTTCCGGGCGTTGCACGAACGACAGCGCCACCCAGTCCACACCCAGCTCCAGGCCGAAGCTCAGGTCGCGGCGATCCTTGGCGGTGAGCGGGCTGAGTTCCAGCAGCGCTTGTGGGACATTCACACCTTTGCGGTCGGACAATTCGCCGCCATTCAGCACCGTGGTGTCGATGGCATCCGCATGCTTGGTGATGACCCGCAGGCGCAATTTGCCGTCATCCAGCAACAGGTCCATGCCGGGCTCCAGCGCCGCGATGATTTCCGGGTGCGGCAGGTTGATACGACGCTGGTCGCCCGGTGTGGGGTCCAGGTCCAGGCGCAGGGCCTGGCCACGCACCAATTGCACCTTGCCTTCGGCAAAGCGCCCGACCCGCAGCTTCGGTCCTTGCAGGTCCATGAGGATGCCCAGCGGGTAGTTCAGCTGGCGCTCGACCTGGCGAATCCACTGGTAGCGCTGGGCGTGATCGGCGTGCTCGCCGTGGCTGAAGTTGAGGCGGAAGATATTCACGCCGGCCTCCACCAGCTCGCGGATATCATCGATACCGTCGGTGGCCGGGCCCAGGGTGGCGAGGATTTTGACCTTCTTGTCAGGCGTCATGTTTGGCAGTCTCAAGGATCAGGATGGCGCGGAAATCATTGACGTTGGTGCGCGTCGGTTCGGTGACGATCAAGCCCTCGAGCGCGGCGAAATAGCCGTAGCCGTTGTTGTTATCCAGCTCGTCGCTGGCCGACAGGCCCAAGGCCTCGGCGCGGGCATAGCTGCAGGGGGTCATGATGGCGCCGGCGTTGTCTTCGGAGCCGTCGATGCCGTCGGTGTCACCGGCCAGGGCGTACACGCCCGGCAAGCCCTTGAGGCTGTCGGTCAGGCTCAGCAGGAATTCGGCATTGCGCCCGCCACGGCCATTGCCGCGCACGGTGACGGTGGTTTCGCCACCGGAGAGGATCACGCAGGGCGCCGCCAGTGGCTGGCCATGCTGCACGATTTGTCGGGCGATGCCGGCGTGCACCTTGGCCACGTCCCGCGCTTCGCCTTCAAGGTCGCCGAGGATCAGCGGGCTGAACCCGGCCTGGCGGACTTTCACCGCGACCGCTTCGAGGGATTGCTGCGGGCGCGCGATCAATTGGAAGTGGCTGCGCGCGAGTGCCGGGTCACCGGGCTTGACGGTTTCCGAGGCCGGGTTCTGCAACCAGCTGCGTACCGAGGCGGGGGCGTCGATGCCGTAGCGCTTGAGGATCGCCAGCGCCTGTTGCGACGTGCTCGGGTCGCCAACGGTGGGGCCGGAAGCAATCACCGTGGCCTGGTCACCCGGCACATCGGAAATCGCATAGGTGTAGACCGTCGCCGGCCAGGCCGCCTTGGCCAGTCGGCCGCCCTTGATCGCCGAGAGGTGCTTGCGCACGCAATTCATCTCGCCAATGGTGGCGCCGGATTTGAGCAGGGCTTTGTTGATGGCTTGCTTGTCGGCCAGGGTGACGCCCTCGGCGGGCAGGGCGAGCAGTGCAGAGCCGCCGCCAGACAGCAGGAAGATCACGCGGTCGTCTTCAGTCAGGTTGCTGATCAATGCCAGCACGCGTTTGGCCACGGCGAGGCCGGCGGCATCGGGGACCGGGTGGGCGGCCTCGACCACTTCGATTTTCTTGCACGGCGCGCCGTGGCCGTAGCGCGTGACCACCAGGCCGGAGACTTCGCCCTGCCAGGCGTTTTCCACCACCAGCGCCATGGCGGCGGCGGCTTTGCCGGCGCCGATCACGATCACTCGGCCGCTGCGGTCGGTGGGCAGATAAGGTTCGAGGACTTGCCGGGGGTGGGCGGCGTCGATGGCTGTGGCAAACAGCGCGCGAAGCAGGTGTTGCGGATCGACCGACATAAGCGGGCTCCCGGGGGATTCTTGTTATTAGGGGGGCATCAATTCCAGGCTGGAATGCGATCAAATGTGGGAGCGGGCTTGCTCGCGAATGCGTTCTGACATTCAACATCCATGCTGACTGATACACCGCTTTCGCGAGCAAGCCCGCTCCCACATTCGACCGCACTCAAAGGTGGAAGCGGGGTGGGTTACTTATCGCGAATCGAAAAATTCGCCATATGCTCCAGCCCCTTGATCAGCGCCGAATGGTCCCAGTTGCCGCCGCCGATCGCCGTGCAGGTGCTGAACACCTGTTGGGTGCCAGCGGTGTTCGGCAGGTTGATCCCCAGCTCCTTGGCACCGGCAAGGGCCAGGTTCAGGTCCTTCTGGTGCAGGTTGATGCGGAAGCCCGGATCGAAGGTGCCCTTGATCATGCGCTCGCCATGCACTTCGAGGATCTTCGAGGAGGCAAAGCCGCCCATCAGCGCTTCACGCACCTTGGCCGGGTCGGCGCCGTTCTTCGAGGCGAACAGCAGCGCTTCGGCCACCGCCTGGATATTCAGCGCGACGATGATCTGGTTAGCCACCTTGGCCGTCTGGCCATCGCCATTGCCACCCACCAGGGTGATGTTCTTGCCCATGCTCTGGAACAGGGCCAGGGCGCGTTCGAAGGTCTGCGGCTCGCCACCGACCATGATGCTCAGGGTGCCGGCCTTGGCGCCGACTTCACCGCCGGACACTGGCGCATCCAGGTACTGCGCGCCGGTCTGGTTGATCTTGGCGGCGAACGCCTTGGTGGCGGTGGGGGAGATCGAACTCATGTCGATCACCACCTTGTTGGGTGACAGGCCGGCGGCGACACCGTCGGCGCGGAACAGCACGTCATCGACCTGCGGGGTGTCGGGCACCATGACGATGATGAACTCGGCTTCCTGGGCGACTTGCTGCGGGTTGGCCAACGCGATGGCACCCGCGCCGATCAGCTCGGCCGGCGCCTTGCCATGATGCTCGGAGAGAAACAGTTGGTGGCCTGCTTTTTGCAGGTTGGCGGCCATGGGTTGGCCCATGATGCCGGTGCCGATGAATCCGATTTTAGCCATGACGAAAATCCTCTCTTTATTCGATGTGAGAGCTGCTTTTTGTGGGAGCTGGCTTGCCTGCGATGGCATTACCTCGGTTTAACTGAGAGACCGAGTTGCCTGCATCGCAGGCAAGCCAGCTCCCACACAAGCCCTGCTTTCACATTGGTTTTGTGTTGTTCAATCAGATCGCGTTGTGGGTTTTGAGCCAGCCCAAACCCGCTTCGGTGGTGGTCAGCGGCTTGTATTCACAGCCGACCCAGCCCGAGTAACCGATGCGGTCCAGATGCTCGAACAGGAAGCGATAGTTGATCTCGCCAGTACCCGGCTCATTGCGCCCGGGGTTGTCCGCCAGCTGGATATGGTTGATCTCGCCCAGGTGCGCGGCCATTGTGCGGGCCAGGTCGCCTTCCATGATTTGCATGTGATAGATGTCGTATTGCAGGAACAGGTTGGCGCTGCCCACTTGCTCGCGAATCGACAGGGCCTGCGCGGTGTTGTTGAGGTAGAAGCCGGGGATGTCGCGGGTGTTGATGGCTTCCATCACCAGCTTGATGCCCACCGCTTGCAGCTTGTCGGCCGCGTACTTGAGGTTGGCGACGAACGTCTTTTCCAGGGTTGCGTCATCGATACCGGCAGGCCGGATCCCCGCCAGGCAGTTGATCTGGGTATTGCCCAGCACCTCGGCGTAGGCGATGGCCAGGTTGACCCCGGCGCGGAACTCCTCGACCCGATCCGGGTGGCACGCCAGGCCGCGCTCGCCCTTGGCCCAATCACCGGCCGGCAGGTTGAACAGCACTTGGGTCAGGCCATGGGCATCGAGTTGTGCCTTGATTTCGGCGGAGCTGAACTCATACGGGAACAGGTACTCGACCCCTTCGAAACCGGCCTCGGCGGCGGCTTTGAAGCGGGCGAGAAAGTCCTGCTCGGTAAACAGCATGGACAGGTTGGCGGCAAAGCGCGGCATAGGGTTCTCCTTAATCGAGCAGGGAAATGGCAGTCGGCGCATCGTTGCCGACCAGGGCCAGATCTTCGAATTCGTTGACGGCGTTGATCTCGGTGCCCATGGAAATATTGGTCACGCGCTCCAGGATGATCTCGACGATCACCGGCACCTTGAATTCCTCGATCATCTCCTGCGCCTTGCGCAGGGCCGGCTGGATCTGGCCCGGCTCGAACACGCGCAGGGCCTTGCAACCCAGGCCTTCGGCGACGGCGACGTGGTCGACGCCATAACCGTTGAGCTCCGGGGCGTTGAGGTTGTCGAAGGACAGCTGGACGCAGTAGTCCATTTCAAAACCGCGCTGGGCCTGGCGGATCAGCCCCAGGTAGGAGTTGTTCACCACCACGTGGATGTACGGCAGCTTGAATTGCGCGCCCACCGCCAGCTCTTCGATCATGAACTGGAAGTCATAGTCGCCGGACAACGCCACCACCTTGCGGCTCGGGTCGGCCTTGACCACGCCGAGCGCTGCGGGGATGGTCCAGCCCAACGGGCCGGCCTGGCCGCAGTTGATCCAGTGGCGCGGCTTGTACACGTGGAGGAATTGCGCGCCGGCAATCTGCGACAGGCCGATGGTGCTGACGTAGCAGGTGTCTTTGCCGAACACCTGGTTCATCTCTTCGTACACCCGTTGCGGCTTGACCGGCACCGCGTCGAAGTGGGTCTTGCGCTGCAGGGTGGCCTTGCGCTGCTGGCAATCATGCAGCCAGGCGCTGCGGTCCTTGAGCTTGCCGGCGGCTTTCCACTCGCGCGCCACCTCAATGAACAGGGTCAGCGCGGAACCGGCGTCGGAGACGATGCCCAGGTCCGGGGTGAACACGCGGCCAATCTGCGTCGGCTCGATGTCGACGTGAATGAACTTGCGGCCTTCGGTGTAGACCTCCACCGAACCGGTGTGGCGGTTGGCCCAGCGGTTGCCGATGCCGAGCACCACGTCCGACTTGAGCATCGTCGCGTTGCCATAGCGGTGGGACGTTTGCAGGCCGACCATGCCGACCATCAGCGGGTGGTCGTCGGGGATGGTGCCCCAGCCCATCAGGGTCGGGATCACCGGGATACCAGTGAGCTCGGCGAACTCCACCAGCAGTTCGCTGGCGTCGGCATTGATCACGCCACCGCCGCTGACCAGCAACGGCCGCTCAGCGGCATCGAGCAGGGCCAGGGCCTTTTCTACCTGGATGCGGGTTGCCAGCGGCTTGGCCAGGGGCAGCGGCTGGTAGGCGTCGATGTCGAATTCGATCTCGGCCATCTGCACGTCGAACGGCAGGTCGATCAACACTGGGCCTGGGCGGCCGGAGCGCATTTCGTAGAAGGCTTTCTGGAACGCGTAGGGCACCTGGCCAGGTTCGAGCACGGTGGTCGCCCACTTGGTCACGGGCTTGACGATGCTGGTGATGTCGACGGCCTGGAAGTCTTCCTTGTGCATCCGTGCACGCGGGGCTTGGCCGGTGATGCACAGGATCGGGATCGAGTCCGCCGAAGCGCTGTAGAGGCCGGTGACCATGTCGGTGCCCGCCGGGCCCGAAGTGCCGATGCACACGCCGATATTACCGGCCTTGGTGCGGGTGTAACCCTCGGCCATGTGCGAGGCGCCTTCAACGTGGCGAGCAAGGACGTGATCGATGCCACCGACCTTCTGCAAGGCCGAATACAGCGGGTTGATCGCGGCGCCAGGGATACCGAAGGCGGTGTCCACGCCTTCACGGCGCATCACCAGGACGGCGGCTTCGATTGCTCTCATTTTGCTCATGATTTTGGTGCCTCTTGCGTTTTGTAATTGTATACAAGTGGTGTCTGGATAAAGTGTATTCACGGCGAGCGGCGCAGGTCAATCCATTTTGTTCGCGGCCCTTTGCGTTCGGCGGAAGGCATTTTTTCGACGTATGGAGTGTTTGTGCGAAATTATTGTATACAAAATTAATTGTCATTGTGTTCTATTTGTTTGATCGAGCATCTGATCAGACAGACCTCCACCGCTTTCCCAATAACAAAAGAAGGACGGCACCATGAGCGCTTTAACCTTGAAAATCGCCACCCAGCTCGCCAGTCAGGCCCTCAACGCAGGGCGCACGCTGTCGACGGCGCCGCTGACCATCGCGGTCCTCGACAGTGGCGGCCACTTGATCACCCTGCAACGCGAAGACGGCGCCAGCCTGCTGCGCCCGCAGATCGCCATCGGCAAGGCCTGGGGCGCGATTGCGCTGGGCAAGGGCTCGCGCTTGTTGGCACTGGACGCGCAGCAGCGCCCGGCGTTTATCGCGGCATTGAACAGCCTGGGGCAGGGCAGCGTGGTCCCGGCACCGGGCGGGGTATTGATTCGAGATCGAGAGGGGGTGGTACTGGGGGCGATCGGGATCAGTGGCGACACATCGGACATCGACGAGCAATGCGCGATCACCGCAATCGAGGGCGTGGGGTTGTTGGCGGATGCGGGGGTGCCCGCGTGATTTGAAGTGACGGTGCGGGCCTCTTCGCGAGCAAGCCCGCTCCCACATTTTGAATGCATTCCAAGTGTGGGAGCGGGCTTGCTCGCGAAAGCGGCGACGCGGTCTCGGCACTAAACCCAGATCACCTCCCACAACGGATCACCCCAATCCCCCCAACAACCCGGCTCCCACATTCGGAATGCAGTCCAAATGTGGGAGCGGGCTTGCTCGCGAAGGCGGCGACGCGGTCCCGGCACTAAACCCAGATCACCTCCCACAACGGATCACCCCAATCCCCCCAACAACCCGGCTCCCACATTCGGAATGCGGTCCAAATGTGGGAGCGGGCTTGCTCGCGAAAGCGGCGACGCGGTCTCGGCACTAAACCCAGATCACCTCCCACAACGGATCACGCCAATCCCCCCAACAACCCGGCTCCCACATTCGGAATGCAGTCCAAATGTGGGAGCGGGCTTGAACTGGCCTAATGATTTTGGACACCTCAATCGGGCGCTATGATGG